>JBGOSW010000040.1:0-28502 GCA_041476145.1 Binatia bacterium
ACAGCACGCATCCCCACGGGTTGCCGACCGCCCAGCCGAACGCGAACGGGACGGCGAATCCCATCAGCACCGCGATCGGGATGTAGAAGCGATGCTGGAAGCGAATCCACGGATCGGCCGTCAGGTCGTGGACGTTCGAGTGGTCTTCCTGCTCCTTGTGATCGGTCACCAGCAGCCAACCGATGTGGGCCCAGAAGAAGCCACGCTGGATGTTGTACGGGTCCTCATCCCGGTCGATGTGCTTGTGATGGCGGCGATGTTCGGAGCACCAGGACAGCACCGAGTGCTGGAACGCGGCCGCACCGAAGAGCAGATACAGAATCTTGACGATGCGCGAGCATTCGTAGGAACGGTGCGCGAAGAGCCGATGGTACCCGGTAGTGATGCTGAAGCCGGTGGCGCAGACGTAGAACGCGAAGGCGGCGACCTCGATGGGACGTACCCCGGCCGCGCGGATGTACACGAAGCCCCAGACGACCCCCACGAGCGGCGTCAGAAGTAGAAACAGCGTCGTGACCCAATTCACCCTACTTGCGTTGCGGATGGCTTCCGTGACGACCTCCCTGCCGAATTGTAGGGGCCACCATACTACAAGCCGTGGATCTAGGTTAGGCCAATGTCACGGGCCGCCGGCGGGGCGACCATGGCGAATGGGAAAAAAACCCTTGACAGAAACGGACGCCCGCCGTACTCGCTAGGGGGAAACGCTGGTGCCGTAGGTCTGTGTGCAGCCCTCCGTGTGCAGCCCAATGAGGTGACGAGATGTCGATGCGAAATCCGATACTCCCGACCACGATCGCCGCAGGCCTCCTTTTCTTGGGGAGCGCATCCAGCGCACTCGCGCAGCAGCAGAGCGCGGCCCAGCAGACCTGCCTCAACAAGCTCAACAAGGACGGCACGGCGGTGGCCAAGGTGGAGGGCAAATTCGTCATCGGATGCATCAAAGGCGCCGGCACGGGCAAGCTCCTCGGCACCGCGCAGAGCTGTCTGACAGCCGACCCCAAAGGAAAACTCCAGAAGGTGAAGAACAAGACGGCGGCGGACGAAACCAACGCCTGCGGTACGCCTCCGAACTTCGGCTACACCAGTGCGGTGACGATCGGCGACGCTGCCGTGCAGGGAAAGCTCGATCTGACCGCGGACATCTACGGAGCGAATCTCGACACGGCGGTGATCAGTTGCGCCACGAACAAGGCTGGTTGCCGATGCCAGCAAACGGTCTCGAAGGTCGTCGAGATTCTGGCAGCGACGAAATTGGCCCTGTTCGTGAAGTGCAAGAAAGCGACACTCCACAACGGGGCGACATCGGCCGCGGCCCTGAACATTTGCGCCGAGAACCTCTATTCCCTTGACTACAAGGGCGCGATCCAGAAGACGCTCACCGGACTCAATGCGGGCATCGTCAAGGCCTGTGACATGCCGGGCGTCACCAGCGGGGCATTCCCCGGCACCTGCACCGGCATGAGCGGCGCCGCGCTCGGCACCTGCCTGGACGTCCAGGCGGAATGTCGGGTGTGTCAGACGATCAACCGGTTCGACGGGCTGTTCGTCGATTGCGATCTGTTCGACGATGGGATCGCAAACGCGAGCTGCACAACCGGTGTCGGACCGGCGCCGACCCCGTCGCCGACCGTGACCCCGACACCGGTGCCGACGCACACCTTCGTTCCCGGCCAGGTCTTCGGAGGCGCGCTCCCGGCGAGCCTTGGTCGCTTCACGTACAACCTCACCGTTGGCCTTCCCGGTGCCGATGCTGCGTGTACCACCAGTTACGGGACCAGTCATGCGTGTACGTATGCCGAGTTGCAGGCTGCTGCCACCGCGGGCGAGCTCGTCGGAGCAACCGACACCAGCGCCGCGCTCGTGACCTCGTTCTGGGCGATCGATCCGTTGGCGCCACACCTCTCGCAGTGCTTCGATGACGTCGGCTTCAACGAAATGACGAGCCCCAATCACAATTGGGAGTATGCGACGGCGCACACTCTCTCCCGCGGTCAGAGGGTGGCCCTCAATAATCCACTCGGGACTCTCGGGTCGCTCCAGACCGGCCTGCAGTGCAACTTTTCCGGGAGTAGCTCGGTAGGCTGCTGTCAGTGAAGAACTCCGTAGACTGCCGTCAGTGAAGAACGTGACGTCGCCGGCACGCGCGTGCCGGCGACGTCGACTCTCCGCCGTCGCCGTTCTCCTCTGCTGCTCGTCGATTCCTGGCTTTCCGTTCCCGAGTTCCGTGGGAGCCACGATGTCCTGCTCCGCTCGCGGGGCAGGCTGGTGCGTGGCGCGGCGCTTCGCCGGGAGCGTCCCAAACAGTGAGCTGGGGTTTCGCTTCGGCGAGCCGCTCGACGTCGACGGCGACGGTCACGTGGACGTCGCCGCCGGGGCCCGCTTCAAGCTCCAGCAGAAGGTGCTCCAAAACGGCAGCGCCGCGGTGTGGTCGGGTGCGACGGGCGCCGAGATCCGCGCGTGGGACGGCGAATGGCCGGAGGGACTCTTCGGCCACTGGGTGATGCCGGTGCCGGACATCTCGGGCGATGGGCTCGCGGACGTGATCATCGCGGCGCCCCACGGAGCAGTCGACGGCCGCATGCGGGGCGTTTTGGTGGCGCGTTCTCCCAAGACCGGCGAGCAGCTCTGGAAGCGCGAGGAGACCGAGAGCGAGAACCTCGGCTGGGACTTAACGCTGGCCGGAGACCAGGATGGCGACGGGCACACCGACCTTTTCGTCGGTGCGCCCGCGCAGGACAGCGGTCGCGTCTATCTCCTGAGCGGCAAGGACGGCACCGTGCTGCGCACCTACGTGCCTCGAGAAGCGGCGGGGTCCTTCGGATGGTACGTCGCCCGGCTCGACGATCTCGATGGGGACGGGCGCCCGGATCTCGCCGTCGGAGCACCTTACGAAAGGGACGCGGCCGGAGCGATGGTCGGTGGGGTGTGGGTGCTCTCGTCGGCAAGCGGCAGGGAATTGTACCACTGGAAGGGCACAGATCGCCGGGGGGGCTTTGGGGGGGTCGTAGCGGCGGTCGCGGATCTCGACGGCGACGGCAAGGGCGAGATCGTCGTCGCGGCGCCCGGAACGGAAGACCAGACGCGGACGCTCCCGGGAGAGCTGCGCATCTACTCCAGCGCCACCGGGAAGGAGCTACGGCACTGGTCGGGAAGCCAGCCGGGAGAGCTCTACGGGCGGATGGTCGTCGCCGCCGGCGATCTAGATGGAGACGGCGTCGAGGACGTCGCCATCGGCGCGCCCTGGCATCGTCGCGAGGCCGCCGACCGGGTCGGCCGGGTCGAATTCCGCTCCGCACGAAGCGGAAAAGTCCTGGGCGAACTGTTCGGCGACGAGGCGGACTGCTGGTTTGGGTGGCACATCCGCCGTGCCCCCGATCCCGGCGGGCACAGGCGCCCGGCGTTGCTGATCAGCTCGCTCCGCCATCCCGTCGACGGGATGGTCGGCGTCGGCGTGCTAGATCTCTACGTCCTGCGGCGCGCGGCGGCCGCTCACAATCAGGGGACGATCAACCGCGGCGCGCGTCGCAGGGACATCAAGTAGACGCGCAGCGCGCCTCGCTCGTCCCACGGGAGCGCGACGAAGGCCGCGCGCGCGGCCGCGCCCTCGCCATCGTGGCCCGCGATCGCGTAGTCGAAGCTCGGAGCGCGCCCGTCGTGTAGGTACGGCGCCGAATCGGCCACTCCCCAGAGTCTCGGGGTCAGATACTCGTTGAGGGCGACGCCGCGTTGGACGTGCTGGGCGACGTTGCTCTGCCCCATGTCATGGCGCTTGAGATCACTGAAGAGCCACACCGGATAGCCGCCGAGCGCCGGGTCGTAGGTCAACGCCGGGCGGCGCATCTCCCGCGCGAGGTCGATCGGGGGTACCCCGTCAAGCGTCACGATGGGGCTCTGTAGGACCATCATCGGCACGTGACAGCCCGCGCAACCGAGGGCGTGGAATTGTTGGCGTCCGCGCTGGAAGTGTTCGGCGAAGCTCGTTGTCGTCGGTGCGAGCAGACCCGTGGCAGCCGCGTCGAACTGTTGATTCTGGATGAGCGGCTCGATGATGGGAAGCTCGAGCAGCGCCAGGTGCACGACCATCGCCGTGAACGGACCGCGGCCGAGCTCCCCACGCACCCCATCGCCATCGGGATCCGCGGGGTCGCTCCCGGCGCCGAGCAACTCACGGGAGCCGCCCGCGAGGAGCTCGTCGCTCTGAATGCCCATGTGGAGCTGCAGCGCCTCGGTGGCGAAGTCCGCGAAGTCGGCGAGCGTACCCTTCCAGCCAAACGGCTTGACCACCAAGTCCGCGTCGACGCCCCGGATACCCGATGCGTCGATCTCGCCCTTCGGTGTCGCACGCAGGACGCCGAAGTCGACGCCTTTGGCGACCAAGTGGACTTCGCGAGCCTCACCGACGCGCCCGGCCTCACGCGCGAGATCCACGCGCTGCTTCTGCAAGTCACGAGTCATCTCGTGCGCCAGCGCCTGGACGACGCCGAGCGCCACCAACGCCGGTGGATTGCGGGGATCGCCACTTCGCACGCGGTCTCCGTCGCCTTCGAGGAACGCGTCGTCGGTCTCGGCTCCCGCGCCGTTCGGGCCGCCGATCCAGTGGCACGAGGGACAAGAGATGGTCTCCGGACCCCCGAAGCCTCCGTGGTGGACACGGTGAAAGGGCCCCGCCGGATCTTTCGCCGCCGCACCACTCCCGAGCCCGTCAGCAAAGTTGAACTCGTGCTCGAAGAGCAGTTGCCCGAGGTCTGCTGCCTCTGCCAGGCAAATCTTCCCGGCCGCCAGGCGCTGCGCGTCGAGCGCGGCGTGTACCTCGCGCAGGAAGGAGCCCGGTGCCGCCGCCTCACGCAAGCGCAGCTCGTGGCGCCGGTCGGCGAAGCGGTGCGCCTCCCGTGCCGCTTCCAGACTGAGGGGCGCCGGTCGGTCACCGGATGGACAATCAGCCCGCCAGGTAGGGACTTCCTCGCTCGTCGAACCTCTGCACCCGGCGACCGACAGGCAGAGGCCGACCAGCAACGCCGTCCGCGTCAAGGACCGCCGTCCGCGGATCATGGCACGAAGAGCTTGGGCTGGCGCGAAAGAGACGCCAAGAAGACGCGCACGCTGGCTCGGGCGCTCTCGTCGAGTGCCAAGTACGCGTCGCGGGCCGCGGTCGCCTCGCCGCCGTGGAGAACGATGGCGTCGTTCACCGTCGGGGCGCGACCGTCGTGGAGGTAAGGCGCCGTCTCCGCCAGACCCCAGAGCGAACGGGTGAGGAACACCCGAGCTGGAATCGTTCCTTGCGGGAACGGGCTTGCCAACGCGTCCCCCATGTCGTGCCGCTTCAGGTCGCTGAAGAGACGTACCAGGTAGGCCGTATTGGAGGGCCCGGCGTACTTGGGCTCGATCTTCGGACCATCGCCGTCCTTGACGACGTTGACGACGAACGCGGGACGATCCGCTTGTTGCGGGCGTGCCTCGAGCTTGGGATCGTGGAGCTCGAGGGTGGGGACGTGGCAACCGGAGCAGCCGATCTGATCGAAGGACGATCGACCGGCGGCAAACGCGTCGAGCAAACCTGGATCGCGCGGCGGGCGAATGATCGGCACCTCCAATTGCGCCAGGTAGCCCACGACGGTCGTCAGCATTCCGTCGTCGATTTCGAGGCTGACGCCGTCGTCGTCGACGTCGTACCACTTCCCCTTGCCATACGGAGCCGCGTCGAGGGTGCCGTCGCGCACCGCCAGCTGGATGCGCGTGGACAGGAGGCCCTGGTGGATGTGGAGCGACTCCTCGACCATGCCGCGGAGCGTGGCTTGATGCCCCTTCCACCCGAACGGCCGAATCGTCAGATCTTGGTCGACACCTTCCAAGGCTGCGTAGTCCAGTGTGCCATCGGGGTTGGCGGCGATGCGGCCGAACGCGACACCCTTCGTGGTCAAGGCTTGCTCGACGCGGTGCCCTTCCGCTTTCGCTCGCTCGCTGGCGCTGCTTGTCTCGGCGTGCAGCTCGGCGCTCATCTCGAGCGCCAGGAGTGCCACCGGGCCGAGGCCAAGGACGTGAGGCGCGTTGCGTTGGTCGGCACTGCCGGTCCGCTCGCCGTCGCCGCGCAGAAACGCATTCTGCGTCTGCGTACCCGCGCCGTCGGGTCCGCCCTTCGAGTGACAGCTGAAACATCCAAAGGCGTCGGGTCCGCCTCCCAAACCCTGCTGGACGCGGCGTAACTGCGGAGTGTAGTCGATCGCTTTTCGATCCGCGCCGCCGCTTCCCCAGCCGTTCTCCGGACGGAACAGGTATCCGAACAGTTCGTCGCCGACGACGAAGAGCGTGTCGATCCCCAACGTACGGTGATCGAGGTCCACGTCGGTGAGGGTGGCGTGCTCGATCAGCTCGCCGGGGTCGCTCGCGTCGAGGACGCGGTCGAACGTCTCGCGGCGGCGGAGATCGATGGATTTCTGGAGTTGCTCCTGCAGGACGGTGTCGTCGGGAATTACCGACTCGTGCGTCGTGAAACCCTGGATCAACAGGAGCCCCAGCGCCACGCCCACCCAGCGACCGAGAGTCGCGACGTGTGGCATGAAGCTACCAGGCCGCGGCGGGCTTCTGACCGTCGATCGCCTGCGCGAGCTTGTCGGCGAGGCCGGCGTCGAGCGGCTTCAGCTTGACGAGCGTGCCGCGGGCGTCGTCCATCTTTCCCATCGCGACGTAGGTTTCGCCGAGGTACTCGAGCGCCTGAGGAAAGTCGGGCCGTAGCCGGAGCGCCTCCTGGTAGGCCGCGAGCGCTTCGGGGAACTCGTTCTGCATCTTGCGCGCGTGGCCGAGGCCGTTCCACGCCTCGGGGAAATCGGCCTTGATCTTCGTCGCATCGTCGTAGGCCGACTCGGCGAATTTCCAGAGCTGCTGACGGGCGAATGCCTCGCCCTCGTTGTAGCGGAACGCGGCCGTCACCGTGGGTGGGCTTGCCGCGGCAGGCGGTGCGGCGACGGGTCCACTGTCGGCAGCCGCGGCGGCGGTGGCGTTCACGAGAAGGATGACGGCAATCGACAGGCGTCGCATTTTCACGCGCGGATGTTGCAGCACGTCATGGGCGACGTCAACCACGGCGACGCACCGTATCTCACACGAGCGACAGCCAGAGCCGCAGCAGATGGCGCTTGCGCGCCGGCTCGACGTGATCCTCGTATCCCGTCCGCGCGTGCAGGATGAGATGGTTCGACACCAGCTGGATGTCGCCCGGCGCGAACTGCATGTCGAGGTAGAGATCCGGCTCGTTCGCGATCCCCTCGTAGAGATCGAGCAGGCTGCGCTCTTCCTCCGTGAAGGGCGGCACGTCGGCGTGACGGACGGCGGAACGGAAGTAGTCGCTGTGGTAGAAGGTGCGGAGCGTCCCCTTGGCGTAGCGGCACGGGACGACGGGCACCCACGGCGTGCCGCTGCCGTGCTCGTCGCGGCGGTCGAGACGAAAGGGCTCGTAGAGGCGCGCGACGAGGTCGGGGCGGCGGCGCAGCAGCTCGTTGTAGACGGTGACGGAGCTGACGATGCGGCTCGCGCCGCCCGACTTGGCCGTACGCAAACAGAGCAGGCCGACGACGTCGGCGAGATCGCAGTGGTAAGCGATGTCGCCCGCCGTCCGATAGCGGCGCACGTAGGGATTGGCCGCGTCCTCTCCGGTGTCGACGACGTGGCCGAGCAGCTCGTTCTCGGGATTCTGCGCGCCGGGTCGTCCGAGGTGAAGGCCGAGCCCCCAGTAGGCGCGCGCCGCGTCGTCCTCACCCCAGCGCTCGACCGGTAGCCCGCGAACGACCAGAAAGCCGCGCCCGTCGGTGAGCTCACGCCTCCACTCGGCCACGCGCGCGGCGAGCGTTGGCAACGGGAAGTCCTCGCGCCGCATCGCGCTCATCGCCACGTCGCGTACGGCGGCGAGCGCGCGCTCGACCTCGGCAACGTCGGCGGCCGTGAGATCGACGATCCAGTCGCGGCGGCGGGCGAGGTCGGCGCCGCGCCACGTGGCCGGCGTCGCGAGCGGCTCGCGCTGGAGGCCCTCGTGCTCGCGATTGAAGTAGTGGAGCGCCTGCTCGGCGAAGCTCAGGAAAGGGCTCATCGATTCCTCGGCGGTGTGAACCAGCCGTACACGAACCCGGCGCCGCTGCACAGGAAGTAGAGTGCGTGCAGCGGCAGGCACGCGAGCGCGAAGGCGAGTCCGCGTTCGCGATAGAAGAAGCCGTAGAGCGCGTAGTTGAGAACGAGGACGCCGGTGAGCGCCAGCGCTGCGACCGCGGCGAACGTGCGGAAAAGGAACGCGAGCGGGAGCGCGACCGTCGCGATTCCGACCAACGCGACGCTGAGACGCTGCGTCAACGCGAGGTTCAAGTCCGCGGGCACCGCGTCGCTGTGGCGGATGAGACGTGCCCACGGCGCGGCGCGAAAGAGTAGGTCCGTCCGCAGGACTGTCCCGAGCGTCCAGCGCTTCAGGTGCGTTCCGCGGAGCTCCTTGTCGAGGCGGATGCGGTATCCCGCCCGCCGCAGTCGGTACCCGAGCTCGATGTCCTCGATCGAACGCCAAGCGCGGTGCTCGTCGAATCCCGCGACGGCCGTGAACGCGGCGCGGCGCACGGCGCCGCAGCCGGTCCAGAAGGTGAACGCCTCGGCGCTGCCGCGCTGGTGGACGTAGTGATGCAGCAGGTTGCGATACTGCGACGCCACGCCCGGTGCGCGCGGGTGCGCGTCGTAGGAGCCGAAGACGGCCGCCACGTCCGGCTCCGCCGCGAGCAGCCGGGCGACCCGAGCGACGGCGTCGGGCGCCACGGCGACGTCGGCGTCGATGAAAAAGAGCACGTCGCCGCCGGCGTGCGCCGCGCCGAGATTGCGCGCGGCGGCCGCCCCACGATTCTCGTCCCGGCGAAGGACGCGGACCGAGGCCGCGGCGGCGATCGCCGCGGTACCGTCGGTCGAGCCGTCGTCTACGACCACGATCTCGTCCGGGGAACGCGACGACGCGCGGAGGGCCGTTAGGCACTCGCGCAGATCCTGGGCGCTGTTGTACGCTGGAATGATTACGGAGATGTTCATCGGAGGCCGTCAATCCACCTGACACGCCCCAGCCGGTGGGCGGTCTTCGGCGTCGTCGCGCTCGCGATCGCCGCACGCCTCGTCGCGGTGTTCGTCCTCGGCACCTCGTTGTACTTCGCGGACGAGGCGAACTACCTCGATGCCGCCCGCCGCTTGCTGGCCGGTGACGGCTTCGGCGCCGCGTATGCGAACGTGCCCGCCTACCCGGTGATCCTGGCCGCGTTCGCTGCGCCGTGGCCGGCGAACGTGCTGCTCGTCCGCTGTGTGCAGGCGCTGGTCGCGGGCGCCGGTTCCGCGCTCGTCGTGGCGCTCGGGACACCGACGATCGGGACGGTTCCCGCCCTGGTCGCGGCGTTCTTGTATGCGCTCGATCCGCTGCTCGTCGTCGCCTCCGGTCTCCTGTACCCGGAGACGGTCGCGGCGATGCTGTTGATGACGACCCTGCTCGCCGTCTGGAGCGCGGCGCGTGACGACAAGCCCTCGCTGTCCGCGCTCGCGGGTGTGCTGCTCGCGATCACGATCCAGTGTCGACCGGTCGCGTTCGTGCTCCTGCCGGTGCTCGCGCTCTGGATCGCCGCCGCCGGTACCGCGCCCTCCATTCGGCGGGCGCTGCACGCGCTCGCGCTCGTCGTGTGTTGCCTCGTGGCGCTCGCGCCGTGGGCTCTGCGCAACAACCGACTCCACGGCCATCTCGTGCCCGTCGACACGCCCGGCATCCGCGGTGCGCCGGTCGCGAAGGCGGAGATCGCGAGCCGTGGGCTCGCGGGGGCCGTTCTGCGCCGTGTGTGGCAGGAGCCCCGCGTCGTCGTCGCGCACGTCACCTCCGAGTTCGGGTATTTTTGGGAGCTGTACCCGACCCGACTTGCCACCGACAACCCCGAGCAACGGGCGCAGCTGCACCAGGCTGATCCGCGTCTGCCGTTGACGGCGAGCTTCCCGTCCACGGTACGGAATTGGGTGAGCGTGCTTTCGTTCGGGGGAGAGCTGTCGCTGGCGCTGGTCGGGCTGTGCGTTGCGTGGCGCCGGCAGCGCGCAGCGACCGTGTTGCTCCTGGGCGTGACGTTCGCGTACGCGCTCGGCTACGCGCTCTTCGTCGCGAAGTTGCGCTACCGTATCGTGGTGCTGCCCTGCATCCTGCTGCTCGCCGGAGTCGGGGCGACGACGCTGGGCGGCGCTGCGCTGGAGCGTTGGCGGCGGCGGCCGCGGGCCTGATGCCGTCGTCCACGGGCCGTGCCGAGCGGGCGCTCGTCGCCGTCGCCTGCGCGGCGTCGCTGGCGCTGAACCTCGCGACCGCCACCCGGTTTCCGATCCCGTGGCTCGACGAGGTGATGTTCACCGATCCCGCGGCGAACCTGCTCCTCGGCCGAGGATTCACCTCGTGCAACTGGCGGTTTCAGTCCTGCGACGCGTTCTGGGCCGGGTACCCGCCGCTCTACTCGACGCTTCTGTTCGGCTGGATGCGCATCTTCGGTTTCGGCCCGCTCGCCGTGCGCTCGCTCGACTACGTGCTCGTGGTCGTCGCCGTGCTCGCGCTCTGGCTCGCGGTCGCACGCCTCGACCTCGTCCCGACACGACGCGCTCGGCTCTGGCTGATCGCGCTCCTGCTTCTCGGCTACGGCATGGTGTTCTGCTATCGCTCCGCGCGCGTCGATTGCCTCGGCATCGCGCTCGTTGCTGCGATCGTGCTCGCACACACCCTCCGTCCGATCGCGCTTCGTTGCGCCATGATCGCGCTCCTCGCGCTGCTGCTGCCGCTCGCGGGCTTGCAGCTCCTCGTGTACGCGGGGGTCATGGGCGGCCTGCTCGCCGTCCATCACGGCCGAGCGCTCCGACACGAGCTCGTGAGCTGCGTCGCAGGTCTCCTCGGCGGCACGGGGGCATTGTACGGACTCTACACCGCCGCCGGCGTCTGGCCGTCATTCATGAAGGAGACCATCGGCACACGCTCGATCGCCGGCGGTCGAGGACTGGTGGCGACCCTGCAGGGGTACGACCACAACTTCGGCGGCGCCTTCAAGGATCCGAGCCTCCTCATCCTGCTCGTCGTCGCGCTCACGCTCGCGGCGCGGCGGCGGTCGCATGGCGAGCCGTTGACGCGCTCGCCGCTCGGGTTTGGGCTCGTGGTCGCAGTCGTCGTCCCGGCGGTGCTTTTTCTGAGCGGGGTGTACCCGGTCTACTACAGCTGGATGGCGTACGTGCCCCTGAGCATCGGCGTGTGCTCCGAGAGGCGGCTCCTCACCCACGCGGGCCTCGTGCTTGCGTGCGCCGTCGGGCTGCCACTCGTGCTCGCCTGGAGCGCCGTCGATTGGGCGGATCGCGACTACCGCCGGCTCGAGGCGGCGCTGCACGACGCGATCGCGCCCGACGACCACGTCTTCACCGACTATCCCGCGTACTATCTCGTGAAGCCCCGCGCTGCCGCGGTCTTCACCGATCGTTTCCTGAGGCACATGACGCCGGCACAGGCGGCAAGCATCGACGTGCTCATCGTCAGCCGCGAGCAGCTCGATAGGGTGGCGCCCGTGATCGGTGGCCGCTGGCGCGCGACCGGGACGGAAATCCGCTCGCGGGCCGGCGCCGACACGCGCGTCAGCATCTGGGGACCGCGCTACGATCTCGAGGTATACCGCCGCACGCCCGACTGATATTCGCTTTGGGGGATCGCGTCCGGTGCCAGGCGGCGGCGACGTCAATTGGAGCGACGAGTGGACGGCGGCGTGGAAGCCGCACGTCGACAACCCCTGGTTCCGCTACCAGAACGACGTATACGCGGACTGGTGGAGCGACCGCGCGCCGGCCGCGGGCATGGGCGACCGGCCGCGGGTGCTGAAGACGGACGCGTTCGAGGAGGCGTGCGGCCTGCGGGTACTCGAGGGCACTCTCGCCCGCGAGCGCCTCACCCTCATGGACATCTCGCAGCTGATCCTGCGCGACGCGGCCCGAACCCGCACCCTCCAGAGTCCCCCGACGCCCTCGTGCTCGACGGATGTCCGGCGGATGGGGTTCCGGTCACACGCCTTCGATCTCGTCTTCTCACCCTCGACCCTCGATCACTTCGCGGACGTCGGCGAGATCGCGATTGCGCTGCGCGAGGTGCATCGCGTTCTCCGTCCCGGCGGACGCCTCTTGATCTCCCTCGACAACGCCGCGAATCCGATCCTCCGGCTCCGTCAGGTGCTGCATCGGCGAATGGGTAGCGTCGGCGGGGTCATCCCTTTTCCCATGGGCCGCACGCTCTCGCGCGCGCGCCTCGCGGATGCGCTCGAGGACGCCGGCTTCGAGGTGCTCGGCAGTCGCTACGTGCTGCACGCGCCGCGAATCGTCGGTCTCTGGCTCGGCGAATGGGCGGCGCGGACCGGCAGCGAGCGCGTCGGGCGGGGCCTGCGCGCGCTCTTCAACGCGCTCGAGCGCGTGCTCCGCCGGCTGCCCACCCGCTCGTGGACGGCGTACTTCGTGGCGGTCGACTGCACGCGCCGCCCCGGGAGGGACGGGTGAATCCGGGTGCGGTCGTCGTCGGCGCGCACGCAAACGGCTTGGGCGTCCTGCGCGCCCTCGCTGCGCGTGGAATTCAGATCGCGTCGATCTCGACCAGATCGTTCGACGTCGCCCAGCACTCGCGCTGGGTGTCCGAGCGCCACGACCTCTTCGAGCTCCACGAGCGCCACGAATCGCTCGTGGAGCTTCTCGAGCGAAACGCGAAACGTTGGTCCGGGTGGGCGGTGTTCCCCACCAACGACGACGCGCTGACCGCGCTCGCGCAGCACCACGAACGCCTCTCACGCTCGTATCGCCTTCCCCTCCAGCCCTGGGAGATCGTCTCGCACATCGTCGACAAGGATCGGATGCACGTGCTCGCGGAGCGGGCGGGGCTCGACTTGCCGATCTGCTACGGGGCGGCGACGGCGGAGACGGCCGCGAGCGCCGATCTACGCTATCCGGTCCTCGTCAAGCCGGTCCAGCACGATCGCCTGATCTCGTCGTTGGGCGTCAAGCTATTCGTGGCACGCGATGCCGAGGAGTTGCGCGCGTCGATCGCACGTCTGCACGAAGCCGGACTGCCGGGTCTCGTGTTCGAGCTCATCCCCGGTCCCGACAGCAACATCTACGTGTACTGCGTCTACGTCGACGCGCGCGGCGAGCCCTCGCCGGGCGTGACGGTGCGCAAATTGCGCCAGAACCCGCCGCTCATCGGTGGAGCGAGGGTGGCCGAGATCGTGCCGGAGATGCCGGCGCTCCGCGAGGCCACGGTCGAGCTTCTGCGTCGCGCCGGCTTCCGCGGCATGGCGTTCGCCGAGTTCAAGCGCGATCCGCGCACCGGCCGGTTCCCGTTCATTGAAGTCAACGGTCGCGCGGTCTTGTTCAACAGTCTGCTGCCGCCGACGGGGATCGACCTCGTCGCCATGAGTTGGTCCGACTTCGTCCTCGGCGAACCGCTCCGTTCACGACCCACCGGTTGGAACGGCACGTGGATTCACTTGCAGGCGGATATCCTGTGCTCGGTCTTTTATCGACGCGTCGAGCGGCTGAGCGTCGCCGAGCTCATAGCGCCGTATCGGCGACCAAAAACGTTCGCCGTGTGGTCGGCCTCGGATCCCAAGCCGTTCCTCAAGCAGACGGCACTGACCCTACGCCGGTTCACGAATGGGGCGGCGTAGTCGGCCGCAGGCGGGACTCGACGGCGCGAAACTTTCCGGTCCGTTCGCGCTCGTTGCGACCGAGCTCGGTGTGATGCGAGGCCGCAATCTCCGCGCCGCTCCCCAAGATGAGCCGCAGCGCCCCGATGGCGCGATCGCGTACCTGCGGGAATGCCTGCCCGTCCGCGGTGACGAGCCTCAGCTCGAAACGCCGCAGGTCGTTCTGGATCAGCTGGTATTGCAGGATTTCCCGGTCGTCCTTGAACACGGACCATACAGCGCGGGGATGGAGGTACTCCCCGTTCGGTAGGGGCAGCATGTCTTCGACGCGCCCCTGAACCTCGGAGAGCAGCCGCTGGTTGCGGCCGCAGGGACAACGCTCGGTCGAAAGCGCGGCGATGTCGCCCATCGGGTAGTTGAGCAAGACCGTGGCGTGATTGACGAGGTTGCTGATGACGACCTCGCCCGACTCGCCCGCAGTCGCGTCGCGACCATTCTCGGCGAGCACGCGCACGTGACAGAGATCGTCGTGCAGGTGAAATCCGCGGCGCTCCTCGCAGAAATAGCCGATCTTGAACGATTCGACGGCGCAATAGCGGGACATGACGCGAATGCCGAGCTCGTGTTCGATCCACTCACGTCGCTCCCTCGGGAGCGTCTCACCGACGTACATGACGACCTTCGGACGGTGGATCGCGGCGCCCCGCGCCACGAGGGTCCGGAAGAACACGTCGAGGAATCCCCCGTAGGCGG
Source organism: Binatia bacterium (assembly GCA_041476145.1). Classification (GTDB taxonomy): domain Bacteria; phylum Desulfobacterota; class Binatia; order UTPRO1; family UTPRO1; genus DP-19. The sequence continues at coordinate 14,436 of JBGOSW010000040.1, forward strand.
TGACCAGATCCGGCCGCAGCCTGTTGATCGCGTCGACGATCTCTTCGAAGGGAGCCACCATGGAGATCGACGTGCGCTGCGGTTTGATCGGAAGACGGGTGTTCTCGGCGTAAAAATCGAGGACCTTTCTGAAGTTCGACGTCTCGTAGCCGATATACAGTTCCTTCGGGCGGAACGAGCCGCCGCAGAGCTCGATGACGGGAGCACGCTCCCGTTCTCCGAAGGCGATGTTCGCCAGCACCGAATGCCGGTCGTGGTGAATCTCGAGTGGTGTGCCGGTGGATCCGCTGGTCAGAAGGGCAAGCGAGCCGCGCGCGCGACGCGAGTCGGAGAGAAACAGCCGGGGGTCGCGTCGAACGGTGTCGCGGCTCAGCAACGGCAAGGCGTCGAGATCTTTCGCCCCGCGGATGTCGCGTGCGTCGATGCGTTCTCGCGCGAAGAGCTCGCGGTAATAGGGGACCGTCCGCGCCGCGTACGCGACGATGCGACGTACTCGTTCATCGCGCCGCGCCTCGATCCGCGGACGCGGCAGAAACGGAATCCGCTTCTGCCCGCGCAGGTGAGCCAACACGACGAGGTTCCCATAGAGCCGTCTCACGGATGCTCCGCGTCGAGGAGAAAGCGCACCCCCGACGCCAAGGCCACCCCGCGAATCTCCTCGAACACGCTCTTGGAGAGCGGAATTCCGGCGCGCGTGCGCTGCGCCAGGATCTCGTGCTCGGGATCACCGGCTACCAGCACGGGCCGGCGCGAATCCGCGGGCGGCGCGCCGTGCAGGGAGTCGATCAGCGCGTCGAGATCGCCTGCGAAACCTCCCTCGTCGCGGAACCGTGCCGGGTCGAGGGCGAGGAAGAAGTGGCCGACCCGCGCCCGCCGCCCCGCGCGAGCATCGGCGAACGCAATGCCGGGGAGCACCGCAGACAAGATCTCGACCGCGACCGCCAGCCCGTAGCCCTTGTGACTCCCACGCTCGCGATCACCACCGAGGGGTGACAGCCGCCGGGAGCGCGCCGCCACACGGCCGTTCGTCGTCGGGTGCCCGCGCTCGTTCAGCGCCCAGCCGTGCGGGATGGGCCGGCCGCTCCTCCAGCGCTCGATCAACTTGCCGAGGCTGACGGTGCTGGTGGCCATGTCGAGTAGGAACGGACGGTTTCGTCCGGCCGGAGCGGCGAGGGCAATCGGGTTGGTCCCGAGCATCGGCTCTCTTCCGAAGGTGGGGACGACCGCCGGCGTCGGCGTGCTGGTCGTCGCCACGCCGATGAGGCCATGCTGCGTCGCCATCGCCGCGTACGCTCCGGCGGCACCGTAGTGTCCCGAGTTGCGCACGGTCACCACGCCTACCCCGGTCGTCTTGCACTTGGCGATCGCCCGCTCCATCGCCAGGCTTGCCGGCACGTGTCCCAGACCACCACCGCCATCGAGCAGTGCGGTCGTTGCGTTCTCCTGCACGATCGCGATCGTCGGGTTGGTGTTCAGCAGACCCTCGGTCCGGAGCTGCTGATAGAAGGGCAACATGCAACAGCCGTGCGAGTCGATCCCACGCAGGTCGGCGTAGAGCATCTTCTCGACCGTGATCGCCGTATGTTCCTTTGGCATGCCCCACGATTGCAGAATGCTCTCGACCTGACGGACGAGGAGCGTCGATGGAACGACGCGCGGCGGCCAGAGGCGCAGCGCGCCGAAGGGAGCAACGCGGTCCAACGCCAGGGTGCATGCCCACAGGACCCCGGAATCGCGCGCCGTCCGTGTGAACGTTGCCAGCATCACGTCCGAAGCCAACGCCGCGTGCGGTTCCTCAGGGGATGGAAACGCGACGACGCGAAAGCGAGCCCGCGGCGCAATCGCCCCGGACGGGGGAGGGGCGCGACCGGCCCGTCACCGATCTCCGCGCGAATCTCCGGGAAGCGCGCGCGCACCCAGTCGTTCGCGACCAGATCGAACGACAGGGTAATGCGCTCTCCGGCGGCGGGATTCACCAGCGTGTGGACCCGGGTCGTATTGAAGTAGTGCAGCATACCGCACTCGAGGTGATGTTTGCGGAAGTGCCCCGCGTTCGCCGTCGCGAAGCGGGCGAAGGCGTCCTCCGTGAGGATGCCGGATCTCTCGCCTCGGATCTGATCTTCGCGCTCGTAGTCGGTGACCACCAGGAACGCCGCGTCGTCCGAGAGAATGGGAATCTGGAAGCGCACGACGCCGGGGCCCTTCCATTGATCCGTGTGCCAGGCGTACGAGGAGCTGGGCTCACGCCGCAGCAGCCGAAACGACACCTTTTCACACTGCAGACCCTCGAAGATCCCGCGCAAGAGCGGGCACCGCGCCAGCAACCCCACGCTCGGAAAGTTCTGGTAGCGGTACCGACCGTACGGATGAAGATCCCCGTACGCCGGCAGCGACAGCGCGTGTCCATATGCCCCACGGTTCCAGTCCCAGCCCGCGACTACACGCCGCGTTTCGCGCACCAGATCGTCGAGCGGAATACCCAGATCGTAGCGGCCCAGGGTTGATCCGAGTTCGGTCACGTCATCCACCGGGCGAGATACTTGGGTGCGATCCGCGACACCACGGGCTTCGGAACCCAGCCACGACGGTAGCCTTCGATGCCGAGCGACACCAGCCGTTGGAGCAAACTCGGATGTTCCGATCGGGCGCGCACCATCGCATGGCGCTCGAGCGCTTGCGATTCCGCGATGCTCCGCGGCGCGACTCCGAGCTGCTCGGCGCGCTCGAGCAGGTCGGACACTCGCCGCCGCAGATGCTCTTCGATCAGAACTTCGATCCGATCGAACGGGACGCCCGCAAACTCGAGCGTGCCCCCCAGGACTCCACCGCAGTTGGTCAGGAAGTCGGGTGGATAGGGGATGCCGCGGTCGAACAATACCTGCTCGGCTTCGGGGCTCACCGGATCGTTGGCGCCGGCGCAAATCGCCCGCGCCGAGACCCGGGCCACGTTGCCCGCGTGGATGCTGTGAAAGCGTGCGCAGGGACAGAGCAGGTCGACCGGCAGCTCGAGCAACGCCGCCCGTGGAATCGTATCGTGCTCGTCTTCGACGAAGCCGCTGCCGGCCTCGGTCGCGTGTCGCGCGAGTCGCACCACGTCGAGCCCGCCGGCGCGGTAGAGGCCGCCGCGCGACGTCGATATCGCCACGACGTTCGCGCCCCGTTCGTGCAACAGCAGCGCCAAGGCCGAGCCCACTTTGCCGAACCCTTCGATGGCGACATGGCAGCCCTTCACCGCGATGCCTCTCCTCTCCAGCAGCGCCAGCGCCGACGCCAGGCAGGAGCGCGCCGTATAGGATCCCGATCGGTTGGCCGTCCACTCGCGCGGTCCGACCCGCGCTCCGATCGACTCCATCATCCAGCGAATGTCCGCCGCGCAGGTACCGAGATCCGCGTCGGGGACGTACGTCCGACCGCGGAGCAGCGACTCGGCCGCGCGCGCAAACTCGTGCAGGAGGCGTTGCTTCTCGGCGAGCGGGGCCTCGCCGTCGCCGATGATCCCGGCTTTCGCGCCCCCCTGCGGAAGGCCGAGCGCACCGTACTTGAGGGTCATCGCCCGCGCCGCCGAGCGCACCTCGTCCGCGGAGAGGTCGGGGGCGATCCGCAACCCGCCGCGAGCACGGCCGGCGATCGTCGAATCGATGGCGACGTAGCCGATCACGCGCGAATCTCGCGTAATGGTGTGGAAATCCGGAGGCACTGCGAGCGCTCAGACTTTGTTGGCTCTACCGGCGGCGACGGAATACTTAGGATACCATGTGGAATCGGCGGCGGCGCCGGTTCGTCCGACTACGGCATCGATCAGGTACGGTCTCCCTTCGCGCGTGCTTGCGATCGCCCGTTGAATGGCAGGCGCCACCTGGTCCGGTGTGGTGATGACCTCTCCCTTGACGCCGAATCCAGCAGCCACCCTCGCAAAGTCCACATCGGGATCTCCGAGGTAGCAGGTCATGTCTTTGCCCGTGCGCCGCTGCCTCTCGCTCTCGTTCATGATGTGATTTCGGGGGCTGTTGTAGCTGCGATTGTTGAATATGACGACGATCACGGGCACTTCGTAGCGAGCCATCGTCCAGAGTGCTTCAGCCTGCCCGAACATGAAGCTACCGTCACCCTGCAAAGCCACCACTTGGCGGTCGGGCTGCGCGAGCTTCACGCCGATCGCCGCACCGACGCCCCAGCCGAGCGCGCCGCCCGTCGTCTTGCCGATCTTGGTCTTCCCTCCCGGCGCGAAGGTGAATTGGCTCAACGCCGTGTTCTGCGCAAACGCCAGCTGAGGCGCGGCGATGCCACCCTTCTCCAGGAGCTCGCTCGCTTCACTCGCCGCCCAGGTCCACCCAGCGTCCCATCTCTGGTGCGTGAGCTCGGACACGATGATCGCGTCTTTCTCCAGCAGCTGATCCAATTCGCCGGCCATACGCTCCCAGCTCAACGGACTATTGTTCCAGAGTGCTCGCGCCGCTCGGGCCTGCCCGGCGCGTATCATCTCCGTGTGAGCGCGGATCGCGACCAGGCGCGAGTTGCCGATCTCTTCGAGTCTGGTCTTGGTGGCCAGGCTCTCGAGTGCCGTGAGCAGATCCGTCGCCGCTTCTTTGACGTCGGCTACCATGCCGACGTCGGTGGGAACGAGACGACCAATGATATCGGCATTGATGCTGACGTGAATGACGCGGGCGTCAGATGGAATCACGCCATATTCGAAAGGCATCTTGGCGCCGAGATTGAGCACGAGATCGACGTCCTTTGGGTAGCGCGGTTCCAACGCGTAGTCGCCCAAGAACAACGGATGATTGGTGGGGAAGTCGGCGAACAGACACTCTCCTTGCATCACGGGCATGGACAAGCGCTCGGCGAGCGCAATCACCGCCGGCACCGCTTCCGATCGGGTGACCTCGGGTCCCACGAGGAGGACGGGGCTCCGAGCCTCGAGGAGCAGCCGTCCCGCCTGTTCTACGAGCCCGGGGTTGGGTGTCACTTTGGGTGCGATGATGAACTTGTCGCGGTCGATGACGGCGGCCCGCACACCTTTCGCCGCCAGCACATTCTCAGGGAAGGCCAGGGCGACTGGTCCTTCGGGCGGGGTCGAGGCGATCGTGAACGCTCGACGAGTGATCTCCGGTATTCGATCGGCGGTCTCCACGCTCCAGCGCCAACGCGTGAAGCTGGATGACGGGCTCAGCAAGTCGTCCCATTCTTCGTAGGCATCACGACCACCTTGGAAGCGGCTGACCTCTCGCTCGCAGCCGATGACGATCGGGGTCCGATCCTTCCAGGCGTTGAACATGTTGGTGAGCGTGTTGGGAAATCCGCTACTGTCGTTGAGGGTAAAGGCGATCTTGCCGGACGCCAACGTATAGCCGTGGGCGACGGAGATCATTTGCCCTTCTTGCGGGACCTCGATGACCTGTACATCCGGCCGATCCACCAGGGCATCGAAAACCGCGTAGGTGCCGGAGCTATTACAGTTGAAGAGGAACCGTACGCTGGCGGCTCGCAATTGCTCTACCAGCAGGTCCCCACCGGTGCCTTCGACGATGGTCATAGCGGCGTGACCGCCCTCGGAGGCTGCGCATGCAACCTCCGCGTCGAACAGCGGGGTGAGTGAATCGAGAATCGACGCCGCTGCCGCCAGACTGAACCCCGAGGTGGCCATACGGGTGATGAACTCTCGTCGAGAGAGGCGCTTGCTCAAATAGTCATGAACTAGCGCCCGCACCATCGATACTCTTACCCATCCTCCGGGAAAGAGTCTATGGAGAGATCGCGGATGCAGAGTCTGGTGAGAGCCCGACGCGTGGTCGCGGCGTTCTTCTACGCTGACGATAGCCCGGTCAATCTCGGCGTGGCGCGGATCGCCGTATTCCTGGCGGTCTTTTGGAGCACGGATGTCACGTATCTCGTGAACCCTGCGCTGCTGCCGCATGAGTTGATTCGAGTCCCGATCGGGATGGGCTGGTTGCAGCCGCTGATTCCAACGCATCCCGAGAAAGTCCTGGCTCTGCTGTGGCTGGTTCGGGTGTCGGCATTGTGCGCGGCGCTCGGTTGTCTGACGAGCCTCGCAACCGGCGTGACCGCATTGGGGACGCTGTTCCTGTTCGCGGTCCCGAACCTGTACGGGCACGTCGCGCACGTGCACCATCACCTGGTCTGGTTCACCGCCATACTGGCGACGAGCCGCTGCGGGGACGCGCTCAGTTTCGATGCTTGGTGGCGACGCGTTCGCGGGCGCGCGCCGCGTCGTTCAGGCCGCGCGCCCTGTTACGGGTTTCCGCTGCGCGCCATGGCCGTGGTGCTCGGCGTTTCATACTTCTTTGCCGGCTTCTGGAAGGTTGCGGTCGGTGGCACGGACTGGATCTTCAGCGACAACCTCGTCTACCTCGCGGCGAAGCAAGGGTTCAGCGCGAACGGCGCCGATCCTGTCATCGGCAACGCGCTCGTGGGGCCGGTCGCCGCGTTTCCGTGGAAGGAGCTGCTCACGTCGCGCCGAGTTCTGGAGCCGGCGCCTTGGCTCGCGCGCGTCGGGGGAGGGTTCACGATCGTCTTCGAGTTGGGGTTCTTGTTCGCCATATTGTCTCGGCATGGACGGCTCGTCGCCGCGCTTGCGGGTGTGGCCTTTCACAACTCCACGCGCGTGTTCGCCGGGATCGGCTTCGACGAGCTGCTTCTCTGTTATCCCTTTCTCATCGACGTGGACGGATGGGCTCGATGGTTCGGACGTCGCATCGGGTACGCGGTCGAGGCCGAAGCACGAAGTGCTGCGCAGCCATCGGCGCTTCTCGTCGCCGTGGCGGCATTCCTCATTCTCGGCACCGCCGCCTTCGGTGTGTTGCGGATCGGAGGTGGGTGGCCGCTGGCATGTGCGCCGCGGTTCGACGTCGTCCATTCCCCGCTGTACACCAGCTACGTCGTCTCGGGGATGCGTCCGGACGGAACCCAGATCCACGTTCGCGATGGCGGACTCGGGGGTCCGATCTTTGGACGACGCCTACGCGAGTTCTTTCGCGGCCGGCAGTACCATGTGCCGGGAACGGAGCAACCGGACGGACGCCTTCGCCGCTGGCAGGTCCTGTGCGCGGTGGTGTGGAATCACCACCCGAGCTTCGTCGATGCGACGGACGTGCGGTTCTCGCTCGTCGATGTGGATCTTTCGAGCGGCGGCGCAAAGCCGCGTGTGCTAGGCGAGCGCGAGCTGTTTCACTGTGATCGCGGCGACGATCCAGGCAGCCGTTAGCGGGGGGTGCGTGTGCTCGGATCGGCCGGCGGCATGACCGGTTCTTTCAGCTCGTAGAGCTGCTCGAGCCGCTCGACGCGCCGCTCGAGATCCTGACGGTGTTCGCGCTCCTGCCGCGCCGCCTCGGACTCCTTGCGCGCGGCGTTGCTCCGAGAGGCGGCGGTCCGAGCGGGGTGCTGAGGATGCTCGGCCTCGGCCGCGACGACCACGTCGGGAGGACTCGTCGCGAGCACGCTGGCGAGAAGGACGATCGTCAGAATCGCGCGTACTGCTTTGCGGGGGAACGTCATCATGTCCCCAGAGTTGATCAAGTGTCCGCCGTCCGTCAAGAGTGACGGAGGGAGGGCTGACATGGAAATCGCAGAGCTCACATTCGAGGAGCAAGTCGTGCTGGTGGCTCTTCTCGAGCTGGTCGTCGCGGGCGACGGCCGCGTTACCGAGAACGAGCGCGACCAGATCCGACGGGTCGCCGCCGCAATTGGCGAAGACACGTACCGGGCAGCCGCAGCGGAAGCCGACCGCCGCTTTCGCGACGAGGACGACCTCAAGATGTTCGTACCCGCGATCGCGCGGCCGGCGGCGCGCGAGGCCATCTTCGAGACCGTTCTCGAGGCGGCGCTTCCCGATGCGGTCGAGTCGCACGGAGCGAGGATCCTGTCCTGGTTGAGCGAGGCTTGGCGGCTCAAGGTTCGGCCCGTGAAGTCCGGTCACCCGAGCTGAGCGATCAACGTGCCGACATCGACGGTGCGCGTCTCCAGCTGGTAGGGTGCCGGCGCACATGGCGATCGTGCTCTACCACTGCCGGGACGCGCGCTCGCTCAGGCCGCTCTGGGCGCTCGAAGAGATGGGCCTCGAGTACGAGCTCCGGACACTGCCGTTTCCGCCGCGCGTCCTGCAGCGCGACTACCTCGAGGTGAATCCGCTCGGGACGGTGCCGTGCATGCTCGACGGCGACGTGCGGATGACCGAGTCGTCGGGTATCTGTCACTACCTCGTCGAGCGCTACGGCCCGACGCCGCTCGCCGTGTCGGTGTCGGAGCGAGAGTACGGCGCGTATCTCAACTGGCTCTATTTCAGCGACGCCACGCTCACCTTTCCGCAGACGATCTACCTCCGGTACTCGGCGCTCGAGCCCGAGGAGCGCCGACTGCCGCAGGCGGCCGAAGACTACAAGCGGTGGTTCGCCGGGCGCCTGCGCGCGGTCGAGGCTGCGACCGTCGATCGGGAGTTCCTCTGCGCCGGGCGCTTCACGATCGCCGACATCTGTATCGGCTACGGCTTGCACCTGGCGCGGAACATCGGGCTCGGCGAGAGCCTGGGGCCGAACGCGACCCGGTACTTCGAGCGCCTGCGGACGCTGCCGTCGTATCAGCGGGCCACGTCGCGTTGAATCGCGACGTATGGTGATCAGCACATCCGACCTACGAGGAGGACTGACGATGAGAACATCGATCCCGCGCCGCGCCGCCGCCGCTCTGCTACTGTTGGTGCTGTCGGCTTCCCCGATCTACGCCTTCGATGCCACCGGGACGTGGACAGGCCAGTTCTCCTGCAAGAACTTCAACGGGGCGAAAACCACCTTCAAGATGAAGCCGAGCACACTGCTCATCGTGCAAGCCGGCGCCGCGGTGAAGGCCGACATCGACGGAGGAAACTTTCTCTACAACGGCAGTGCGATCAACGACGCCAAGAAGCCGGACGAGAAGGGTGAGATCCTCATGGTCCAGTGCGGCACCGACAACCACGGAGGCCAAGGGTTCGCCGAGATGGTACGCCTCGCCGTGAAGACCAATCCGGGCAAGGGCACGGGCTCGTTCAGCGGTCCCTCGATCATCGAGGGCGACTTCGGCAACGGGTACCAATTCGCCACGTGCAAGTACTCGTTCAAGCGCACGGGCACGGGTATCCCGACCGTCGCGGACTGTCCGTGATTGTTCGGCGAAGCTCAGGAATTCGCGGCTCATCGATTCTTCTTTCGCCGGCGGGCGCGAGCGCCCTCGACGACGGCGGCAACCCCGCCGACGAGGACGAAGCGAACCCCGTTGCGGCGAAGAGTGGCGAGGAGAGAGGAGAGACTACTTGGCGGCAGCGTCACGGCGAAGCGCTCTGACCCCACGGAGATGCTCTTCGAGAACCTGCAAGCGCTGCCGGGGGATGAGGCTCAAAGCCTCGAAGGGGAGCGCGCGCCCTCAGGGGCCGTCGATGAACGCCAGCACCGCGCGGTTGTATTCGTCCGGCGCCTGCCAGTGCGCGAAGTGACTGACGCCGGGCATGATCAAGAGCTTCGCGCCGGGGATGGCGCGCGCCAGCGCCTCGGTGTGCTCCCGTCGGATCGCCTCGTCGTACTCGCCGTCGGCGATCATCGTCGGCGCGGTGATCTTCGCGAGCTCGCCGGCAGTGAAGTCCGGCTGCGAGTTCCACATTGCCGTGATCGCGGCCACCAACGCGTCGTAGCTCTGGGGCGTCGGCGACGTGCGTGCGTAGTCGTGCCCCGCCTTCTCGAGGTAGGCGCGGAAGACGGGATCCATCTCGGCTCCCGGCTTGAGACCCGCGACGTTGGAGTTGGCGCCGAAGGCGAACAGACGGTCCAGCCGTTCCGGATACTCGATCGCGATGTCGAGCCCAATGATGCCGCCGTCGCTCCAGCCGACGATCGATGTCTTCTTCACGTGCAGATAGTCCAACAACGCGATCACGTCGGAGGCCATCAGATCGTAGGAAAAGGGGCGCGCGTCGTGCGTACTGCGTCCGTGGCCGCGGCTATCCATCACGATGACCTCGTGTGCGCGCGCGAATGCCGGAATCTGCGGGCTCCAATAGTCGGCGTTCGCCAAGCCGCCGTGCAGCAGCACGAGCGGTGCGCCCGTGCCGTAGGTCGCGTAGTACAGATCGATCCCGTTCACGTGCGCCATGCCGCTCGCGCGCGCTGCGGGCATGGGCGGCGTCTCGGGCAGCGTTTTCCAACGCGGCGCGACCTTGCGTACGCAGGCCGTCACGACCGCCGCGCAGGCGAACGTGGCAAGGGCGGCGATTCTCAGCTGCCGACCGCTCATGACGCGAGTCGCGCGATGACTTTGATCTCGACCAATGCCCCCGGTACCGCCAGCTCAGTGATGCCGATCGCCGTCCACGCGGGGTAGGGCTCGCGCAGATAGCGATCCTTCACTTTCGCGAAGGTGCGCAGGTGGTCCCGCAGCCCGACGTGAAACGTCGTGAGATCGATCACGTCGGCGAACGAGACCCCGCTCGTCGCCAGCACCGACTTCACCAACTCGAACGCCTGCGCGAACTGCGTCTCCGGATCCGCCGCCGCTGTGCCGTCGGCACCGACGCCGATCACGCCGGCGCAGTACAGTCGATTGCCGTCTCGTACGGCGGGGGCGAAATGGAGACGATCGTGAAACAGCTCCATGCCCTTCGGAATGACCACTTGGATTTTGTCCATGTCGCTGTCCTTAGTCGTCGATCGCCTGGTACGCCAGCGTCCAGAAATCCTCGTGCATGCCGATCGCGATCGGATCGAAAAAGCGCTGGATCATGAGGATCCCCACCAGGTCCTCGTGCGGGTCGGAGCACCAGGACGTGCCGAAGCCGCCGTTCCAGCCGAAGCGTCCCGGCACCGCGGCGATGCCGTCGCGGTGCGTGAACATGGAGACGCCGAAGCCCCAGCCGCGGTTGTCCCAGAAGCCGGGAAAGAACGCCTCGGCGTACGCGGCACAGGTGGGCATGCGCTCGTCCATCATTGCCACGCGCTCCGCGTCGTCTTCGTAGATCAGCAGCATGTACTTCATGGAGATCTCCTTTGCTTCACGACGCGACGTAGACCATCCACGACACACCGAAGCGGTCGGCGACCATGCCGAAGCGCGGCGAGAAGAAGGTCTTCGTGAGTGGCATCCGCACCTGCCCACCCGTGGCCAGAGCGGCGAACAGGCGATCGGCCTCGGCTTCGTTCGCCACCGTGAGCGACAGCGAGAAGCCTTCGAACCTCGGCTGCCCTTGGCAGCGGCCGTCGGACGCCAGTACCGTCGTATCGCCGATGCGGAGGCTCGCATGCATCACCTTGTTTTCGGCACCGGGCGGGACCATGCCGGGTTGAGGGGGCTCGGGGCTGTCTTTGAAGCGTAGGAGCATCGTCACCTCGGCGCCGAGCGCGCCGCGATAGAACTCGATCGCTTCCTCGCAGCGGCCGTCGAAGAACAGGTAAGGTTGAATCTGCATCGTGTCTCCTTTCTCGATCATGATCGCCACGCTTGCTCGCGCGCGGCGTCCTCGGGAGACAGGATCTCGGGAGGGAAGTCCGACGCCTCGAACACCTGGCGCACCTCGAGCTCCACGCCGTCCCCGAACGGGGCACGCGAGGCCCATGCGATCGCCTCGTCCTTCGACTTCACCTGGATGATCCAGAAGCCGGCGAGCAGCTCCTTCGTCTCGGCGAAGGGCCCGTCGACTACGATCTCCTTACTCGGGAGAACGCCCGCCTCCGAGTCCTTGTTGGCTTTGACCAGCATCATGAATCGCATCGTCGCATCTCCTTTCACTGTGACGACGCACGAGGGCCGCCGAGATCGACACGGTGAAGGATCTTTTTCGGCTGGGTCGGCTAAGTGCCGGGCGTGTCAGCGGGCAGGCTGGAGCCCTGAACCGCGAGACGACCCGCGATGCGGCGCCCGCTGCCAGCGGCCGTAGGCGACAAACGCCGCGAGCAATCCCACCACCAGCGGAACCACCGCCGTCGCGACGTCACCGCCCGCCACCGTGATCACCGTCGCGCCGATCATGATGATCACCAGTCCGGCCGCGGCGAGCGGTGTCAGCCCAGGCCGGATCTGCAAGAGCTCGGGAAGGATCAGGCCGATCGCGCCGAGCACCTCGGCCACGCCGATGAAGCGCATGAAGGGGCCGGGCAGCGGCACCGGCCCCTTCATCGCCTCGAGCGACACGACGAGCTTCATGCCGCCCGTAAAGAGAAACAAGGCCGCGAGCAGCCCCTGAACGATCCACAGTGCACGGTTCATGGCCGGCCTCAGCCGTCCTGCGCCGGGAACGAGCCGATGTAGTCCATCTTGCCGAGCTCGACGCCGTTGTGGCGGAGGATCGCGTACGCCATCGTCGCGTGGAAAAAGAAGTTCGGCAGCGCGACGTGCGCCAGGTAGTCGTCGCCGCGGAACCACTTCCCGGGGAGCCAAGGCGGCGACACCTTCCGCTCCTCCGCTCCGACCAAGTCCTTCGCCTGGACGGTCTCGAGGAAGGCGACGCACTTCTGAATGCGCTGGCGGAGTTCGGCGAACGTCTGCTCGGTATCCGGGTGAGACGGCGCCGGCTTGCCGGAGAGATACGCCGCCGCGTACTTCGCCTGGTCGCATCCGGACTGCACCTGGCGGGCGAAGTCGAACGCATCCGGCGCGAGGCGGGCATGGACGAGCACGTCGACCTCGAAGGATTTGGCCTTCGCGTGCGCGGCGGCCTTGTCCATCCATTGCTCCATGTTCTTCAGGGTCTTGGCGAAGAGTCGAATGGCATCGTTGTGCGTCATGGGGTTCTCCTTTCGTGAGCACCGGACGGTAGCGTACCGGGTAACCTGAAGCGACCACCCGGCACACGCAGTCGCGCCTTCTTCTTGTCGCGTCCGCGCTCGACATCTACATGGGACGGCGTAGTGAGGTGACTCCATGGACAAGGTGAACATCGCCGAGAGGCTGGCTCTCATCACCGAGCACTGGCGACCCAAGATCGTCGGCGAGCTGAACGGGCAAGAGGTGAAGCTCGTCAAGTTCCACGGTACCTTCGTGTGGCACCACCACGAACGAGAGGACGAGCTCTTTCTCGGCGTGCGTGGCCGGTTCCGCGTCGAGTTCCGCGATCGCGCGGTGGAGATCAATCCCGGTGAGTTCATCATCGTGCCGCGCGGGGTCGAACACCGGACCGTCGCGGAAGACGAGGCCGAAGTGCTGCTGTTCGAGCCCGCCGCGACGCGCAATACCGGGAACGTGGTAGACGCGGAGCTGACGGCACCGACCGGCGCTCGCGTGTGATGAAGGGCGCGATCAACCGCCGGCCATAGCGCCGACGATCAGCAACGGCTCGACCCCGGCGGCCACCGCGTCCGGCAGCGGCGCATCCGGCGACTCGTGCGAAAGATCCTCCTCGCACGCGAAGAACCGCACGAACGGTCGCCGCCGTTGCGTAACGTGATCACGGATCGTTCCCCGCAGCACCGGATAGCGCGCCTCGAGCGCGTCGAGCACCGACCGCTGCGTGATCGGCCCCTCGACTTCGAGCGTAACCTCACGCTCGGCGCGCGCCAACGTCCGCAGATGCGGCGGGAGCACGACGCGGATCACGGCAAGGTCTGGACTTCGACCGACAGCACGGCCGGAAGATCGCGAACGATGGGCGCCCAACTGTCGCCGGCATCGGCCGACGCGTACACCTGCCCGCCGGTGGTGCCGAAGTACACGCCGCACGCATCGAGCGCGTCGACGGCCATCGCGTCACGGAGCACGTTCACGTAGCAGTCGCGTTGCGGCAGTCCCTTGGTGAGCGCCTCCCACTCGTGCCCGCCGGTGCGGCTGCGGTAGACGCGCAGCTTTCCTTCGGGCGGGTAGTGCTCCGAGTCGCTCTTGATCGGGACGACGTAGACGGTCTCCGGCTCGTGCGCGTGCACGTCGATCGGGAACCCGAAGTCGCTCGGCAGGTTGCCGCTGACTTCCTGCCACGACTCGCCGGCGTCGTCGCTGCGCATGACGTCCCAGTGCTTCTGCATGAAGAGCACACTCGGACGCGAGCGGTGCATTGCGATGCGGTGCACGCAGTGGCCGACCTCGGCGGTCGGATTCGGG
>JBGOSW010000041.1:0-27779 GCA_041476145.1 Binatia bacterium
CACGATCAGCGTCAATCTCGACGCCGATCCCGCCGCGTCGCTCGCGACCGTCGGCCTGCCGCTCGACGGCGTGCGCATCGAGGTCGTCGACGAGCGCGGCGCGGCGGTCGCGACGGACGCCGAGGGCGAGGTCGTGATCGCGAGCCCGGCGGCGATCCGCGGCTACGACGGCAACCCCGAGGCCAACGCCACGAGCTTCCGCGACGGCTTCTATTGCTCGGGCGATCTCGGCCGCAAGGACGCGCGCGGCCACTTGACGCTCACCGGCCGCAAGAAGTTCTTGATCAACCGCGGCGGCTTCAAGGTGAACCCGCTCGAGGTCGAGGAGGCGATCCGCGCCCACCCCAAGGTCCGCGAGGTCGTCGTCCTCGCCGCGCCCGGCGCGCACGGGGACGACCTGGTGCGCGCCGTGATCGTCGCCGACGGGACCTGCACCGCCGCGGAGATCGTCGCGCACTGCGCGCCGCGCATCGCCGACTTCAAGGTCCCGAGCCGGATCGAGTTTCGCGACGCGCTGCCGAAGACCGAAACCGGCAAGATCCTGCGCACGAAACTGTAACGGGCATCCCCACGGTCTCCCGCCAACTCGGAGCGCGTGCTACAGCACGATGCCAGGAGGAGCGCACATGGACACACGACGGCTCGGCGATCTCACGGTCTCGGCGATCGGTCTCGGCTGCATGGGCATGAGCGAGTTCTACGGTCCGACGGACGAGCAGGAATCGATCGCCACCATCCACCGCGCGCTCGAGCTCGGCGTCACGCTTCTCGACACCGCCGACATGTACGGGCCCCTCATCAACGAGGAGCTGGTCGGACGCGCGATCCGCGGACGGCGCGACCGGGTCGTGCTCGCGACCAAGTGCGGGATCGTGCGCGACGCGACCAACAAGACGCTACGCGGGCTCGATGGCCGGCCCGACTACATCAAGGAGGCGTGCGACGGCAGCCTCCGCCGTCTCGGCGTCGATCACGTCGATCTCTACCAGCTGCATCGCGTCGACCCGGCGACGCCCATCGAGGAGAGCGTCGGCGCCATGGCCGACCTCGTCCACGCCGGCAAGACGCGTTTCATCGGACTTTCGGAGGCGAGCGCGGCGACGTTGCGGCGCGCCCACACCGTGCACCCGCTCGCCTCGGTGCAAACCGAGTACTCGCTCTGGAGCCGCGATCCCGAAGACGACGTGCTCGCCACGTGTCGCGAGCTCGGCATCGGCTTTCTCGCTTACAGCCCGCTCGGTCGCGGCTTTCTGACGGGCCAGATCAAGAAGCTCGAGGATCTCGCCCCCGACGACTATCGGCGGTTCTCGCCGCGCTTCCAGGGTGACAACTTCGCGAAGAACGTCGCGCTCGTCGGCCGAGTCGAGGAGATCGCGCGCGTCAAGGGCTGCACACCGAGCCAGCTCGCGCTCGCGTGGCTCCTCGCGCAGGCGCCGTTCATCGTGCCGATCCCCGGCACCAAGCGCCGGCGCTACCTCGAGGAGAACGTCGGGGCGGTGAGCGTTCGGCTCGCGCGCGACGACCTCGCACGCATCGACGAGGTCGCGCCGAAGGGCGTTGCCGCCGGCATGCGCTATCCGGAATCCATGATGCACTTCGTGAACGCGTAGCGGCGGCGATGCTCACCGGAGGTTGTCTCTGCGGCGCCGTGCGCTTTGCGGCCCACGGCAAACTCGGGCTCGTCGCCCACTGTCATTGCCACACCTGTCGCAAGGCGCAGGGCGGCGCCTTCGTGACCAACGCGCCGCTCCGGCGAAAGTACTTCGAGCTTCTCGCCGGCGCCGACTCGGTCGTCGAGTATCAGTCCTCACCCGGGAAGTGGCGGTGCTTCTGCCGCACGTGCGGCTCGCCGCTCTGGAGTCGGCGCGCCAACGATCCTGACATCGTCCGGCTCAGGCTCGGCACGCTCGACGGCGATCCGGAGCGCCGTCCGGCCGTGCACGTCTGGGTGAGCGAGAAGGCGCCCTGGTTCGAGATCACCGACGATCTGCCGCGTTCCCCGACCGACGGCGCGGAGCTGCAGCCCGTCGGCAAGCCAACGCAGCGCACGTGACGGGACGCCACCGATGTCGGACTTCGACGCGGCGATGCGGCGGTTCTCAGTCCCGCAAATAGCGCTCGAAGCGCGCCGGCACCGCCAGCTCCGCATCGTCGACGTAGCACCACGCCCAACGCTCGCCGGGTTCGAACGATGCGATCACTGGATGGTTCGTCTGGTGGAAATGTCCCGTGGCGTGGCGGTGCGGCGAACTGTCACAGCAGCCGACGTGACCACAGCTCAGGCAGAGACGAAGGTGCACCCAGGTCGAGCCGATTTGCAGGCACTCCTCACACCCGTCGCTGCGTGCAACGATCGGATCGAGACCGGTCAGGTGTCGACACGCCATGAGGAACCTCCGGAGCGCGTATCACGCATGCCCGGAGAGGGCCAATATGATTGGAGCATTTGCGCTAGCCCCAACGGATTTGTAGGAACGTGGCATGCGTAGTCCCCGAGACTTCTTCAAGCCGCTCGCGATCGGCGCGCCCGCACCGCTCACCGAGATCCCCGTCCGTCCTTCACGCATGATCCACTTCTTCGATCCCAGCAACCCGAAGATGCTCGCGAAGCTGCCGGAGCTGGCGCGCAGCGCCGATATTCTCCTCGGCAACCTCGAGGACGCGATCCCCGCCGACAAGAAGATCGCGGCGCGCGACGGTCTGGTGCAGATCGGCCGCGAGGTCGACTTCGGCGACACCCCGCTCTGGACGCGCGTCAACAGCCTCGACAGCCCGTGGGGGCTCGACGACATCACGACGCTCGTCGGCGGCATCGGCGACCGCCTCGTGGTCATGATGATCCCCAAGGTCGAGGGGCCGTGGGACATTCACTACGTCGACCGTCTGCTGGCGCAGCTCGAGGCAAAGCATCAGGTGAAGAAGCCGATCCTCGTCCACGCCATCCTGGAAACGGCCCTCGGCGTCGCCAACGTCGAGGAAATCTGCGCCGCGAGCCCGCGCATGCAGGGCATCAGCTTCGGCCCCGCCGACCTCGCCGCGTCGCGACGCATGAAGACGACGCGCGTCGGCGGCGGCCACCCGGCGTACCTGGTGCGTAACGATCCCGATCCGAAGAATCCGGATGCGCCGCGCCCGACGGCACAGCAGGACCCGTGGCACTACTCGATCGCGCGCATGGTCGACGCCTGCGCCGCGACCGGCTGCCTGCCCTTTTACGGCCCGTTCGGCGACATCTCCGATCCGCTCGGCTGCGAAGACCAGTTCCGCGCCGCGTTTCTTCTCGGCTGCGTCGGCGCCTGGTCGCTGCATCCGAGCCAGGTGGCGATCGCGAAGAAAGTCTTCAGCCCGCCGCCCGACGAGGTGAAGTTCGCCAAACGCGTCCTCGAGGCGATGCCCGACGGCCGCGGCGTCCTCATGCTCGACGGCAAGATGCAGGACGACGCGACCTGGAAGCAGTGCCGCGTCATGGTGAGCCTGGCGAAGCTGCTCGCCGAGAAGGACCCGGAGCTGAAGCAGCTGTACGGGTTCTGACCCCGTCGCCTCAGCTCGTGCTGTCGGCATTCTCGACGGTCATCCCCACCTCCTGCCCGTACGACAGCTCGAGGTTGTAGCCGTCCGGGTCGGAGAGCATGCCGTAGAAGCCCACGACCGGGCCGGCGTCGTTCGCGGGCGTGAGCAAGCGACCTTCACGTTCGGCTTGCCGGCACAGGGACTCCACTTCCTCGCGAGACGAGCACGCGATGCCGAGGTGTGCGGGGCGGGCGACGTAACGAGAGATCGCGCGCGCGATCCTCCTCAAAATCATCCTGACGACCGAACGCCGCACGTGGGCGACCAGCACGAGAACGAAGGGACGCTTCCCGTCGTTCAGCCACGCCGTTTGGCCGCCGCCCTTGTCGTGTCTGTGGTAGACGACCTTCATCGCCGCGTAGCGCGTGTAGAAGTCGACGCTCGCGTCCAGGTCGGCGACGACCAGCGCCAGGTGGATGAAGGAACGGTCCGTCATCGCACGCTCGAAGTCGTAGAGCCCGAGCTACCGGCGAGTGCGACGCTCAGCAGCCGGCCCAGCTCCGCACGGCGCTCGGTGTAGCGCTCGGTCGCGCGTTCGATCAGCATTCTCCCGTGGAAGCGCAGTTCGACGTCGGCCTCGAAGCGCTGCTTGACCTTCTCCGGGAACGGACTCCCGAAGCGGGCGTGGTGCACGGTGAGCCGGCGGAGCGCCAAGCCGTGCGCACGCCGATCGAGACGATCGCCTACGGCGCCACGAAAGGGCAGCTCCAAGAGCCACTGGAGCACCCGTCCGAACGGAATCGGAGCCGCCTTGTCGCCGCGCGGCGTCGCGTTCGGCAACAACGCGTCCACCCACGTGTTGGCGGAGAAGAGCTGCTCGGCGCTGCCGGCCAACGGCTCGGCCTGCATGAGCTCACGCGCAACGTAATGATCGCGCCGGGTCATCGAGAGGTGGGTTTCGGAGAGATAGTAGTTCGGGCAGAACACGTCACTCGACACGAGACGGGAGAGCGGAGCAAGCACCGCGAACGCGAGCGCAAGACGTCGCCGCTGCACGATGACGAGCATGTCGACGTCCCCGTCTCGATCGGCGTCGTCGGCCGCGACCGAGCCGGTGAGAAGGATGCCGCGCACGAACGGGAAATGCTGCAGGCATCTCGCCACCAGCCGCCCGCGCCGGCGCAGCAGCCGTGCACGCTCTCGTCGGCCGACACGGCGGTCGACGAGATCCTCTCGGCCGCGCAAGGCATAGAACCCGTCACGCTCGGCGACGATCTCGCAAATGGGAGGATCGGTCATCCGCCGGCGCAGCTCTTCACGTCCGATGGGCACGAGGCTGTAGCGCCACAGCTCGTCGAACGTCACCGCGCAGTCGAACGCGTCGCCGTACACCACGGCGTCGATGAGGTCGAGAAGCGCTTCGACCGCGTTCGTCCCGCTCATGCGCGGCGTTCCAGCGTCATGGGGAAGCGAAGAGTCTGGGGGCTCGGCTCGTCGGGAAGCTCCGCATTCGGCCGCAGACGCCATCGCTGGGCGAGCGTCGCGAGGGTGAGGGAGATCTCGAGGCGGGCCAACGCCTCGCCGAGGCAGCCGTGCGCGCCGGCGCCGAAGGGAAAGCACAGCCGAGCGACGCCCGGGTCGCGTGCATCCACGTTCCAGCGCTCGGGGCGGAACGCCGCCGGCTCGTCGAAGAAGCGGGGATCCCGCTGGGTGACCAGGGGACTGATCAGCATGTACGCGCCGGCGCGAACGGTAGTGTCGGCGAGAACGACGTCTTCGAGCGGCCGTCGATCGATGAAGTGGACGGGCGGATACATCCGCAACGTCTCGTCCACGACCATGCGTAGGCGGGGCAGGTTCCCGAGATCCTCGACGTCCGGCGGTCGTCCGCCGAGTACCGTCGACAGCTCTTCGTGCAGACGCGCTTCCACGTCCAGGTGCGTGCCGAGCATGAGCCAGGTGAAGGCCAACGCACGCGGCGTCGTATCCACGGCCGCGAACAGCAGCGAGATGACTTCGTCGACGACCTGGCGCTCGGAGAGGCCCGCCTCGTAGAGTCGCGGCACCATGTGCCCGCCCGTCAGTCGTGCGGCGACGCCAGCCACGTGCCTGCGGGCCGCGAGTACGCGCGGCCGTGGCAACGGTAGACGCGAGATCGCGCGCAGCAAGACGCCCAGCGCCTCCACCAGGCCGGCGGCTTCGGCCTCGAGGTCCGCATCGAACAAGGCGTCGCCGGCCATCGCGATCGCGAGGCGCCCCATCGCTTCGTGCGCATCGATCCGATCGCCCTCCCGCCAGCTCTCGGACAGGCGCTCGACTCGACGCACCATGGCCGGGCCGTGCGCGATCAGGCGTCGCCGCTCGAAGCTCGGTGCCATGAGCGATCGCCGCTCTCGATGCGGTGATCCCTCGCGCGTGATGATCGAATCGCCCAGTACGTACTTGCCCCGCTTGGTCCACTTGCCCTCACCGTAGCGGTCGTTCTCGAATACGAGGATGCGTCGAATGAGCTCGGGATGATTGACGAGCGTGAACTCCGTCAGGCCGGCGCGGAAGCGGATGACGTCGTGCCATTCGCCACGGGCTGCGAGGAACGCCAGCGGATCGCGGCGGAAATCTCGGCCCGCGCGCAGCGCCAGTCGCACGGACGTCGCCCTACCCGCGGCATCGCGCCTCGTGCGTGCGGCGACCGACGTATCGACGATGTGGTCGACAGGACGCATTGCCCGCGTATTCACTCTCATTCCACGACGCGAACGTCTAGAAGTCCCACGACTACGGATTCTGACGGACCGACGCGCGCGGCACGAGCCAGCGGAACGCCTCGAGGACGCCGCCGACGAGGCCGGCAGCGACGACCGTGACCGCGAAGATGAGCAGCGAGAACGCGAGCGCGTCGTGATCGGCGATGCCGTAGGGCCGTAAGAGGAGGAGCACCAACCCCTCGCGCACCCCGAGTCCGGAGACGGAGATCGGCAGCGAGGTCACGAGCAGGACGACGCTGCGGACCCAGCCGAGGGTCGCGAACGACAGCGACATCCCGAGCGCGCGGGCGAGGATCGTGAAGGCGACGATCCCCGGAATCTGCGCCAGGCACGACAGCACGAGCAGCGACACGATCGTGTGTGCGGGGAGCCGCGCGATCGCGTCGAACGCCTGGCCGGCACGGCGGAGCCGGTCGTAGATCCATTCCGGGCCGCGCGGCCGGAGCATGCGCGCGAGGCGGCGGAGCTGCTTCGACGCCGCGAACGGCGCGATCGTCGCCACCACCATGCCGGCGCTCACCGCCAGCACGGCGAGCGCGGCCGCCGGCTTGTCGCGTGGGTCGAGCGTCCAGCAGGTGAGCCCGACGGCGGAGATCGCCGCGGTCGCGGCGACACGATCGCCTGCCAGCGCGAGGAGACCCGATGCATAGCGGCCACCCGCGCGCGAGAGGCGATAGAAGCGGATGGCGAGGCCGGTGAGATTGCCGCCGGGGAGCAGGAGTCCATAGAAGAGCGTCCCGAGGTTGATCTCGAACGCCTCGAACGTTCCCATGCGGACGCCCTGTGCCTGCATGAGGAGCCCGAGGCGGTAGGACACGAGCCACCACCCGATCATCCAGACGACGAACGCCTCCCCCAGGGCCGCGGGTGACGCCACACGCATCGAATCCCACACATTGGTGAGATCGATGCGCGTGACGAGGTAGGAGAGGACGACCGTCGCGACGAGGATGCGCGCGATCGTGACGACGAAGCGCCCCGGCGTACGATTCGTCACGGCAGGGCGCCGAGAAACGTCCCACGCTGCGGCACGACGTCGCCGAAGCTCGCGCCGGCGGTGACGACGAGGCGATCGGCGAGCGGCCGCGCGACCCCGCTCTCGATGCCGACCGGGAGCCCCGGCAGCCTCGTCCACCGGTCGGCCGCCGGATCGTAGACGAGGATGTCGGCCAGACCCGCCCCTTTGATGAAGAGCGAGGTCGTGTTGTTGCGGCCGCCGACGACGTAGATCCGACCCGCGCGGACGAAGGTCGCCG
Source organism: Binatia bacterium (assembly GCA_041476145.1). GTDB lineage: Bacteria > Desulfobacterota > Binatia > UTPRO1 > UTPRO1 > DP-19. The sequence continues at coordinate 7,532 of JBGOSW010000041.1, forward strand.
CCTCGAAGTGCGAGCGCGGCGTCGGCAGGCTCGCGACGGTCGTCCACGCATCGGTATGCGCGTCATAGGCGTCGACGGCCGCGAGGTCGATGGGATTGGTGTCGTGGCGGCGCTGGCCGCCGATCGCGTAGAGCCTCCCGACGACGACGGCGCTCGCGAGGTGCCCGCGCGCGGCCGGCAGCGGCGCGCGCGGCTCCCAGCGCGCTCCCGCGACGTCCTCGAACGCGAGCGTCCAATGGACGGCAAGTTCAGTGTCGCGGTCGGGCGCGAAGCCGCCGAGGTAGTGGAGCGTCCGCTGTGGGACGCGCGCCGTGTCCTCGACCAGCGCCAAGGTGCCGCCCGCGACCGGCTCCGGCAGCGGCGGCCCGTCGCTCCAGCGGTCGTCGACGACGTCGTAGCGGTGCACGCTCGCGACCGCGCGGCCCGGCTCGTCGCCTTCGAAGCCGCCCGCGATCCACACCTCGCGGCCGACGACGACTGCGTTCACGTGCGTCACCGGCGCCGGCATGTCGGCGGCGCGCGACCACGCGTCGGCGACGGGATCGTAGACGTTGACACGCGTCGTCGCCGGGAACTCCCACGCCTGCGCCGTGGTGACGAAGCCGCCGAAAACGTAGAGCTTGCCATCGACGACCGCCGCCGCCGGCTCGAGCATCGTCGCGGGGATCGACCGGCCTGGAGTCCATGTCGCATGCGCCTGCCACGGCGTCACCAGGAGCGCCACGACCGCCATCGTGATCGGCCCGCGCACGGCGTCTCGCACCGGCTCGATCCGCGCCGCGACCGCGACGATGCCGGCGAGCACCACGGCCGCCCCCACAACGCCGGCAAGAAGGCGATTTCGACCGCTCGGCGTCATGCGCGGTGAGGTTGCGGGAGCGAGCGCGGGAAGGCAAGTACGAGCATGGCCAAGAAACGGATCTACCGGATCAGCTTCCGGAACGAGGGTGAGGTCTATCAAGTCTACTGCAAGCAGGTGAGCCAAGGCTCGCTCTTCGGCTTCGTCGAGATCGAGGGTTTCCTCTTCGGCGAGAAGTCTACGCTCGTCGTCGACCCGTCCGAGGAGAAGCTGAAACACGAGTTCGCGGGCGTGGGCCGCGCGTACGTGCCGCTGCACGCCGTTATCCGCATCGACGAGGTCGAGCAGCGCGGCACGAGCTCGGTCCGCGCCGTGTCGGATGCCGGCAAGGTGACCCCGCTCCCGACGCCGATCTACACGCCGACGAAACGCGAGCGGTAGTCCCGTGGTTCGCCGCGGAACGGCATCGACAGCAGCCCAACGAATGACCTCGTGCAATTCGGATCCATGCCGTCGAGCCCATAGGCGATGTCGAAGGCTCGAGCGGTCGGCGTGAACGTCCCGAGCACGCGATCGTAGATCGCGAAGATGTTGCCGTAGTTGGAGTCTGTCTCGACGCATTCGCGGGAATGGTGGACCTTGTGCATGTTCGGGGTCACCCAGAAGAGCGACAGGATCCCGTCCAACGGCCGCCATACGCGGATGTTCGCATGCTCGAGGATCGCGTTGACGGCTGAAATGAAGCGATACACGACGATGCCGCTCGCCGGCAGGCCGAGCGTCCAGGCCGGGCCGACTATCCAAAGAAACCGCCACAGTCCTTCGAGCGGATGTTGCCGATACGTGGTGCTGACGTCCACGAAGGGGTCACTGTGATGCGCCTGGTGGACCCGCCATAGAAGCGGTACCGCGTGCATCGAGCGGTGCGCGATGTAGGTGAACAAGTCGAGCACCGCAACGCTGAGCGCGATCTGCAAGGGCATCGTCGGCCCGAGGGTCGCGAGGCCGGCCCCATGACGCGAAGCACCGAGCGCGACGAGGGCGGCAGCGGAGCTCAGGCCCCAGTTCAACGCGAACGTCAGCACCGTCAGGCCGAGGTTGGCGGACCCCCGACCCGTTCTTGCTTCGTCGCGCGCGAAGAACGGCACGATCGTTTCGATCAGCGCGAAGAGGGCCATGAGCGAGATGATGATCGTGGCATTGGTCAAGAATTCTTGTGTCGTCATGTCGATCCCTCACATTCGGTCGACCGCCCGGTAACGACGGGAGACCTCGTTCCAGTCAACGTGGTCGAGAAACTTCGCGACGTAGTCCGCGCGGCTCGGATAGTCCTTCGAAAACGCGTGCGCCGCGACGTCGCAGACGATCAGAGGATTTGCGCCCACCCAAACGCCCGCGGTGTCCGAATCCATGAGCGCGTTGTGCCAGCGGTCATCGTACGGGTCGTAGACGAGCACGGCCCACGCGCGCGCCGCGAGCGCGCAGGTGGTGAAATCCTCCCGCCAGCTCGCGAGTGAGCCCATGTGCTCGTTCATGTGCATCTCGATGTAGCGTGGAGGCGCCACGCGCTGCGGCGCGAGCCCGCTGAAGTAGCACTCGTGGAGCAGGACGCCGTTCGCGGCCTCGACCTGGGCCCGTCGGAGGTCCGCGTAGCGACCCGCTTCCACACCTTCGCGCCGGAGAGCGTCTTCAGCCGCCTTCAGCCGCTCAAGGGTACGAACGTACTCGCCGTGGTGCTCGGCAAGCTGCGCGCGCGACAAGAAATCGGGCAGCTCTTCGTACGGAAGGGGCATCGATGAGCGTGGCTGGAAGCCGGGACGGCCGGCGAGAAGCCCCTCGTGGGAGAGCCCCGACTCTTTCGGTGGCGTAGCGGCGCGCGCACGGTCGACGACCAGCCCGACGCCGGCGAGCGCAAGTGAGGCGAGAAAGCCCCGGCGAGACTGCGAGCCCGTCATGACACTGGCTCCCCTCGTTGCACCGCCCGCGCCGCCTGCAAGCCGCGCGCGAGGTCCACGGCAGCGCCCCTTCCCCAATAGTGGAGGAACACGATGCGCGGCTCTTCGTGTGTCATGTGGTTGTGAATCGCCACGACGCTGATGTCCGCCGCTCGAAGGGCCTTCAAGACCCGTTGAAGTTCGTCCTCGAGCATCGCGAAGTCGCCGTCGACGACGGCGGCATCGGGTGCTCCGGCGAATACGGCCCACGTGTTGACCCCCATTGGAGCGCCGAGCGGTGTGCCGTGCATCGTCGCCGTGCGTCCAAAGACGAACTTGACCATGCCGTCCTTCACCTGAGCCGTCGTGTCGAAAATCTTCTCGAGCGGTGCCGCCTCGATGCTGTCGTCGTGGGGCGGCGATGCGCCGCCGAAGACCGTCGCCCTCGGTGCTCCGGCCGCCGCATCGAGTGTCTTCCGCACCCCGGACGCAAGCCGTTCGAGCGGGCCGTGACCGCCGATATGCATGAAGTAGACACGCGGGTCGTCGTAGAAGAAGTGGTTGTGCAGCGCCGTCACTTCCAGGTCGTTCGCGAGGGCAGCTGACATGGCCTGGTTGACCTCGTGCTCGAGGAGGACGAGGTCGCCCATGAGCATCGTGTCCTTTCCGACCTGCTGAAACGCCGCCCACGAGGTGAGCCCCTGAAAGGGCTTGAGCGTCCGGCCGTCGACCACTGCCTGGACGTCCACACGAGGCTTGCTCACTTTCGCAACGTCGCCCGTCACCTCGACGGGTAGTCCCGTCAGTTGGCCGATCACCTGCGCGTCGGGAGGGGCGGCACGCGCCGGGAGAGGAAGGAGCATCGCGCTGGCGAGAATCCCTATGGTCACTGCTCTCATGGTTCGCTGCTCCTTGTGCGGCTCACGAACGAACTACCGCTGTCAGAACAATACCCACGATGCCGGCGCCGATGACGAGGATGGGCTCCGCCGCGCCTTTCATCCGCGGAAGCGCGACGAGCGTGCCGAGCCCGATGAGAAGAGTGGGCACGTCGACGATCGCCCGGCGTCCGAGAACCAACGCCGCGCCGGCGATGGCGCCCGCGGCCGCAGCCGTTACCCCATCCACGAAGGCCTTCACGCGCGGATCGTGAACCGAGCGCCTGAAGTAGCGGGCCGGGATGACGACGAGCAGATAGCATGGGAGAAAGACGCCCACCGCGGCGCACGTCGCTCCAAGCGGCCCGGCGACGAGGTAGCCGATGAAGGCCACCGTGATCACGACAGGGCCGGGAGTAATCATCGCGACCGCGACCGCGTCGAGGAACTGTCGCTCCGAGAGCCATCCCAGTTGATTCACGACGCCACCGTGAAGGAACGGTACGATGGCGAGGCCGCTCCCGAAGACGAACGCGCCTGCCTCGGTGAAATACCAGCCGATGGTCCACAGCGTATCGCGTGAGGCGGGGCCATGAATCCCGGTGACCAGCCACCAAGGCCAGACGACAAGCGCAGTCGCGGGCCGTAGGCGCGCGCGCGCAACGAACGCCGCGAGCCCGCAGAGCACGAACAACCAGACGACTTCGGACTCGGTCCAGACCGTAACGACGGCGCTTGCGCCGAAGAGAGCCCAGAGCACGCGATCCGTTCCGAGTGTGCTCTTCGTCAACTTGAACGCGCCGCGTGCGATGATGGCGATGACGGCGGCACCGATCCCATAGAAGGCACCTTGCATCCACGCGATGCCGCCGTAGGCGACGTAGGCGGCTGACAAACCTAGCACCATGAAGAACGACGGGAGGACGAACGCCACCGCGACCAGCGTCGCCCCGAGGACCCCGTTGTGAAGCCACCCGAGATAGATCGCGAGCTGCGCCGCCAAGGGACCCGGGGCGAGCTGTGCGAGAGCCAGGCCCTCCTTGTAGTCTTTCAGATGGAACCATTGCCGGGTCTCGACGAGATCGCGCTGCATGTAGCCCACCAACGCGATCGGACCACCGAACCCGAAGGTGCCGAGGCGAAGAAAATAGAGGACGATTTCCCCGAGCGTGAACGGGACGGATGTGACTGACGCGGGAATGGAATCGATGCGGGCAGTCATTTTCTTTTGCGGAAATACTCGTACAGGGCGTCGAAGAGAACGCGGCCGTCGGCAAGGCGGGCCTCATCGTCGGCGTGAAGCGAGGCAATGCCTGCCACCAGGTGGTCGATCCCGGACGCTTCCGCGGGGGAGAACTTGGCGTCTTTCAGGTCGATGTCGTGGACGACGGCGGCGAGGCGATCGAGTCCGGGATCGCCGAGGCGAAAGGCGCGGAGGAGAACCTCGAACGTGCAGAGATCTCCTTGATGGGTGAATTCCGCCTCGAACATGTCGAACCGGACCTCGCCATGCGCCGGACGGTAGGCTTTGGCCGGGACGAATTTGAAACTCGCGGCGGGATCGATGAAGCGGCGAATGAGCCACGCACTGGCAATGCGGTCGATGTGAATGCCCTTTCGCGTGACCCAGGTGCGACCCTGAACGTCCACTCGCTGCCAGGCCCGTACCGCCGATGCGGCATCTGGACCGCTCGCTCGCTCGGCTAGACCGCCGAGCAGTCCCTCGACGGCCTCGCGTCCGGGCGCCTCGAAGAAGTCGACTCGCGAGAGCTCCGCGAGACGTTTCCGGAAGCGATCGATGGCGCTACCGGCCAGCGCGCGCTGCTCGGCCGTGAGCGTACGACGCGCACCGAGGCTCGTGTGGACGAAGTCTCGCACCTCGCGCGCGAGCACACGGTAGTCTTCCTCCCGGGCATGCCGGAAGGTGGCACGCACGTCGTCATCGGAGAGGCCGTCGATGAGGCGCGCTTCACAGAGCGAGGCGTCGCCGCCTTCCTTGTGTATCTCGCGTAGCAGCCATTCGAAGTCTTCTCGACAAGCCTCCGTATTCGGAAGCGCGTACACGGAGTTTTTGAGAGGCACGGCGCCCAGGCTCTGCAGCCGTCTCCACACCTTCACGCGCAGGTACGGAGGTTTCGGCGGCAGCTGGTGGATGAGGACCACCCATGGCGCCCGTGCTTCGGTGTCCACGAATCGTCGTGTATAACGACTGCATCTTGGATGCAACAGGTGTATCTTTGCCACCCGAAGAGCGCGACGCCGCTCCTCCGGCCGTCCAAGCCGCTCGACGTCGAAGCCGACGCTCGATAGATAGGTCTCGCGAAGTGGATCCGGCGCGGGATTCGCCGGGGCTGACGCGGAGTGGAGGAAACGATGGGGCACGCCGAGCCGAAGGCGATCGAGACCGAGCTCAGGGACGCGGCCGAGGAGCGCTATCTCAACTACGCGCTCTCCGTGATCACCTCGCGCGCGCTGCCGGACGTGCGCGACGGCTTGAAGCCGGTCCAGCGCCGCATCCTCTACGCGATGTTCCAGAACCTCCACCTCACGGCGGGAGCGCGGCCGCGGAAGTCGGCGGCGATCGTCGGCGACGTCCTCGGCAAGTTCCACCCGCACGGCGACCAGGCGGCGTACGAGGCGATGGTGCGGATGGCGCAGCCGTTCGCGCTCCGCTACCCGCTCGTCCAAGGCGAGGGCAACTTCGGCTCGCTCGACGGCGACGGCGCCGCGGCGATGCGCTACACCGAGGCCAAGCTCACCGCGCTCGCCGAGGAGATGCTCGCCGACCTCGGCGCCGAGACCGTCGCCTTCCGCGGCAACTACGACGCGACGCTCGAGGAGCCGGTCGTCCTGCCGAGCGCGATCCCGCAGCTTCTGATGAACGGCTCGACGGGAATCGCCGTCGGCATGGCGACCAACGTGCCGCCGCACAACCTGCGCGAGATCGTCGCGGCGCTGGTGGCGATGATCGACGAACCCGACCTCGACGTGAAAGGCCTCTTGAAGCACCTGAAGGGCCCGGACTTCCCGACCGGCGGCGAGCTCCTGAACTCGAAGCGCGAGATCCGTGAGATCTACGAGACCGGCCAGGGCCCGATTCGCTTGCGCGGCGAGTACACGGTCGAGGATCTGGCGCGCGGCAAGCGCCAGGCGGTCGTCATCTCGATCCCCTACACGATCAACAAGGCGCAGCTCGTCGAGGAGATCGCCAACGAGATCATCGCGCGCAAGCTGCCGCAGGTGCTCGACGTGCGCGACGAGTCGACGACCGACGTGCGCATCGTCCTCGAGCTCAAGCCCGACGTCGAGCCGGCGACGGCGATGGCGTACCTCTACAAACACACCTCGCTGCAAACGGCCTTCCACGTGAACCTCACGTGCCTGCTGCCGACGCCGAACGCGGGAGTCGGGCAGCCGGCGCGCGTCACCCTGCGCGATCTCTGCCGCCAGTTCCTCGACTTCCGCATGATCGTCGTGACGCGGCGGCTCGAGCACGAGAAACGCCAGTTGCAGGCGCGGCTCCACATCCTCGACGCGCTCGCGAAGATCCACGACGATCTCGACCGCGCGATCCGCATCATTCGGAAAGCCGAGTCGCGCGCCGACGCGGCGCGCGGGCTCATGACGGGATTCAAGCTCGACCAGATCCAGGCCGACGCCATCCTCGAGATCCGCCTCTACCAACTGGCGCGACTCGAGATCGAGAAGATCCAGGCCGAGCGCGCCGAGAGACGCAAGCGCCTGAAAGAGGTCGAGGCGCTGCTCGCGAAGCCGCGCGAGCGTTGGAAGCTGATCCGCGCCGAACTCGAACGCCTCGGCGAGCAGTACGGCGACAAGCGCCGCACCGCCCTCTCGGCCGGCGAGGAGCTCGAGTACGACCCCGAGGCGTACATCGTCCACGAGGACGCGACGGTCGTGCTGTCGCGCGACGGCTGGCTGAAGCGCGTGCGCGAGGTGAAAGATCCGGCGTCGACACGGCTGCGCGAAGGCGACGCGCTCTTCGCCCTCTTCCCGGGGACGACGCGTGACCGACTCGTCCTCTTCTCCAGCAAAGGGACGCTCTACGTGCTGCGCGTCGGCGACGTGCCGGCGACGACCGGCTACGGCGAGCCGGTGCAATCGCTTCTCAAGTTCGGCGACGGCGAGCGTGTCGTCGCCGCGCGGCTCGTGAAGGAACCGGGCAAGGAGGCGGGTGCCGCGACCGTCGAGGGGCAGGCGGCGCTGCCGGGAATCATCCAGCTCACCGACGAGGTTCTCAGCGTCATCGTCGCGACCGCGAAAGGCTACGGCTTCCGCGCCACGCCCGATCTCTCGGAGACGACGCGCGCCGGGCGACGCCTGGCGCGCGTCGCCGAGGGCGACGCGGTGGTGACGATCGAGCCGATCGCCGGCAATGCGATCGTCGTCGCGACCGCGCGCGGCAAGATGCTGCGCTTTCCGACCACCGACGTGCCGGAGCTCGCGGGGCCGGGACGCGGCGTCATTCTCATGCGCCCCGATGCCGAGGACGACCGTGTCGTCGGCGCGCTCGCGATTGCGCCGGATGCGAAGTTCGTCGCGCTCACGCCGGAAGGCGCCGAGCGCGAGATCGCGATCCGCGAGGTGCCGGCGGGTCGGCGCGCCGGCAAGGGGCAGCGGGTCGTGAAACGCGGCGGCGTCGCCGCGCTGCGGCGGATCGAACCGTGAGCTGAGGAGCAGCGGCCATGAGCGCGGTTCACCGGCGGCGAGGCGACGGCGCGTGGCGCTGGGAGGGCGTCGGCCTCGAGGAGTACCCGCGCGCGTCAGGCGCCGTGGCCACCAAGCAGGTTCTGATCGGACCGGCCGACGGTGCCGGCAACTTCGCGCTGCGCTATTTCGAAATCGCGCCGGGTGGCACCTCGGCGTTCGATACGCACGCGCACGACCACGGCGTCTTCGTCCTCTGCGGCCATGGCATGGTCCGCCTCGGGGAGGAGCAGCATGCGATCGCCGCGGGCGACGTCGTCTACGTCTCCCCGAACGAGGTGCATCAGTTCAAGAACCCCGGCCCGGAAGTCCTCGGTTTCCTCTGCGTGGTCCCGTCGGCATCGATTGCTTGACTCCAGTTCGTGGACGAGAATACACGGCGCGGCGTGATGAACATGAAGGCCACCGACAAGCGCCATTGGGGAACGGTTCTCGTCGTCGTGGGCGTGGCGCTCTGGTGCTTCAACAACCCTGCCACGATCAGCTTCGCGACGGACCCTGGCCTCGATCACTTCGAGTGCTACTGGATCACCCACAATAAAACGAGCATCGTCGTGAGCCTGATCAATCGGTTCGAGTCCAGCACCGCAATGTTGCCGAGGGCTAGGCGCCTCTGCCTTCCGGCAGACCAGAGCGGCGAGGATCCCTCGGCGCCGACGCACGCGGAGCATCTCCTTGCCTACGAAGTGAAACGCATAACGGACGTCACCGAGTTCAAACGCATGCACGTGAACGTGATCAACGAGTTCGGCACGTTCGTCGTCAAAGTAATCCGGTCGAATCGGCTGCTCGTGCCTTCGTCCGTGAGCCTGACCAGTCCACCACCACCGCTCTCCTCGTCTACGCTCGATGACTTCGAATGCTACACAGTTGCCGTCGGGGCGGGGTCGCTCGATGGCCGCGTGACGATCGAGGACGAGCTCGGAATGCACCAGGAGGTCATCCGCAAGGTCCATCTGCTCTGCGTCCCGGTGGACGAGAACGGCGGGGGCATCGTCAACCCCGCGGCCGCGCTGATGTGCTTCAAGACGAGACTCCCCGGACCGCTCAGACCCGTGTTCGCGAACAATCAGTTTGGTTCCCAGAAGTTCAAGAAGTTGGGGCACCAGAGCGACTTGTGCGTGCCCTCGACGATTTCTTGACCCATCGTCTACATCGTGTACGGCTCGCCGCCGTAGGCCGAGCGCTGCAGCTGAGCCGCGATGCGCATCCCGATCTCCCACTGCTCGCGCGCGGCGGTGGCGGCCTCGCCCTCCCGCCCGGCCGCCCGCAATAGAACCGCGAGGACCTGCAGGAGGGTGCGCCGAGCCCGCAACATCTCCACGGCGTTGGGGGCATCGGTCGCCAGCACCGCCAACCGGCGGCGCTCCGCCTCGAGATACGGAATCGCCTGGGCGCGCGGGATGCGGTCGGCCATCGCCAGGTCGCCGAGCACGGAGTAGGCCATACCCGACGGCCGGAGTGCGGTCGCGGCACGAACCGCGGCGTCGACGTCCGCCGCCTCAGCGGCGACCGCAGGCGATGCCAGGTACATGGCGCGGCTCAAGGCGGCGGTGGCCTCGTCGGGGTAGCGAAGGACGCCGCGCGCGGCGCCGGCCGTGAGCGCTGCCGTTTCCGGAGCGTGCGTGTCGGCAAGGACGGCGTGACGGCCGTCGCAGTAGACGAAGGCCCAGCGCGGCTCGTCGCCGTAGACGAGCGCGCCGAGGAGCGCCGAGTACCTGGCGATCAGCGGCAGCGCCGCGACACGTACCCCGAGCGCGTCGAGCCGTGCCGCCGTCGACGCGTCTCCAACGAGTAGCTCCTGCTCGAGTCGATACGTGTTCTCGTCGTAGACCTGCTGCGCTCGGCCGCCGATGAGGAACCGCAGACCGGTGCGCTGCCACCGGAGAAACCCTTCCCATTCCCAGGCGGTGAACGCCGCTCCCGCGATGGCGTTGGCGTCGAGGAAGCGGGTGACCCCCTGCGGCGTCGAGCCGGTCATGCGGGTGAAGAGCGACTCGCGCGGAAAGGCGGGGTTGTCCGGCCGGTATCGCAACACGAGCGGTCCCGCGACCATGATCGGCCCGGCGAGGAGAGTGCCGGCGAGCACGAGGGTCATCCAGCGCCGTCGTCGACCGACGATCTCCTGCAGCTCGGCGGCGAGCAGTGGAGTGAGAAGGACGATCGCGACCGGGATGAACCGGCGCGCCCGCATCGCCATCGCGACCAGGAGTACCGCGCTGCACGCGTCGAAGAGCGCCATCGCGATCGCGTCGGGCGCACCTTCGACGGCACGCCGTCCGGAGCGGAGCGCCGCCACGGCTCGCAGCACCGTCACGCCGGCGAGGATCCCGACGAACAGTAGGAACTCCCAAATCGTCCCGAAGACGTTCGGAGTGGCGCCGAACACGGGCTCCCATTCGGCGACCGTCCGCCAGAGCGGGCTGCGGGCGACGACGAGCGGATGCGTCAGGTTGGCGATGGGGAACGGGGTGGCGAGCGCCGCCAGGGTGACGGCGGTGACGGTCGCGGCGAGCAGCGGCGCGGCGCGCCGGCACGCCGCTCTCATCCCGCCGCGGCGCGCCTGCGCCACCAGGACCGCGCCCGTCCAAAGGGCGAGCAATACCAGCGCGAGCATGAACCCGCCGTGGACGTTCGCCCACAGCGCCACGATCACGACGACGAGCCAAACCCGCCCCGGCGCGGCGCGCGTACGCTCGAGCGCCCACAGGAAGAACGGTGCCAGCGCGAGGCTCACCAGATTCGGCCGCAGCTCGAGGTAGCTCCGGCACGCGCCGACAGCGCCCGCAGCGACCACGAGGGCGAGAAGGGGGTCTACGCCGCGTTCGCGACACGCCGATGCGAGCCCGGCGAACAACGCGACGAGGAGGAGCGCCTTCAAGACGAGCAGACCGACGTCGCCGAAGACGGTGTGGGTGCCGTAGAGCAGCAGATGCGCGCCCCAGTTCTGGTCCAGCCAGACGCGTCCCCCGGTCGTGAACGCCCAGTCGTCGGGAGTGCCGAGGCGTCCGGCCAGAATGTCCCGTCCGCCGGCGAGCGCGATGTAGAGATCACCGGAGGGCTGCGGCTGCGCCCACACGGTCGCGAGGATGAGCACGGTGGTGAACGCGACGAGCACATGCCCACCGACGGCGACGGTCGTAGGCACCGGCGCGTCCATCCGCGCTCCTGGGCTCGACGCGCTCATGCGATGGCGGACACGCGGCTGATCTAGCGCTCGCCGGCACTGGAGTCCACGCCGCGGAGAAAAGGAATCCCGCAACTCGCACAACTAGTGCCTCATCGCCGACGTCACTCAAGAATCGGGCGTCGACTGCCGATGATCCTTAGTGGAAGTCCAATGACCTGGTTCGTCGCTCTCGCTGTGACCCTGGCAATCGCGTTGACGCCACACGTCGCCGGTGCACAGTCGGGAATGCAGGTCACCCCCGACGGCAAGCGTACGCTCGTCAACAAAGACGTCGCCGACGAGCGCTGGGCGATCACCCACAACGCGGACGGCAGCGTCACTGGGAATGTTTTCTTTCCCGGCGGCGGTCCCCCGAAATTCGTCTCGTGCCAGGAGCTCGCGCACACCGGCGGCGAGGTGACCTTGACGTGCTCCGGCGCCGACGCCTGCGTGCTCGCTCCCTGCGGCGCCGGCGAGTGGGCGTTCATCGCGCAGGTCACTCTTCCGGAGACGTTCTTCGGGCTCGCACCGGTCGTCCCCTTCCTCTCCGTCGACCCATCGGCGCCTCTCGGCGCCGCCGCGCGTACCGTCACTGCGGGCGCGAGCGCCGTCGCGGACGTCGCACGCGGCGTGCAGCTGACGCCCGAGGGCACGCGGACGTTGATCAACAAGGACGTCGGCGGCGAGCGCTGGACCATCACCCGCAACGGCGACGGCACGGTGACGGGCAACGTCTTTCTGTCGGGTGGAGGCGCGCCGAAGTTCGTCTGGTGCAGCGAGAAGAGCGGCGCCGCCGACGTCGTCGACCTGGCGTGCTTCGGCGCCGATGCGTGCGTGCCCGGCGCCTGTCGGAGCGCGGACTGGCAGTTCATCGCCACCGTGTCGCTGCCGCAGTCGTTCTTCGCAGCGAGCGACCAGGTGACGATGGATGCGGTCGTCGCCGCCGTCAGCGGCTCGCTCGGCGACGCCGGGGGTTTCGATGCGGTCACGCTGGCGCTCGACAGAGGCTACTCGCTCCGCCAGGTCGCCCGTGCCGGCCTTTCGGGACGGCTTCGCAGCTCGGGAGAGATCGTCGATCACGCAGGAGCGCCGGAGCCGCCCGTCGGTCCGCCGCTCGGCCAGTTCGAAGTGACGAGTCTCAGCGCGCTCCACGGCTCCCCTGGGGTCACGCTCGACGAGTGGCGTGAAGAATGCCGGGGCAAGGCGGACAAGTTCGGCGTGAGTCTCCTCCTGCTCCTCTTGCAGCTCGTGCGCCAGGGGTATCCGGTCACTCAGATCGTCGAGCACCTCACTCTTGGCGGGGTGGTGAACTACGCCGAGATCCCCCCCAAACACCCGTGGCAGTCTCCCGACCGGGACATCTCATTGGTCGACGACCAGGGGAATCGGATCCCGCCGGAGAAGGAGAGCGACGGCGCCTTGGCGCCGCCGGTCACACAACCCTCGCCCACTCCCGTGCCGACGCCGACCCCGCCGGCGTCGATCTGCGGCAACGGCGACGTCGAGAGCGGCGAGCAATGCGACGGGCTCGACCTCGACGGCTGGAGCTGCGAGGCCATGGGCTTCAACCAGGGCACGCTCCACTGCACCGCCGGGTGCGCGCTCGATACGCGCGAGTGCAGCTGGATCCCGCCGGACAATTGCGGCAACGGCCGGATCGACGCCCGCGAGGATTGCGACGGCGCCAACCTCAATGGCTTCACCTGCGAGGAGATCTTCGCCGGCCTCGACATCGGCGGGACGCTCGGCTGCAAAGCCGATTGCACCTTCGACACCAGTGGTTGTCAGTCGTGCCCCGGCCAGATCGAGTGCGAAGGCCTGTGCGCGCCGATCGGCGCCGACTGCTGCGAAGGCCTCGGCGGGTGGTGTGCGCCGGGCTCCGTCTGTACCGGGACCCAGATCTGCTGCGCTGCGGACACACCGAAGTTCTGCGGCGCGGCCTGCGTTGCGACCGACGGCGTCTGCTGTCCGGACGGCGGCGCGTGCTTGCCCGGTTTCACCTGTGCCGGTGGGGGGCACTGCTGCCCGGCGGGGTTCCCCGTCTATTGCGCGAATCTCTCCGGCTGCGTCGAGTCCGGTCCCTGCCAGTAGCGATTCGGCGCGGACGCGGTCACGCCTCGAGGATGCGCGTCAGGTGCGCACGCACCGTTGCCGCATCTTCGAGCTGCGGCCAGTGCGCGACGTCGTCGAGGCGGACGAGGTCCGCGTCGGGGATGCGCTCGGCGAGCCGCGCCGCCATGTGAGCGCCGGAGACCGGGTCGAGCATACCCCAGATGAAGTGGCGGGGGACGCGAGTCGTCTCGAGGGCGCCGACCCAACGCTTGGCGTGGCGCTCGCGGTCGTGGATGTACTGGATCAACAGATGTCCGATGCGATGGCCGTCGTGGCGCGCCACCGTCGCCCACTGCTCGGCGAGCGCGGCGTCGCTCGGCTGCCGGCCGGGTGCGTAGGTGGCGCGAAGGGCGAGCGCGAACGTGTCGGCGGTGACGAACTCGGCGAGCTTCGGGCCCTGCACCGGGTCGAGCAGCATGAGCTGCGACGGCTGCGGGCGGTGGAGATCGGGATAGACACCGCCGTTCAGGAAGGTGACGCTCGTGAGCGCGACGCCGAGGCTGCCTGCGGCGTGGCGCGCGAGCACCTCCTGTGCGACCGAGACCCCGTAGTCGTGCACCAGAAGATCGGTGCACGTCACGCCGTGACGCCGCCAGAGGGCGACCGCGAGATCCGCTTGCTCATGGATGCTGTAGGTGTGCGCGGCGGGCTTGTCGGAGTCGCCGAAGCCCAAGAAGTCGAAGGCGAGCGCGCGGCGTCGCCCGGTGACCGTAGACCAGACCTGGTGCCAGTCCCATGACGACGTGGGGAAGCCGTGGAAGAGCGTACACCACGGGCCGCTTCCGTCGATGCGTGTGAAGACGTTCCAGGTGCCGCTCGCGAGCGTCACCGGCGTGCGGGTGCCGTCGGCGTACCAGTCGGTGAGGGTCATGCCGCCCCACCTACGGCTGCGCGCGGCGCTCCGTCAAGAAGACGTCCTTGGCGCATCCCGCCGCGACGTTCCGCGGGCCTCGCGTTCTGCGGAAACCTTGCTACGATGATCGGTCAGTAGCTCGCGACCGGGGTGGAGGGGAGGCCGATGGAATCCGCCGCAACACGTCCGAGCGCCTGAGATGGCGCGCACCGCGAACACCTACACCGCGAAGGACATCCTCGTCCTCGAGGGTCTCGAGCCCGTCCGCCGCCGCCCCGGCATGTACATCGGGGGTACCGACGCGACCGGCCTCCACCACCTGCTCTGGGAGATCGTCGACAACTCCGTCGACGAGGCGATGAACGGCCACGCCGACCGCATCGGCGTCACGCTGCACAAGGACGGCGCCTCGGCGACGGTCGTCGACAACGGCCGCGGCATCCCCGTCGATCGACACGCACAGTACAAGAAACCGGCGCTCGAGCTCATCCTCACGACGTTGCACGCCGGCGGCAAGTTCGAGGCGAAGAATTATTTCCACTCCGGCGGACTGCACGGCGTCGGCGCCTCGGTAGTGACCGCGCTCTCCGAATCGCTGGTGGCGCGTGTGCGCCGCGACGGCGCCGAGTGGGAGCAGAAGTTCGCGCGCGGCAAGGCGGTCGCGCCGCTCAAGAAGCTCGGCCCAGCGCGCGGCAGCGGCACGACGATCTTCTTCCGCCCCGACACGAAGATCTTCCCGAGCGTGCGCTTCGACCCGAAGCGCATCGCCGAGCAGCTCGAGGCGAAGGCCTACCTGCACGGCGGCCTGACGATCGAATTCCGCGACGAGACCGCCGACACCCGCGTCACCTATCACTACGAGGACGGCCTCAAGGCCTACTTGGCGAAGATCGTCGGCGAGAGCGGCAAGGCGCCGCTCGCCGGCGAGGTCTTCACCATCGCCAAGCAGCAGGACGACCTCCACCTCGACTGCGCGCTCGCCTGGACCGACGACACCCAGGAGCGCGTCTTCTCGTTCGTGAACAGCATCCCGACGAGCGCCGGCGGCGCCCACGAGAACGGACTCCGCTCCGGCCTGGTGAAGGCGGTCCGCAACTACCTCACCGTGCACAACCTGGTTCCGCGCGGGATCACGATCGCGGCGGAAGATTGTCGGGAAGGTCTCGTCGCCCTGCTCTCGATCAAGGTCGCGCAGCCGCAGTTTCAGGGGCAGACGAAGGAGCGCCTCAACAATGCCGAGGTGACGCCCGTGATCGACGGTATCGTCCGCACCGCGATCGAGAACGCGCTCAACGCCAACCGCACCGCGGGCGACGCGATCGCGGGCCGCGTCGTTCTCGCGGCGCGCGCCCGCAGCGCCTCACGCGCCGCCGCCGAGCAAGTGCAGCGCAAGGGCGCCATCTCGCACCGCCTGAACCTCCCCGGGAAGCTCGCCGACTGCAGCTCGACCGACCCGTCGGAATGCGAGCTCTTCATCGTCGAGGGCGATTCCGCCGGCGGCTCCGCCAAGCAGGGCCGCGACCGCGCCTTTCAAGCCGTCCTCCCGCTTCGCGGCAAGGTCCTCAACACCGAGCAGACCTCGACCGCCAAGGTGCTCGGCAACAAAGAGCTCGCCGACCTCGTCTCCGCCCTCGGCTGCAGCGCCGGCAAGGACTTCGACGCACGGAAGCTCCGCTACCACAAGATCTGTCTGCTGATGGACGCCGACTCCGACGGCAACCACATCTGCACCCTGCTGCTGACCTTCTTCTACCGGCACCTGCCCGACCTCATCCGCCACGGCTACGTCTACATCGCACAGCCACCGCTCTATCGGATCGACGCCGGCAAGCAGGTTTTCTGGGCGCGCGACGACGCCGCTCGTGACCGCATCCTCGCCGAGCGCAACGGCAAGGGAGGCAAGGTCCAGGTCACGCGCTTCAAGGGCCTCGGTGAAATGAACCCGTCGACCTTGAAGGAGACGACGCTCGACCCGCGTCGCCGCGCCATCCTCCGCGTCGCCGTGCAAGACGCCGCGGCGACGGATCAGACGATCCAGACCCTCATGGGCCGCGACGTCGCGCCGCGCTTCGAGTTCATCATGCAGCGCGCACCGAAGGTGGAAGAGCTCGACGTCTGACACGCCGGCACCGGCGTGTTCCGCCGTGGGCTACGACCGGAATTCGGCCGAGCGAATATCCTGACTGCGGCCGTACAAACCTGACGGCCGCAGTACAAATGAGCACCGCCCCTTGCCGCGTTGTTCTCGTCGTTGCTGCCAAGGCGACGCCGCGTGACGGCGCGTCCACTTCGGCACGTCGCTTGCAGTGTCACTTGCGGTTTACCCCGACGCTCATCGATGCCGACCCGCCACGAAGCTTTCGCCGAGTGCGACACTGCATTCCATCGACGAAGACGTGCGACCTCCCAAGGGGCGCAGCGCCGCTGCGAGGTCGTCATCGCCACACTCTTCCTCGTCGCATTATGCGCGCCGACCGTCGCCGCCGAGCCGCTCAAGTGCGAGCGCGCGATCGCGAAGGCGTCGACCGTGTTCGCGCAGACCGTGCTCAACGCATCGCAGTCGTGCGCGAACGCGCTTGCCCGCGGGAATCTCGCCGGCCCGTGTCCCGATGCGAAGACGACGGCGGCGCTCGTCAAGAGTCGCGCGAAACTGGTGCTGACGATCGCGCGGGCGTGCGGGGGTCGCGACAAGGTCTGCGGCGTCGGGAGTGACGACGACGCGCTCTCCGCGATCGGATGGAGCT
Organism: Binatia bacterium; assembly: GCA_041476145.1. GTDB lineage: Bacteria > Desulfobacterota > Binatia > UTPRO1 > UTPRO1 > DP-19. Next base: position 24,746 of record JBGOSW010000041.1, read on the forward strand.
TCGGGCAATGCCCGAATTTCGAGGACGGCGAATGCAACACCGCGCTCACCGACTGCGATGACGCGAGCGAGTGTGTCCGCTGCGTCGATGAAGCGGCCGTCGACCAGATCCTCACGCTCGCAGTCGGCGCGTTCCAGTCAGGCCACCCGACGGCCGTCGTCCGCAAGTGCCAGCTCGCGATCGGCAAAGAGTCGGCGCGTTTCGTCAACGCCCGCGCGCGCGCCCTCGGTCAGTGCCTGGATCGCGTGCTTCGGGGCAAGAGCACCGACGCCTGCCCCGACGCGCCGACGACCGCAACCTTGGCGACGATCGAGACGAAGTTCCTACAGAAGCTCTGCGGCGCGTGCGGCGGCGACGACAAGCTGTGCGGTGGCGCCGACGACCTCGCGGTTTCAGAAATTGGATTCGCCCCGACCTGCCCGGCGGCGATGAACCCCGGGGGCACGTCGTGTGCCGGCGCAATCGCGACGCTGACCGACCTCGTTGCCTGCCTGGACTGCGTCGGCCAGTTCAAATCCACCTGCATGGCGCGTCTGGCAGTACCCGCCGTGACGACCTACCCCGCCGAGTGCAGCGGGACCACCCCGACACCGGCCCCTACCGCGACGGCATCCGCGACGGCAAGCACGCCCACGGCAAGTGTCACTACCTCGAGAACCGCAACGTCAACCGCCACGAAAACCGCCACTCCGACTCCGACAGCGACGCCCAGCGTCACTCCGACGCGAACGGCGACACCTAGCGCCACAGCGACGCGCACCGCGACACCGACCGAGACCGCCACGGCGACCACGACCTCGACGCCAACCGTGACGGCGACGGCGACCGTGACCGCCACGCCGACCGCAACGGCCACCGCCTCGAGAACTGCCACGCCGACCGCCGCGCAAACCGCCACCCCGACCCGGACGGCGACACCCAGCGCCACACCGACGAACACCGTAACGCCGACCGCAACCGCCACGGCGACCGCAACGCCCAGCCCGACGGTGACGGTGACCCCGACTGCAACTGCAACCGCGACGGCGAGCGTGGTGGCCCCCGCGACGAGCACGCCCAGCGCGACCGCAACGGCTTCCGCGACCGCTTCCGCGACAGCAACGGGAACGACGACCGCGACACCTTCCACCACCGTCACGCCGACGACAACCCCTACGCCGACTCCATCCGTGACCCCGACACCGACCGCCACCGCAACGGCCACCGCCACGGCTACTCCGACGACAACCGTGACTCCGACGCCGACCGAGACTGCCACCGAGACGGCAACGCCCACCACGACCGCGACCCCCACCGAAACCGTGACACCCACTCCGACCGAGGCACCCACTGAAACCGCGACACCCACTCCGACCGAGACACCCACCGAAACCGCGACACCCACTCCGACCGAGGCACCCACTGAAACCGCGACACCCACTCCGACCGAGACACCCACCGAAACCGCGACACCCACTCCGACCGAGACGCCCACTGAAACCGCCGCGCCCACTCCGACCGAGGCACCCACTGAAACCGCGACGCCCACTCCGACCGAGACACCCACCGAAACCGCGACACCCACTCCGACCGAGACGCCTCCCTAGACCGTGCGCTTGGATCTCACGTCGGCCGTGTCCGCGACGGACGTGGGCTTCCGTAGCGACTACCTGACGCTCAAAGGGATTCTTCGACGGCACCGGGCTCCGCGCACGTCGAGAAAATGGCGAGCAGTGGAGGCGACCGCGAACGCGGCGCGCTGCTTTCGTCTACAGTCGAAATATCGCCGAGCGAATATCCTGACCACCGCGGTACAAATGGGCACCGCTTTTCACTGCATCGTCGCCGACGATCACCAAATCATCAGCACATAACGATATCTACGTCTGCGGCACATTGCGTGCACAGTCTCCGCTTCGAAAAGGAGACCTGCACCATGGATGCTCGCCACATGCCAGTTCACCGTTCTGCGCGCACACGACGAGTTCATGACGGCCGCTCACACGCGCACAGTGTGTGCGGCGCCATCGCATGTCTCCTCCTCGCGATCCCGTCACACACCACCGCCACGCCCGTGAAGTGCACGCAGGTGATCGCGAGAGCGTCCGCGACTTTCGTGCAGGCCACGCTCAACACCTCGCAGCAATGCGAAGATCGCGTCGTGCGAGGCAAGTTCGCGGGCCCATGCCCCGATGCGAATGCCGCGGCAAAACTCGCGCGCATTCACAGTAAGTTGGACAATGCGATCGAACGCGCATGCGGCGGGCACGATCGCGTGTGCGGCGTGGGCGGTGATGACGACGCGCTGTCGACGATCGGCTGGGATCTCGGTCAATGCCCGAACGTCATCGGCGGTTCGTGCAGCAGCACGATCGCGAGTTGCAGCGATATCACCGCGTGTCTCGACTGCGCTGAAGGGACGGCGGCCGACGACGCCATCAGGCTCGCGTTCGGAGCGTTCAACCCGAGTAGTGCATCGAAGGAACTCAACCGGTGCCAGCGCGGGATTGGAAGTCGATCCGTACGCTTTCTCAATCGCAGAACGAGTAGCTTGCAAAAATGTGAAGATCGCGTGCTCCGCGGCAAGAGCAGCGGGCCGTGCCCGGACGCGCCAACGACCTCGACACTCAATACGCTCGAGAGCAAGTTCCTCCAATCTCTTTGCCAGCAGTGCGGGGGCCCAGACGGAGTCTGCGGCGGAATCGACGACCTCACGCCGGCGGAGATCGGGTTTGCGGCGAGTTGTCCCGCCGTCGTGGTCCCGGGAGGCTCGTCGTGTGGTGGCACGATCACCACGCTCACGGAGCTGGTCGCGTGCCTGGATTGCCTCGCGCAGTTCCGGTCGGTGTGCCTCACGCGTCTGGTAGCACCGGCAGTGGTGAGCTACCCGCCTGAATGTAACGGAGGGACACCGCTGCCGACGATCACCGCCACGCCGACCATCACCGCCACGCCGACCGTCACCGCGACGCCGACCATCACCACCACGCCGACCGTCACGGCCACGCCGACCATCACCGCCACGCCGACCCTCACGGCGACGCCGACCATCACC
>JBGOSW010000042.1:0-26977 GCA_041476145.1 Binatia bacterium
CACGAGGGGCCCCGACTCCACATAGGCAAATCCCAACGCCCGGGCCTCCTCTCCGATCTCGACGAACTCCTCCGGTGGAAGGTAGCGCACGACCGCCAGCTCATGTGCGCTCGGCCGCAGGTATTGCCCGAGCGTCAGCACGTCGCAGCCGGCGGCGCGCAGATCGTGGAACACCGCGCGCAGCTCGTCGCGCTCCTCGCCGAGGCCGAGCATGAGGCCGCTCTTCGTCCGCAACGCCGGGCGCTGGCGCTTGGCCGCCGCGAGGAGGCCCACGCTGCGCTCGTAGACCGCCCCCGGCCGCGCCCGCTTGTAGAGGCGCGGCACCGTCTCGGTATTGTGGTTGAGGACGTCGATCGGCGCGCGCACGACGGTCGCGAGCGCGTCCGAATCGCCCTGGAGATCTGGAATGAGCAGCTCGATGGCGCATTCCGGAACGCGCGCCCGCACCTGCCGCGCCGTCTCGGCGAAATGCCCGGCGCCACCGTCCGGTAGATCGTCGCGGTTCACCGAAGTCACGACGACGTGTCGCAGACCGAGACGCGCGACCGCGTCCGCCACCCGCAAGGGCTCGTCCGCGTCGACGGCGAGCGGCCGTCCATGCCGCACGGCGCAGAACCCGCAGTTCCGCGTGCAGGTGTCGCCGAGCAGCATGAACGTCGCCGTGTCGTGCGCCCAGCACTCGCCGAGGTTCGGACACTGCGCCTCCTCGCAGACGGTGTGCAGGCGGAGGTCATGCACGATCGCGCGCGTGCGCGCGACCGCCGCGCCCGTCGGCGCACGGACGCGGATCCACTCCGGGTGCTTGCGCGCGATCACCACCGGCATTCCACGACGGCATCGTAGGCGAAGTGCGCCGCGAAGACGGCGCCGACCGTGGCCGCGACCGTACCGAGCTCGGGGCGACGACCGCTTGCTTCAGCGAGGGACGTCACGCCGGTGCCGCTAAGCCCGCATGGCACGATCGCCGCGAACGCCCCGCGCACGTCGGCGACGTTCAGTGCGAAGCCGTGCATCGTCACCCAGCGCCGGATGCCGACGCCGATCGCGGCGAGCTTGTCGTCTCCGACCCAGACGCCGGTGAGTCCCGGCCGCCGCTCGGCGATGACACCGAACCGAGCCGCAACCTCGATCACCACTGCCTCGAGGTCGCGGAGGTACCGATGGACGTCCGAGCCCCGGCGCGCCAGATCGACGATGGGATAGCCGACCAACTGCCCCGGTCCGTGATAGGTGACGTCGCCGCCGCGGTTCACACGCACGACCGGCGCGCTCCGCCGTAGGACGTGGCGCTCGTCGCCGCCACGTCCGAGCGTGATGACCGGCCAGTGTTCCACGAGGAGGAGGTGATCATCGCCGCCCGCGACGACGTCGTCGCGGCGCGCCGTCTGCACGGCGAGCGCCTCCAAGTAAGCGCGGCGGCCGAGGTGCTCGACGCGGAGCATGCGCCGGGAGACCGCCGACGCCGGCATCGGGACCGGAAACCCCATCCGTGTCCTACTCGTGCACCACCAGGATGATCGGATTCTCCAGGAGACGTTTCAGCTCCTCGAGAAAACCGCCGGCGACGACACCGTCGATGATGCGATGATCGCACGACACGGTGACCCGCATCGTGCGCCGCGGCACGACGACGCCGTCGCGCACGACGGCGCGCTCCTTGATCGAGCCGACAGCGAGAATCGCCGCCTGCGGGGGATTGATGACGGCGGCGAAGTCTTCGATGTCGAGCATCCCCATGTTGCTGACGGTGAACGTCCCGCCGGAGAGGTCCTCACGCCCGAAGCGTCCGCGCCGCGCCTGCTCGACCAGGCGGCGCGCCGCCGTCGCCACCTCGGCGAGCGACATTTCGTCGACGCGGCGCAGGACCGGTACGATGAGGCCGTCCTCGACGGCGACCGCCATCCCGAGGTTCACCTCGCCTTTCAGCTCGATCGCGTCGTCCCGATAGGAGGCGTTCAGCCGTGGATGGCGCGTGAGCGCGAGCGCCGTCGCCTTCAGAATCATGTGCGTGTAGCTGATCGGCGTCGCAAAGAGGGCGCCGCGCAGGAGGGCGTCCTTGAGCCGCGCCGCCTCGGTCATGTCGATCTCGGCGGTGACGTAGAAGTGCGGAATGTCGCGGAATGCCTCGCTCATGCGCCGGGCGATCGACTGTCGCATGCGCGAGAGCTCCTGGCGCTCGACGAGCGGCACCCGCCCGTCCCGCGCGCCCGCCGCCGGCGCGTCGCCGCCGCGCTCGCTCCGCGCCGGCGGACGCTTCGCCGCCGCCTCGACGTCGTCGGTGACGATGCGCCCGCCCGGGCCGCTGCCCTGGACCGTTTGCAGATCCACCCCGCGCTCTGCGGCGACCTTGCGCGCCGCGGGCGTGGCCTTGCCTTCGGCCGCCGGCGCGGCCGTGGATTCAGGTGACGCACTCCCGGCTGGTGGCGGCGTTCGCCGCGATTGGGAAGCGGATGCCCTCGCATGAGCCGGGGCCGTCGGACGCTCGGGACCGTTCGGCCGATCGAACGCCGCCGCGGTGCCGTGTTCCACCTTCCCGTCGGCCGTCGCGCCACCACCCGTTTCGGCCGCAGCGCCGTTCTCCTCGACGAGAGCGATCACCGCACCGACTGCGGCGCTCTCGCCTTCCTTCACCGTGATCTCGCGCAGCACCCCTTCCGTCGACGCCTCGAGCTCCATGTCCGCCTTGTCGGTCTCGACCTCGGCGAGCACCTCGCCGCGCGTGACGACGTCGCCGACGTGCTTCAGCCACTTGAGGATCGTGCCTTCCTCCATCGTGTCGCTGAGCTTGGGCATGACGATCTCGACGCTCATGGGACCGATTATAGGGACCGCCGCCCGCCTCCGAAACCTCGAGACGGCGCCGCGGTGTGGGTCAGGTGGATCAGGAGCCGCCCGGCGCGGCGGCGCCTGCGGCGACGCACGGCGCGAACGAACGGCGATGGAGCGGGCTCGGCCCGAAGGTGCGAAGGGCCGCGAGGTGCTCGCGCGTCGCATAGCCGACGTGACGTCGGAAACCGTAGTGTGGATACTCCGCGTCGAGCCGCCGCATGAGGTCGTCGCGATGCACCTTGGCGACGATCGAGGCGGCCGCGATCGAGTAGACGAAGCTGTCGCCGTGACCGTAGCCCGTCTGCGGCACGACGATGCCGGGGATGTGCCGAGCGTCGACGACGACGTGGTCGGGGATGAACGGCAGCGCTTCGACCGCGAGTCGCATCGCCTTCAAGCCCGCCTGGTAGATGTTCAGGCGATCGATCTCTTCGGGGTCGACGATGCCGAGGCCGACGCCGAGCGCGCGCGCACGGATCTTCACCACCATGCGCTCGCGCGCGAGACGCGTCATCTGCTTCGAGTCGGCGATGCCCTGCATGGCGCGACCGGGCGGGAAGACGACCGCCGCCGCCACCACCGGCCCGGCGAGCGGTCCCATGCCGACCTCATCGACACCGGCGACACGCGTGTAGCCGGCCTCCCACAGCAGACGCTCGACGTAGGTCTTGGTCACGATTTTCCGTGGTGTCCGGCCCCGCATGCCCATCTCCCCTCCCCGAGGCGACAGGTCGCACGAGGCGCGACGAGCTGTCAAGCGAGAAACGCGCGCTCGACGAACCAATAGAGCGCGAGCGTCAGGATCGCGCTCGAGGCGGTGGCGACGATGGCGCGTCGCCGCGGCGCGCGTTGGATCGCCCTGATCACGGGATAGGCAAGGAGGACGACGACGATCTGCCCCACTTCGACGCCGACGTTGAACGCCACCAGCGACACCGCCATCCCCCGTGGTGGCAGATGCATCGCGCGCAGGATCGAGGCGAACCCGAATCCGTGCACCAGGCCGAAGAGGAAGGTGATGCGCCAGCGACCGTGGTTGCGGTCGAGCAGCACGTTCTCGAGCGCGACCCACGCGATCGAGAGCGCGATCGCCGACTCGACGAAACGGGTCGGCAGCGCCACCACGTCGAGCGTCGCGAGCGCGAGCGTGAGGCTGTGGGCGAGGGTAAACGCCGTGACGATTCCCACGAGCGCGCGCAAGCCGCCGCCGATGAGAAGCAGCGCGAGAAGGAAGAGGATGTGGTCGTACCCGGTCGCGATGTGCTCGACGCCGAGGAGAGAGAAGCGCTGCGCGGTCGCGACCGGTCCCTCGCCCGCCACGATCACGACGGTCGTGTCGTCGCGCGTGAAGACGTGCTCGGTGAGCGTGCCGCGAAAACGGATCTTCGCGAGGTTGTAGCCGGGGTTGCCGGTCGTCGCGAGGAGTTGGAACGCGACGTGGAGCGGCGCGGCGTCCGGACACGAACCACGCAGCCGGAAGGTGACGCCGCCGGCGGGATCCTGCACGAAGTCCTGCAGCGTGAGCGGGCACGGCGTGTCACCGGCCTGGACGATCGCCGCGTGTTCGAAATGCCGCCGCAGGGCCGGGTACTGCGCCACGACCTCGTCGTCGGAGATCGCGCCGTCGTGATCGACATCGAGCTCCTGCAGATCGTGGCTCGAGAGCGTGAGGTCGTAGCGCACGTGTCCGCCCTCGACGCCGACGTCGGAGTAGCTGACGCCCTGCTGGTGCGCGGCAGCCGGCACCGGAGCGAGCGCGGCAAGGAGAAACGCGACCGCCGCAGGCAACGCCCCCGCGGCGATCATGCGATCTCCGCACTCAATCTTCGTGCTCGTCGAGCCTCTCGCCGAGCGCCATCTTGATCGCCCGCCGCACCTGCGGATCCGGGTGGATCTCGCGTTGCTCGCGCAGGATGGCGTAGGCCGCTTCTCTCTCAGTCTGCTTGAGGGCGAACGCGGCCGCGAACGCCGTCGCGAGACTTCCGTCGCGCAGCGCCGCACCGAGCACCTCGACCGCCTCGGCGTTCGCGATCCGTGCCAGGGCCTCGCTCGCCGCGAGAATCTCCCCTTTGTCGTCGCTCCGAAGCGCCTTGCCCAACACCGCAACGCCGCCCGGATTCGCGGCCGCGCCGAGCGCGCGGATGCCGGCGATGCGCACCTCGGCGACGCGGTCGTTCGCCACGACGTCCGTGACCCGATCGAGCGCCGCACGCGAGGAAAGGGTTGCCAGGCCGCGCAGGGCCGCGAGGCGGAGCGCGGGGTCGTCGCTGCGCGTCAAGGCGAGAAGGTCTTCTTCACGCGGTGCACGCCCGAGCGCGACCAGGGCGTCGACGGCCGCCGCCTGCAACGGCCCCCGTGTCCCCACGATGTCCTGCGCAATCGCGACGGCGCCGGGCGCGCCCGCGTGGGCCAGTCGGACGAGGATCGCGGCGCGTTCCGTCACCGGCAGGTGCTCGTCCGCGAGCAGGGCGCGCACCGGCTCCAACGCCTTCCCGCCGAGTGCCGTCGCGATCTCGTGGCGACGCTCGACCGCCTCGAGCGCGTCGGCGCGCAGGCGCGGCACGGGGCTCGCCATCAACGCACCGAGCCGCTCCGCTTCTGCCGGCGCGTCGTTCTGCGCCGCCAGGTAGGCGCTCACCGCGTCGGCCACCGCGGGATCACTGAGCGCGGCGATCTGGTCGGCGGTGTCGTTGCGATCGGTCCACTGGAGGTACGAGCCGGCCGGCAGCGACTCGCGATAGTACGAGTACGACGGCATCGGCACAGCAAAGACCAGCGTCTCGGTGCCTTTGACGAAATACGGGCGCTCCGAGCCGAAGACTCGCTCTTCGACGAGTTGTATCGGAACACCGGCGGGCTGCGATCCCTTCAGCACCGCACGCGGCATGATCGTGAAGACGAGAAACGCATCCTGCTTGTAGCTGCGGACGTCGTCGACGACGCCACGGACGACGGTCGCCGAGTCATCGGCGAGCTTGAACACCGGCGCCGCCCCCGCGGGCGAGGCCGAGGCAACCAGGGCAAGCGTCGTGAGCAGCCGCACGGAGCGCCGACTCCGACGCCGAAACCATTCCGATCGTGCGTTCATGGGAAGAGTTGTACCGGGGACGTTCCCTGTTGGGAACGTCCCCGGGTCGCGACAACGGAGGGAGTCGGGCTAGGGGATCGTCAGGCCCTTGTAGAAGCCGTCGCCGTCGCGATCGATGAAGAGCGGATTGGCGATCGCCAGTGAGGTGACACCACATTGACCGAGGTTGCCGTCGGCAAGGTCGGTGACCGTGGGGTTTGCGGCGACGCAAGTCCCGAAGAACGGCAGGCAATCCCCGGGAATGTTGCAAGGACGGCACGGATCGCCGGTGCAAGCCTTCTCCTGGATCGACAAAGGCGCCATCGGGAAGAGCGGCTTCGACACGCCGTCGGTGCCCTTCACGACCACGACTACCCAGGCGTCGCCGGCGGGAAGGCTGCCGCCCGTCAGGACCTTGACGATGTTCGCTTCGAGACGATTCGAACCGTTGACGGGGATGGTGTTGACCGTGAAGTCGACGCCCTTGTTGAGCGTGAAGTCCGCGACCGGCTGGCAAACTTGCTTCGCGCTGTTGACGTAGTTGGGACCGCTGCTCGTGCAGGTGGGGATAGTGTTATTGTTGACGAAGATCTGCACCTGATCGAACTCCGCCCAGTCGGGACTCTTGATGTCGACGTGGATGGTCGCGGTACCGAGCGCCGCCGGGACCAGCAGCGGCGAGCCCAAGGCGTGCGCCGCGGTGGCGCCGCCATCGCCGACGATCGAGACCTGTACGAACGGGGCGTTGGTGCCGATGTCGCGGCCTTCGTTGATGCGGTTGGCCACCGTCACGGGGTCGATCGCGGAGATCGACCCGGCGTTGTCGGCGACCATGTTCCGCGGCCCACCGGCCTGGACGACGGTGGTCGTGTGAGTGTCGGAATCGAACGTCGCCGTCTTGCGCAGCCGGTCGTGGCCCGGTGTCGAGCTCCAGTTGTTGAGCATGTTGAACCAGTCGCCGAGGTTCTCGCCGAGGGCGAGGGCGGATTGCGGGCGGCTGTTCTCGATCCAGATTTCGAGGGCGGTCAGCTCGTCCGTGTAGGTGTTGGTGATGCTCGGATCGAGACGCACCTGCGCCGGCGCCACGCTCGACTGCGGCGGCGCGACGGTGGTGTCGATGCCGTGGATACGGAAGTAGCCGAGCGTCGTGCTGTTGATGTGATTCGCTTGGACGACGATGGCGTTGTAGGGCGGCCCCTTGGCCATCAGCGCCATGTCATCGGGACTGAGGTCGTAGCTGAAGTCGGACGGATACCCCGCGCCTACCCCCACCACCGGATTGCCCCAGTCGAGCGCTCCGCCCGTATGACTGTTCGGATCGGGAAGGCTGGTGGGATCGTACGGATACGCGCCGAAGTGGCCGCTGTCGAAGTAGGTGATCTCCTGGCTGAGCCCCGCCTTCACCGCGTTCGTCGCCCCGAGCGCGGCGACGTCGGCGCCGAGGTCGGTGATGAAGTCGTGGTCGCTGGCGACGAAGAAATCGACGCCTTCCGCGAGCATCGTGACGATGCGCTCGCGGTTGGTCACGACCGAGTCCGGGCTCTCGATCATGTGGACGTGGAAGTCGCCGGAGATGAAGCCCGTCGTGTCGACCACCGGGACGACGCTCGCGGCCACCACTTGCGGCGACGCCTCGCTCCCCGCCACGACCGTCAGCATCTGCTTGAAGACGGAGTAGCGGGGGCCGTGTGAGACGACGATCTGGTACGTCCCCGGTTGGAGCGCGAAGACGCCGGTGTCGCCGCCGAGATCGGTGAAGTGAACCTGCACCAATCCGTAGGGCATCCCTTGGATGATCTTTTCACGTGCCTCGTAACCGAAGACGTTGCCGGGGTTGACCTTCGTTGCGACGATCTCGTGGGTACCGGGATCTTCCGTTGCCTCGAGCCCGACGATCGAGACTTTCGAGGCGATCGGCTGCAGCGTCGTGCCGTCCTTCGCGGTGACGCGGACGAACCCGGTCGCCGGCACGTCGAAGTCGACGACCGTGGTGCCGGTCTTGACCAGGATCGGCTTCTGGATCGGTACCGCGCCACCACCCTCGTAGAGGTGGCCCTGCACCTTGACCGCCGCGACGTAGCTCCCGACGGGAATGGTTCCCTGGAAGAAGCCGCCGTCGCGCGTCTCGAAGGCGTCGACGAGGGAGACCGGCGAGCCGCGGTCGCCGGGCTTCTTGGAGATCACGACGCGCGCGCCGTCGACGGGCACGCCCGCGACCGTGACCGTACCCTGGACCCAGCCGGTCTTGATCAAGGGGAGCTCCCCGCGCAACGCCAGCCTGGTACGAGCGTCGAGTACTCGGCCCATGCCGTTGTTGCTCACCGCCAGCCAGCGTTTGAACGTGTTCGATCCGCCGGCGGCAACGTGAAATACCCCGATCTGCTTGTTCGCTTCTTGGGGCAGCAGGATGTCGAGCAGCGAGTTTCCGTACACGGGGACGACGACACCGGACTGGGCGAACGAGCTCGTCCGGGTGTTGACCTCCGGAATGAGCCCGTACGAGAGGAAATCCGCGTCGCCGAACCCGAACCAGCCGAAGTAGTCGTAGTGATACGTGCTGACAGCGTTGAGGTTGGCGTCTCCCACCCGGATCGGGGAATCGCTGAACCCGAGACCGGGACCGACCGACTCGGTCTGGCCGCCCCCGTTGGCGAAGTCGCCGACGTAGAGGTCGAGGGCCGTCCCGCCGGTGTTCTGCACCGTCGTCTCCATCGTCAAGAAGTTGTCGCCGCAATTGAGGGTGTAGTCGTTGGTGACCATGACCGGAATGTTGTTGTCGATCGCCGCGGCAGGCACTGACAGCGACGCCGAGAACCCCAAGATCGCGACCCGCGGGTCGATGGGATCGAAGAGATCGTCGGGGCCGAGCGTGCGCAGCTTCGCCGGTCCGCCGCTCGCACCATTGTTCAGGACCGTGATCGACGTCGGATTGTCGGTCGAGGAGATGTTGATGAGCGGCGTGATCGCGTGGAAGTTGTCGCGCCCCGGCGGGTACGGTGGGCTGAGCGTGCCGGCCCCGACCTTTTGCTGCAGATCGGCGTCGATGACGTGCCCGCCGTAGGTCAGCATGAAGCTGAACTCGCGACCGGTGTCGCTCACGATGAAGCGCGCCTTGTCGTTTTCGAGCAGGTAGTCGTCGACCTTGCCCAGGGCGAGCGGACCACCGATGAGCTCGGAGGTCGAGGTGATCTTGCGCGCCGACGCGCACGGGATGGTTGCGATCGCGGGGTTCGGCAGGCAGATGAGCTTCAGTTTGTCGGCGTCGACTGCCGCTCCCGAATCGGTCATCTTGAGGGCGACTCCGCTAGTGCGCTTTTTCACGCCCTTCTTCAACGCGACCACGAACCTCTCTTGCGGCGTGCAGACGTTCGGCGTCGCGGTCGGGATGAGCGCGTCGAGGTCGAGGGTGAGCCGGCGGCGGTTGTCGCGTGCGTTCGCATCCTTATGCGATTGGGTGGTGTTTTTCACGCTCGGCCGCACGAGATCGTAGCTCGCGGTGTCGGTCGGCGAGCACGCGAGACGCGGGTCGACGACGTTGACGCAGGCGCCGACGAGGAACGTGCACTGGCCGGGCGTGGTGTCAGCGTCGCAAGTCGGGTCGTTGTCCATGCAGGAGACCTTATCGCGCAGAAGGCCCCCGCCACCCGCCGGCGGCTGCGGTGTGATCCACCATTCCGCGTGGCAGTCGACCGTGCCTTTCCCGGCTGTCACGCAGTCGTTCACGTTCGAGACGACCCCTCCGGAGGAGCAGACCGCATGCACGCCTCGGGGCGTGATGACCCCGACGAGGACGAGGACGCCGGCACAAAGGCCCAGGCGAGCGAGTGATCTCATGGAAGTCCTCCTGACAGTCGCAAAGACGCTAAAGATTCCCGGGGGGGACTCGCCGCCTCCCTCATCGAGCGGCGACGGATACGGCACTCCCGGGTGCCGAAAGCCACGTGTTTCCAGGGCGACGGTATTAAGTCCCGGTGCGAACTGTCAAGCAAAATCGTACGGCCGTGCACGCTGGACGGCGCAAAAGCCATGCTTCTTGACAGGCGGCCGTCCTTTCTCGACTGTGCCCCTTCCATGTCCACCCCCTCCCCCCTCGACTCGGCGACCGTCATCGTGATGCGCGAGGCGGCGGGCACCTTCGAGGTTCTCCTCGTCGAGCGCCACGCCAACAGCCGGGCGTTCGCCGGAGCGCACGTCTTCCCGGGCGGCGTCGTCGACCCCGCGGACGCGACGGCGCCCCTGCACGAGGCCTCGCCGCGCCTGACGCCGGCTGCGGCAGCGCGACGACTGGGAGAGGAGACGACGCCGGCGGCGGCGCTGGCGTTCTGGATCGCCGCCATTCGCGAGCTCTTCGAGGAAGCGGGTCTCCTGCTGGCACGGGTCGCCGGCGTGCCGGTGACCTTCGACGATGCCGCCACGCGGACACGTTTTCGCGGGCACCGCGCCGCGATCCTCGCCGGTGCGATGACGTTCGCCGACGTCGTCGCCACCGAGCGGCTCGAGCTCGCGACCGACGCCTTGCACTACTTCAGCCGCTGGATCACGCCGGTGATCTCGCCGCGTCGCTACGACGCGCGCTTTTTCGTCACCGGCGTGCCCACCGGCCAGGAACCGCTGCACGACGACCGTGAGACCATCTCGATCGCGTGGCTCTCTCCACGCGCCGCGCTCGCCAGCGCGCGCGCCGGGAACGTGGTCCTCACCCCGCCGACGATGCGCACCCTTGACGATCTCGACGCGCTCGGCACCCCCGCGCACGTCATCACGGCCGCCGACGCACGGACGGTGACGCCCATCCTTCCGAAGCCGGTGCAGGTGGACGGCTGCATGGCGGTTCTCTACCCCGGCGATGCCGAGTACGACGCCGCGCTGCCGGGCACGAGGCTCGTCGACGCGGGCGTCGGACGCCGCAACCGCGCGATCATGCAGGACGGCGGCTGGCGCAGCGTTCGGACACCCGACTAGCGAGCATGCGGCCGAGCGCGATGCGTTCCGCGATCGACATGCGCGCGACGTCGCGGCGCGCCACCTCCTCCATCGACGGTCGTACGCCGTGGCCGTTGGCGAGCTGAATCGTCAGGCCCGGACGGGCGTTCATCTCCAGCACCAACGGCCCCAACTCGGCGTCGAGAACGACATCGACGCCGAGGAAGCCGAGCGGGACGGCGTCGAAGCAGCGCGCGGCGATCGTCAGGATTTCTTCCCAGTACGGCACCGTGACGCCGACGATGGGGTGGCCGAGATCGGGATGCGTCGCCGACGCCCTGCCGCCGAGGACGCCGTGCGTGGTCACGCCGCGTACGAGATCGACGCCGACGCCCATGCCGCCCATGTGAAGGTTGGCTCGGCCGTCGGACGCACGCGTCGGTAGGCGGATCATCGCCTGCACGGGCACGCCGCGGAAGACGAGAACGCGCACGTCGGGTACGCCGCGATAGCTGATCGCGCCGAGGACGGGATCGGGCCGTACTCGGTACTCGAGCAGCACCTGGTCGGCGTTTCGGCGCAGCGAGAACGCGCCGGCGAGGATCTCCGAACAGTGGTCCGCGAGTGCGGCGAGCGTCACCGTCGTGCCGCTCGCCTTCACGAAGGCCTCACCGTCGCGGTCCACGACCACCATCACGCCGCCGCCTCCCGAGCCACGCGCCGGCTTGATCACGAAGTCGCGGCGCTCGGCGAGGAGCTCGCCCAAGCGCCGCAGGTCCCATTGCACCGCGAGCTCGGCATAGCTGACGGGCACCGGAATACCGGCCTCCGCCAAGCGCCGCTTGGCCGTCGGTTTGTGGTCGACCAGCGCGAAGAGCGGGCGTGGATTGTAGGGGACGAGAAACGCGAGGTTCCGCCGATTCATGCCGAGCGCCTCGCGGCGCAGGCGTCGCATGCGCGCCCAGAAGGCGCTCACCGCCCCGCCCGCTCGCGGCCGACGAGGTCGTAGAAGCGGACGTATTCGAGCAAGCGCAATCCGCGCCACTTCCCGATCAGCACCTCGAGCACGATCACGCCCAGCAGGACCTCGGGAAACGACAGGATGATCGACTGCACGCCCCCGGCCTCGATCGCGAGATAGCACGCCGCGCACACCACCAGCGTGTTGATCGTCAACCGTAACGCCTCCCGCGTTCCCGACTCCACCTGCGTCGTCGTGAAGTTCTCGATCACGTTCGACATGATGACCATCGGGAAGATACTGACGTTCAAGAGCGCGCCGATGCCGAAATAGGCGCCGCCCACCGTGAGCGCGGCCATCGTCGCCGAGACCATCGCGATCAGGATCGCGAGGCGGGCGACGAGCTGGATGCGGAACCACTGCAGCGCGCCCCGCATCACGACGCCGACGCCGACGATCACGCAGAAGATCACGACGCCCCAGGCCAGGCCCGTCATGAGAAATGCCAGCGAGACGATCACCGGTGCGAAGGTCCCGAAGGTCTCGATGCCGACGACGTTGCGGAAGATCACGACGATGCAGGCGATGACCGGCAGGACGAGAATCAAGTTGATCGCCTGCAGCGGCACCTGCGCCAGCACCGCCTTCGACCACGCCGCGACGAGCGACCGCCGCCAGCCTGCGAGGTGGCGAACGTCGTCCTCGTCGATGACCAGCGGCCGGATGTCCCACAGCCCCGCCGCCTCGACCATCGGGGTGCCGTCGAGGAGGTTGGCGCGCGCCATCTTCCACAGCGAGAGCAGCGGCGCCCCCGGAGTCACGAGGACGAGCTCGCCGGGATCGACGAGCTTGTAGAGCACGGCGCCGAGGACGCGGCCGACGGCGCGCGGGAAGCTACCGGCGATGACGATGCGGGCGTCGTGCAACGCCACGCGCTGCTCGCCGAGCTGGAGGAGCGCGTACAGCCCCGCTTCGTCACGCGTCGAGACCAAGAGCAAGTGCGACTCCGCGACGGTGTCGAAGTTGTTGGCGATCAGTCGCTGGAGATAGTTCTCGCGAAAGTAGCGCGACTCGAAGCGCGCATTCAGAAAGACGATGCTGATCGACCGCTCGCGCGCGTCGTCGACGATCTGCGCGATCACGCCCTCCGGGATCGTGTGATCCGTGATGAGGACGACCGACGCCACCGGCTGCTCGGCATAGAACGCGTAGGTACGCGCGCGCTCGCTCTCCCAGCTCACCTCGCGCGCGCGTCCACCGCTCGGCGGCGTCTCGGCCTCGTCGGTGAGGAGCGACTGGCGCGTCACCTGGTGCATCAACATGTCGTAGCGGAAGCCGAGCTTCGCGGTGTGTTCGATGAGGGGCAGGTCGCCGTAGTACAGCGCGAGGTAGTTGCTCGGCAGGTGCGCGTAGTTGCCGCCGGCGGGGTCGAAGGGCACCCAGGCGTCGCCGAGCCACGCCTCGACCCATGAGATCGTCGTCCGTTTGCGGGCGGCATCCTCCAGACGGACGCCGCCGACCATGCGCGCGGGTATGCCGCGGCTGCGCAAGAGCGCCGCCAAGAGGCGCGCCTTGCCGGTCGCGTTGCCACGCTCGGCGGCAAGGACGCTCAGCGCGTCGTTCGCCGTTTCCTCGCCGGCGTCGGGCTGGAGAAACGAGGCCGCGTACTGGAAGAGCGACCACGCGATCTCGTCGAGCCGCTTGGCGTCGCGGGTCAGCGTCGCGGCTCGCCGCCGAATCGCCGGATCGTGCGCCTGGATCGCATCCGTCGCCGCCAGATCGTCGCCACCCGCCGGCGCCGGCGCGCTCGCGCCGGGCACGATCCGCGGCACGTCCATCCACACGTCGGTGGTGCGCGCAGTGAAGCTGTACTCGATGCCGCCGTGATTCGGCTTCACGGTCGACGCCTCCCAGCGTGCCCAGAGATTCGGCCCGACGCCTTGCTCCGCGAAGTGGAAGGCGCTCGGACGTATGCGACGGCTCAAGATGGCTTGCCGCCCGTCGGAGAGCGGTACCAGCATGCGCACGTGCGCCGGTGCGCTCGTCGGTGCCACGTCCATCGAGATCGAGACCTTCCAGTAAGTGATCGTCGGCTTGCCGGGGCGGACGCGCGCGCCGTCGTCGGCGGAACCGAAGAGTTGCGTGTCCTCCGTCGACGTGCTTGCCGGCGACGCCGGCGGCGACGGCACCGTCGCGGCATGCACCGCGGTCGCGACGGCGGTCGCAATCGTGACCGCGACGAACACGGCTCCGGCGCGGTACCTCATCGCGCCACGCCGAGCACCGGCGCGAGCACCCGCGCCGGCGCGAAGTCCGCGCACGCGATCGCACGCGCGCGCGTCGCGTGGCGCGCGTAGTCGGCGTCGATCGCGGCGAACGCCGCGATCGCGTCCTCGAGTCCGCGGACGCTGAAGAGCCCGGTGCCGGTCGGCAGCACGCGGTCGAAGCCCGTGTCCTGGTTCACGACCGGACGCCCGGCGGCGAGGTAGCAGGCGCTGCGATCGCTGAACCAGCCGCTCGCGAGGCGGATGTTGACGTCCTTTGCGACGGTGAACTCGCCCTTCGAGCCGCGGATGAAGCTTCGGTACGTCTCCGGATCCGACGAGATCGGCAGCGGGTCGACGATCTCCCACCCCGCTTCCTCGAGCCGGCGGAGGTCATCGGGAGAGCTTGCCACGTCCATCGCGGCGCGAAAGTGCGCCCCCGTGCGCCGCGGCAGATCGAGAAAACGAAACCATTCGGTCCGCTTGCGCCAGGTGAACACGTCGCCCCCGAAGGTCAGATCGCGCCCGGCGCTGTCCCACTTGCCGATCGTCGTGTACGCGCCCCGCTCGCCGTCGGGAAGCGGCGTCCAGAGCTCCGCCGGCACCGGCTGCCGGATGGGCCGCCAGGCGATGCCGCCGACCGGGATGCGGCATCCGGGCGTACCGATGTTCTCGCCGAACGTGAAGTGAACGTCGTGCGCCTCGAGCATCGCACGCAGGAGCAGATCGCCCGCGTGCAAGCGAAGCTGGGTGTAGGCGGGATCGAGGTCGACGTAGACGAAGACGGCGCGCGGGCAACGCGCGCGCGCGAGGCGATTCACGCCGCCGAGGTTCACGACCAGGTCGGCGTCGTGCAGGGTGGCGCGCGTGCGCGCCGCGTCGGCACCGAAGTGGTGGTCGCGGCCGGCGTCCCAGAACGTCCAGGCATCGCCGAAGCCGTGCGCGCCGAAGAACGCCGCGGCGTAGGTCACCCCGTAGGAATAGTCCTCCGCCTGCATCGCCGCCGCGCCCGGCACGTAGGCGTACGCGTAATACGCACTGTCCTCGTAGAAAAGCACCTCGCAGCCGAGGGCGCGAAAGCCGGCGAGGAAATGCAGTGCCTGCCAGGCGTAGCCGCCGAGCGGATAGCGCACCAGATAGCCGGCGAGGACGACGCGCAACCCCATCAGAGTCCCGCGTCGGCGACGAGGCGCCGCAGGATGGTGCCGGCGTCGAACGCCGTCGCCGCGATCTCGCGCGCCGCCGCGCAGCGCCGCGGATAGTCGCGCTCGACCTCGGCGAGCGCGGCGGCCGCCTCGTCGCCGTTCGTGAAGACGAGGATCGCGTCGCCGATCGGAACGTGCGCGCTGAGACCGGTGTCCTGCACGATCACCGGCCTGCCGCTCGCGAGGTACGACGCCGAACGCGTGCTGAACCACCCACTACGCGTCGCGACGTAGGCTTCCTTGGCGACGCTGAGCTCGCCGCGCGCGGCGGCGAGGTAGCGCTGGTACGCCTTTGGTGTCGCCGACACGTCGCGCGCGTCGACGACGCGCCAGCCCCCGGCGCGAAGCGCCGCGATCGGCGCCGCCCCTGCCATCGCGATCTCGAGCGCGGCCGGCGTCCGTCCCGGCAGGTCGCGAATCTTCGCGAACTCGACGTCCTTGCCGCCGTAGACGCGTCCGCCGACGGTCGGCGGCGTGACGTCGATCTTCCAGGACATGACCGTCGTGTAGGCGCCGCGCGCCGGCGCCGGCGTCGCCGGCCAATCGGCGAGGACGATCGGATGGCGCGTCGGATGCCAGGCGAGGCCCGCCGGCGGGATCGTGCACTCGGGCCGGCCGATGCTCTCGGCGAAGGAGAAGAACACGTCGTGCCGCCGGATCATCGCCGCCGAGTACTGGACGTGCTCGTCGGCCGTGCCGGCGTCCGCGGCCGCGAGCTTCGCCTGACTGTAGCAGGGGTCGGTGTCGACGTAGGCGGCGACGCCGTGCCCGCGGTACTCGTCGCGCAGCCAGCATGCCCCCGACACGTTCAGGAAGAGCTCCGCATCGCGACAGCGGCGCTCGAGCTCCTCTTCCTCCATGCCGTGGAGCGCGCCGGCGGGATCACGAAATGCGAAGCGATACCCGCCGTCGCAATGCCGCAGCACCCTGCGCAGGTGCGCGACGTTCGCGGCGCAGTCGTCGGTGAACGTCTGCGACGTCGGGGAGTACACCCACTGACCGGTGTCCTCGAGATAGGTGACGTCGTGGCCGAGCACCGCGAGGCCGTGCACGTACTGCACGTAGTCCCACGCCACCCCTCCGACGGGGTACGTGGCGATGAGCCCGGTCACGATGATGCGCACGGCTCCGCCTTCTAGCCGATTCCTGCGGCGCTGAGCATGGCGCCGAGCACGCGCCCGGCGGCGAAGTACTCGACGGCGATCTCGCGCGCCGCACGCGCGTGCGTCTCGTAGTCGGCCTCGACGGCGCGCACGGCCGCGACCGCCTCGTCGCGGGTGGCGAACGCGAGCAGACCCCGCCCGGACGGAACGCGCTCGCTGAAACCCGTCTCCTGCGTCACGACCGGTCTCCCGGCGGCGAGAAAGCAGACGCTGCGGTCGCTGAACCAGCCGCTCCGTGGTCGCACGTAGATGTCCTTGGCGACCGTGAACTCGCCGCGCGCGCCTTCCACGAAGCCGCGGTAGGCGTCGAGATCGGCGGAGATCGGCCGCGGGTCGACGAGCGTCCAGCCGTGCGTGGCGAGCTCCGCGCGCACCGCCGGATCGAGCGGGTCCATCGCCACCTCCATACGCACCCCGCTCTGCCGCGGAACGTCGAGCATGCGGACGAAGTTGCGATGCTTCGTCCAATAATAGGTTTCGCCGCGGAACTCGACGTTCTTGCCCTTGTTCTCCCAGGTCGCGATCGTGCGGTAGGCGATGCCCTCGCCGCGTCGACGCCATTCCTCGAGGACGACCGGCGGGCGCGTCGGGATCCACGTGAAACGCTCGACGGGCACGGTGCAGGACGGCGTCCCGAGGAGCGCGCCGTACGTAAAGAAGAGGTCGTGCTCGGCGAGGAACGCGACGCTGTCGGCCTCGTCGTTCGCCACCCGCATCTGCTCGTAAACGGGATCGGTCTCGACGTAGCAGAGGCGCGCCCCTTGGCGATGCTCGGGACGGAGACGCGTGGCGCCGCAGAGATTGAAGATCGCGTCCGCCGAGCGGTAGAGCGCGTGCACGCGCGCGCGCGCGAGGCCGTGCCACGCGTCGCTTTGCGCGTCCCAGTACGCCCACCGGTCCGCGAGGTCGAGGCGCCGCATCACCGCGGCGAGGTACGCGATGTTGGCGCGCGCGTCGTTCGCGATGCCGCCGCTCACGGGATCGTACGGCGGCGCACCCGAGTCCTCGACGTAAAAGACGTCACAGCCGAGCGCGCGCAACCCGGCGAGGTAATGCATCGCCTGCCAGGTGACGCCGGCGAGCGGGTACTGCGCAGTGATGCCGAGCACCACGACGCGTGCCCGGCCGCCTCCCCTACCCGGCCGCTCCACGCTTCGCCTGCTTTCCGAACTGCGCCTCGTAGAGGCGCGTGAACGCACCGCCGCGCGCGACGAGCTCGTCGAAGGTGCCGCGCTCGGCGACCGTGCCTTCGCGCAGCACGATGATTTGATCGGCGTGGCGGATCGTCGACAGCCGGTGCGCGATCACGAAGGTGGTGCGCCCGCGCATCAGCTCCTGGAGGGCGGCGATGATGAGCGCCTCGGTCTCGGCGTCGAGCGCCGAGGTCGGCTCGTCGAGGACGAGAATGGGCGCGTCGCGCAGGATCGCGCGCGCGATCGTGATGCGCTGCCGCTCGCCGTCGGAGACGGTCGCGCCTTGCTCGCCGACGGGTGTCGCGAGACCCTGCGGCAGCTGCGCGAGGAAGCCGTCGAGCTGCGCCATCCGCGCCGCGCGCGCGATCTCCTCGTCGGTCGCGAACGGCCGGCCGTAGGCGATGTTCTCGCGCAGGGTCGTCGGAAACACGAGCGCCGGCTGCAGCACCATCGCGATCCGGCTCCGCAGCTCGCGCAGCCGGTACTCGCGCAGGTCGACGCCGTCGAGAAGCACGCGACCGGCGACCGGATCGTAGAAACGGCCGACGAGGCTCACCAGCGTGCTCTTGCCGACGCCGGTCGGGCCGACGATCGCCAGCACCTCACCGGCGCGCGCGGTGACCTCGATGTCGTGCAGGACCGGCCGTCCCGGGACGTACGCGAAGGCGACGTGCTCGAAGCGCACCTCCCCCCGCAACGTCGTCGGGTCGATCGCCCGCCGTCCTTCGGGCAGGTCGGGCGTCGTCTCCAGGATCTCGAGGACGCGGCGCGCTCCAGCCGCCGCGCCCTGCACCATGCCGATCGTCTGACTGACGCTGTTGATCGGCGCGTAGAGGGACGCGAGGTAGGTCGTGAAGACGAGCACCTGGCCGATCGTGAGCGTGCCGGCAAGCACGTGGGTCGCACCGAACCACAGGACCACCGCCGTACCGCCGGCGACGACGACGTTGATGATCGACGAGTACGTGGTCTGGAGGACATACAGGCGAAGGTTGGCACGCAGGCTCTCGCCGCTCGAGGTCGTGAACCGCCGCGCCTCCTCTTCTTCGGTGGTGAACGCCTGGATGACGCGGATCGCCGAGATCCCCCGCTGCGTCACCGAGTAGAGCCGGCTTTCTTTCTGGCGCGCGTCGATCGCCACCGCCGTGATCCGCCGGCTCATGAGCGAGATGCCGACGAAGATGAGCGGGCACACGGCGAGAGCGACGAGCGTCAGCTGCCAATCCATGCGCACCATCACCACCACCATGCCGCAGAACATGGTCGTCGAGGTGATGATGGGGAAGACGCCGTTCATGCTGAGCGTCTGGATGGCGAACGTGTCGGCGGTGACCCGATACAGAAGGTCGCCGACTTCGCGGCCGCTGTGAAAGCGCAACGAGAGGCGTTGCAGGTGCTGGTAGAGGTCGCGACGGAAGTCGTTCACCATGCCCTGGCCGATGCCGATGGTCGTCGCGTTGTTGACGACGCTCACCAGCGCGAGCAGCGCGTAGAGGAGGACGAGGCCGACGCACACCGCGGCGAGCAGCGGCCGTCCCGACAGGCCTGCGAGGCCCGGCAGCGTGACCGGCGCGCCGCCGACGACGTTGTCGACGATGAGCTTCAGCGGCCACGGCTTCAACAGCTCGCAGGCGCTGATCAGCAGCACCTGGCCGACCGCGATCGCGAACCCCACGCGATACGGCCGCAGGTAGTGCGCGATCGTGCGCACCAGCGCGAAACGCGGCGGCACGCGCGCGTCGTGTACGCCGGTGGCTTCGCTCAGGTGCGCGGCTCCACGGGCGTGAGCCCGATCTGTTGCGCGACGATCTCGAGCACGTGGTGCAGGACACGACCGACGACGAAGCTCTGGTAGGCGACCGAGAACCCGGTGAGCACGCCGAGTACGACCGCCACCGCGAGCAGCTCCGGCACGAGAAAATAGGCGCCGATCGCCAGCAAGGCTGCGAGGCCGCCGATCGCGAGCTTGCCGGCGCGCGAGGTCTTCACCGCGCAGCGCACGTTGAAGAGCCGCCGCGAGCCGCCGTGGTTTTCGACCGCGACCCGCACCTGCGACTTCGCCCAGATGCCGCGGTGGATCTCGACGTCCCAGCCGCTCCAGCCGAGGTCGTGTGCGATCAGGTACTTGCGGGGCAGGAGGAACCGGATGACGCCCTCGAGCAGCGCCTCCTTCTCCTGCCCCGACTCGCTCCAGTAGCGGAGCTGAAACTCGCGCGCGAGCCAGCGCACGCGCGGCGACTGCGTCGGCTCCGCGAAGCGGATGCGCTCGACGTTGGTGAGCCCCTTGATGCGCCAGCGGTAGCGCTCGTAGCTCCGCAAGAGCGGACCGAGGTAGATGAGCGCCGCCACCGTCGCGCGCCCGCGCCAATCGTCGTAGCGCGGCTCGATCCGTGCCTGCATCGCGGTCACGATCGACGAGCCGAAGGCGATCGCGAGCGGCAGCACCGCGAGCAGGAGGTTCTTGCCGGCGGCGAGCGCCGCGACGATCAGCATGAGCGCGAAGACGTTCCACTCGAGCGTGAACGGCAGGTACGCGAACATCGACGACGGCGGCTCGTAGAGCGTCTGGAAGAGTCCGCGCCCGAAGGTGCCGGAGTAGATGATCGGCCGCCGCGAGAAGAGCGAGGTCGTGAAGTCGCCGTAGATCCGCCCGAGCCAGCGCGACTGACCGAGCATGTTGAAGCGGTAGGGATGCTTGAAGTAGAGGAGCGCCTCCGCCTTCCCGTAGCCGCGCTGCTGCTTCAGATAGTCGCGGACGGTGTTGCGCCGGAAGTGCCACACCATCGCCGCCGGGCTGAAACCGATCACGTGGCCCGCATTCTGCAGCCGCCAGCAGAGATCGACGTCGTCGCCCGCGGCCGCGAAGATCGCCTCGAAGCCGCCGACGGCGAGCAGCGCCTCCTTCGTGAACGCCATGTTGCAGCCCGGAATGTGCTCGGCGACCTCGTCGTTCAACAGCACGTGCGTCGGCCCTCCCGGCGAGGCGGCGACGTAGGCGGCGACCGCGCTTTCCTCCCGTGGCGGAAAATTCGGCCCGCCGACGGCGACGAAACCGCCCTGCACGAACTTGTAGACGAGGTAGGTGAGCCAGTCGGGATCGACGACGCAGTCGGAGTCGGTGTAGGCGACGATCTCGCCGGTGGCGCGCTCAGCCCCGACGTTCCGCGCCACCGACAGGCCGCAATTGTCCTGATTGATGAGCGTGAACTCGGGATAGCGCTCGGCGATCGTGCGCGTGCCGTCCGTCGAGCCGTCGTTGACGACGATGACCTCGTAGTCCGGGTAGCGCAGGGTGCGCAGCGACGCCAGGCACGCCTCCATCGTGCGCGCCGCGTTGTAGGCGCAGATCACGACCGAGACGCGTGGATAGTGCGGCAGCGCCGGCGGCAGGTCGCTCGCGAACTCCGCCTGCACGGCGTGAAACGCCGGCTTGCGCCTGCGGTCGCGGGTGACGAGGCCGAACGACCAGTCGTCGATCTGGTAGCCCCCCGTAAACCAGTCGTCGGTCCACGAGAAGACGCACGTCCCGGCGACACCGGATTCGAACGCCGCCCGCACCTGCCAGGCGAGGATCTCCGCTTGCGTCTCCTCACCGAGTCGGTGCGAGTCGATGCCGTGCTCGGTGAGCACCAGCGGCCGGTCGCCGGCGAGGTTCTGGAGACGACCGAGATAACGGCGGAACGCCTCCTCGTCGTGGAGGTAGACGTTGAAACAGATGAAGTCGATCTCGGCGAGGTCGAGGTACTCGGTGGGCGGGAAATTCGCGTAACTGACGAGCGCCTGCGGCGCGATCGCCTTCACCTCCGCGCGCAGCGCGTGCAGGAACTTCTCGACGCGCGTCGGCCCGTACCAGCGCACGATGTCGGGCGGGATCTCGTTGCCGATGATGTAGGCGAAGACCGCGCGATGGCCGGCCGAGTCGCGCACCGTGCGGCGGATCGTCTCGCGGATCTCCTCGACCATCACTGCTGAGTCGAGGAAACAGACGTGTTCGGCCCAGGGGATCCCGATCATCACCCGTAACCCGTGCGCCGCCGCACGATCGAGCAGCCAGCGCGGCGGGACCGTGAAGGTGCGGATGGCGTTGGCGCCGAGCTCGCGCATCAGCGTAAAGTCGCGCTCGATCATGTCGCGCTCGGGAAACTGGGCGCCGTGCGACGCGACGGCGAAGGGACCGTAGGATACCGCGCGGAGGTAGAATTTTTCCCCACCGGTCCAGAAGAACTTTGCTTGGACGGTCGGCGGACCCTCGGCCGCGGCGGGCGCGGCGACGACACGCGCAGCGTGACTACTCGCCTGCAAGGGCGTCATGCGATCGAGGGCTGATAGCAGGTCCGAATGCACACGGCGAGCGACGTCGGCGCCCGTACGGGCGCCCACCCGGCTACGATAGACCACCGGCGTCCCACTGGCCATCCGGAGGAGTCTGCGATCGCGCCAGCGGCCTCGAGGGTCGGCTCAGCGTCCCTCGAAGCGCGGCGGCCGCTTGGCGCGAAACGCGGCGAGGGCTTCGCGCGCGTCCTCGCTCGTCTGCGCGAGGACGAATTGGTCGCGGTCCATGTGGAGGAGCGGCGTCGCGAGGTTGGCGACGGCGTTCACCGTCTCCTTGACCATCGCCGCGGGGATCGGCGGCACGGTCGCCGCGATTTCACGCGCCCACGCGAGCGCCTCGCGCTGCACGGCCTCCTCCCCCGCCTCCGTCACCCGGTTCACGAGACCCCACCGGTGCGCCGTCTCGGCATCGAGCAGCCTTCCGGTCACGAGCAGCTCTTTCGTCCGCGCCGGCCCGAAGTGCGCCACCATCAGGGCGACCGAGTGCCAGCTCATGTTCATCCCGCGCGTCACCTCCGGCATACCGAACTGGAGGTCCGCCGCGGCGACGCGCAGGTCGCACGCGAGCGCGAGACATCCGCCACCGCCCAAGCAGTAGCCGTGCATCGCCGCGATCGTCGTCTGCGGGAGCTCCTGAATCGCGTGCACGAGATCCGGTCCGAGACGGAGGAGACGCCGGCGCTCGCCGAGCGGCGCCGATGCCGCGGCGGCATGCGCCGGGTCGCTGAGGTCGACGCCCGTCGAAAAGTCGCGGCCGCGTGCTTGCAGCACCGCGACCCAGACGTCGTCACGCGCGGCGAGCTCACGGCAGGCGGCGAGCAGCCCTTCCATGAGCGCGCGCGAGAGGCGATTGTGCACGGCGGCGCGGTCGAGCGTGAGGACGCCGATGCGGCCGTCGACGGTGAGGGAAAGGTCGCGCATGGCGACGCATGTTGGCACAGTCGTACCCGCAGCGCGACGCCGAGGACGGGACTCGAACCCGATAGGGAGCGCATCCCACGGAATTGCGTTTGTATCGCGTCGGCGAAGCGCGGTATCTCTTGCCCGCTGCGCGCGCCACCCCGCCCGCGGAGTCCATGCATGGCTTTGACGCGTACCCGGAACGCTGGATGGCTCGCACGCAGGCTCGGCGGTCTCTATCTTCGCCTGTTCGGCTGGCGCGTGGAGGGCCGGTTGCCCGCGGGCACGAAGGCCGTCGCCATCGCGGCGCCGCACACCTCGAACTGGGACCTGCCGTTCATGCTCGCCGTGTCCTTCGTGCTGGGCGTGAAGCCCTCGTGGCTCGGCAAGCGACAGCTCTTCCGCAGGCCGTTCGGCGGGCTCATGCGGCGTCTGGGCGGGATTCCCGTCGACCGTGATCGGCGCACCAACCTCGTGCAACAGGTCCTCGACCACTTCGCGAGTGTGGACCAGCTTTTCCTCGTCATCCCGCCGTCGGGCACCCGCAAGCGCGCGACACACTGGAAGTCGGGCTTCTACCACATCGCGCGCGGCGCCGAGGTGCCGATCATCTGCGCGTTTCTCGACTACCGCCGCAAGGTCGGTGGCATCGGTCCGGTGGTCGTGCCGGGCGGCGACCTACGTGCCGACATGCAGATCATCCGCGGGTTCTACGATCAGACCACCGCCAAGTACCCCGCGCTCACCACGCCCGCCCGCCTCCTCGAGGAGGACGACGCGCCGCTGCGCGAGCGGATCGAGGCCTGAGTGCCCGCCGCCCGGCCCCCGCGTGAATTGAAACGCTCGCCGCGGTATGCGCATTGCTGTTGACAACCCGGACGCCAACGACGCATGCGAGACACCCACGATAGCCGACGCGCACTGACCGCCGGCGTTGTCATCGCGCTCACGCTCGCCGTCGGGCGTGCGCCGACCGCGGTCGCGTCACCATCGGCGCACACCAACGCGCGCAACCCCGCCGTCCGCATCCTCTTCCCCGGCCGCGGGTGTCGGATCGTCGGCGCGACCGTCGAGGTGCGCGGCGCACGGCCGGCTGCCGTCCACGACACCGAGCGTCGCTCTCATCGCCGCGACCGCGACGACGCCCAGCCCGCGCGTGATCCGCGGACGTCAGACCGGGCCGCGCTCGAACGACCCGGAAAGGAAAGCCGGCACCTCGACCGGCCGCCCGATGCAAGTGACGGCGTCGACCGATCCGGCCGCGACCGATCCCTCGCCGCGGCGTCGCCTCCCGCGGCGGCACTCGGCGCGCGACACGCCGCCCGTGAGGCGGTCTTCCACGAGGCCCACGCTCCTCCTCGGCATTCGTAGGCCGTTTCCAGCCGCCCGTCGTTGATTCGCCCGCGGCGGCTCCGTCGCTGCGTCCACCGATCCGCCCTTCGGTCGCGCAGCCCGGCTTCCACGCCCTCACACGGAGGAGATCCTCGATGATTCATCTCGTTCGCTGCACCCATATCCGCGCCCGCAGCGTCGCGCTTCTCGCGGCGGGCGTGACGTTGCTGACGAGCGCCGCCGTCCGGGCGCAGGACGCGAGCGGCGCACCGCCCGCCATCGACACCGGAGACACCGCGTGGGTGCTCGCCGCCTCCGCGCTCGTCCTCATGATGACGTTGCCGGGGCTTGCGCTCTTCTACGGTGGGCTGGTGCGCGCGAAAAACGTCCTCAACGTCCTCATGCAATGCGTCCTCTCCGCCGGTGTCATCGGCGTGCTGTGGGTCCTCGTCGGCTACAGTCTCGCCTTCGGGACCGGAAACGCGCTGATCGGCGACCTCTCGAAGCTCGGTCTCGTGAGCGTGACGCTCGATTCCGTCACCGCCAACTTCGCCTCGCCGCCGCGTAACATTCCCGAGTATGCGTTCATCATGTTCCAAGGCATGTTCGCGATCATCACGCCGGCGTTGATCCTGGGCGCGATCGCCGAGCGGATGCGGTTCGGCGTATGGGTCGCGTTCATCACGATTTGGCTTCTCGTCGTCTATTGCCCGATCGCTCATATGGTGTGGTCGTCGGAAGGTTGGATCTTCAAGGCCGGAGCCATCGACTTCGCCGGTGGGCTGGTCGTGCACATGTCGAGCGGCTTCTCCGCGCTCGTCGCGGCGATCATGCTCGGCAGGCGTCGCGGCTTCGGCAGGGACCCGATGCCGCCCCATAGCCTGCCGCTCTGCCTCATCGGGGCCGGGCTCCTCTGGACGGGCTGGTTCGGCTTCAACGCCGGCAGCGCGCTCAGCGCGAGCCCGCTCGCGACGCTCGCGTTCCTCAACACCAGCACGGCGGCGTCGACGGCGGTCGTCGTGTGGGCGCTCATCGAGGCGCTCCATCGCGGCAAGCCGACGGCGCTCGGCGGGGCCACGGCGGCGGTCGCGGGACTGGTCGCGATCACGCCGGCGTGCGGCAACGTGTCGCCGATGGGCGCCATCTGGATCGGCGTCGGCGTGTCGCTCGTCTCGTACACCGCCTGTACGTTCCTCAAGCCGGTGTTCGGCTACGATGATTCACTCGACGTCTTCGGGGTGCACGCGCTCGGCGGCGCCTGGGGCGCGCTGGCGTCGGGCATCTTCGCCGTCACCCTCGGCTCCGGCGTCGAGAGCAACGCGCAGCAGATCATGGTGCAGCTCAAGGGCATGGCGTTCGTCGCCGTCTTCGCGCCGGTGGCGACCGCTGTGATCTTGATGATGCTGCGGATGGTGTTCGGATCGCTGCGCGTCGAGGCGGAAGGCGAGATGCAGGGGCTCGATCTCTCCGAGCACAGCGAGAGCGCCTACGGTCTCGGCTTCGGCGGCGACGGCGGCACCGCGTCGCCGGAGCTCGCGGGGCATAGCGCGGCGCTCGGCGTGACCATGATGGCGGGCCGCGAGCACGGCGCGTAGTCACAACCGCGCCGTTCGACTGGCAACGACCGCGAGGCCCGCGTTCATCGCCGGGCCTCGCGGTCGTTCGCGCTCGGCGCTAGCGTAGGAGCCGATGCTGCGGCAGCGGACGCTACACGAGGTGCGCGCGCGCATGGCGCGCGGTATCGGCATCGTGCAGCTCGGGCGTCAGGCGTAGTGACTGCGACGCTTCACCGCGAGCTCGCGCTCGAGGTAGAAGATCTCGATCTTCTCCGCCTTGCCGTCCTTCTTCACGAACTTGTGACCGCGGAGAATCGTTCCGAGGACGCCGAGGTCGGGACGGCCGGGAAAGTCGCGCGTCGCGCGGATCTCGGTGGAGGCGAAGACGGTGTCGCCCTCGAAGCTCGGTGCCGTGTGCTTGCCGGTCGCATAGCGCAGATCCGCGACCGCGTTGTCGCCGACGTCCGCCGACGAGATCCCGAGGCAGAGATTGAACGGGATGCCGCCGAAGACGATGAGCTGCCCGCCGACGTAGCGCTCGGGCTGCTGCTGCACCATCCAGAGATTGCAGTGCACCTGTGACGTGTTGTCGAGGATGCCGGTCAGCATGATGTGGTCGGAGGTGATGACGCGGCCACGCGAGTGCTCGAGCACGTCGCCGACGGTGAAGTCCTCGAAGTAGGTGTTCTCGTTGCTGAGGTACGCGAGGTCGCGGTAGTTGCGTGCGGCATCGTAGGGCGGGAGGTCGAGCTCGACCGGGATCTCCTGCGCGGCGACCTCGCCCTCGGGGACGGTGGCGTTGAGATCGCGCTTCCACACCTGCACCTTGCGCTGAAACGTGAGGACGACCTGTCCGTGCTGATTGCGGCCGGTCGTCTGCACGTGAACGACGCCGAGGCTCGGGTCGCGCGACGACACCTTGACGCCGAGGACGCGCGTCTCGGCCTCGAGCGTGTCGCCGATGTAGACGGGCACGCCGAAGCGCATGTCGATGTATTCGAGATTGGCGCGCGCGTTCTCGGAGACGTCTTCGACGCTCTGACTGAAGACGACCAGCATCACCAGGCCCGGGTGCGCAACCAGGCCGCGGAACCCGTAGGCCTGCGCGTAGCGCTGGTTCTTCGCGAGCGGATTCGTCGTCATCGAGAAATCGGTGAAGATCGCGAACAGCCCCTCGGTGACGGTCTTTCCGCGCTTGTGACGGTAGACCGCGCCGGGGCGGAAGTCCTCGAGGAAATGACCGTGCTGTCGC
>JBGOSW010000043.1:0-26964 GCA_041476145.1 Binatia bacterium
CAGGTCTTGATGCTCGGCACCGGCGCGGTGAACTTCATCGGTCGCTACGCCTGGGTAGGGGAGGGCGAGCACGGCGTCGAGGCGGTGGCCGTCACGGAATGGGACGAGCCGCAGGCGGTGATCGGCAGCAACCTGCAGCGTCTCGCGTACCCGGCGAACTACCAGCGGCATCTCGACGGTCAGATGGAACTCCGCGAGGCGCATCACCATCCGGGTGTCGATCTCCTCAGCCGGAAGACCGACGTCCAGAGCCTGCAACTCCGCGGCGAATACCTCTACACGGCGAACGGCGCCGGCGGCTTCCGCGTGTTCGACGTCGCGAACCTCGACAACAAGGGCTTCTCCGAACGCATCGTCACCGCACCCGTGTCGCCGCTCGGGCAGCGCGCCTACGTGAAGACGTCCTATGCGACGTCGGTCGCGTTGCCGACCAACCAGCCGATCAGCTCCGGGCGCGACCACGATCCGGCGAACCAGGAGCAGCGGCTGCATCCGCTCTATAGATATGCGTACGTCACCGATCGTGACGAGGGCCTGATCGTCGTCGACGTCGACGTGCTGGCCGACGGGGATCCGCAAAACAACTTCCTCACGCGCGCCGCCACGTTCAACCCGGACGGCGCCCTCAATGGCGCACGCTACATCACGATCGCTGGCACCTACGCCTACGTGCTCTGCAATCGGGGATTGGTCGTCGTGAGCATCGACGATCCGCTTCAGCCGCGGGTGGTCGGGGCGCTCGGCGCTCCAGATCTCGAGGCGCCGCGCGCGATCGCCGTCCAATTCCGCTACGCGTTCGTCAGCGACGCGCGCGGTCTGCGCGTCGTCGACGTCACCCGTCCCGAGCGGCCCGCGCTCGCGGCGACGCTCGAGCTCCCCGAGGCGGGCGACCTGTACGTCGCGCGCACGTACGCGTACGTCCCCGCGGGGCGCCGCGGCCTGGCGATCGTCGACGTCGAGACGCCAACCAAGCCCTTCCTGTACGAGATGTTCGACGCCGGCGGGGTACTGAACGACACCCGCGCCGTTCGCGTCGGCGCCACGGACGCGAGCATCTACGCGTACGTGGCCGACGGGCGGAACGGATTGCGCGTCATCCAGCTGGTCTCGCCGGGTGAGACACCTGGGAACGCAGGGTTCAGCCCGAATCCGACACCGCGGCTGATCGCGACCCGCCAAACGGAAGGACCCGCCGTGGCATTGTCGCGCGGCCTCGATCGCGACCGCGCCGTCGATGAGAGCGGGAACCAGGTGGCGGTGTTCGGCCGGGTCGGTGCGCGACCCTTCGATCGTGCCGAGATGCAACGGCTCTTCATGCGCGGCGACCGGGTCTATACGGCGTCGACTCAGCCGCCCGGAAAGCCGCTACGGTTCGTTCGACCCGAGCGTCCCGTGAACGGTTCCGCGGAGGGAGCGCCGATCGTGCAGCCGGAAGCGCCGACCTCCGAGCGGCTGCTACCGGGACGTCGCTGAGAGAGCGGCCGCGGATCCCACGCGCTCAGCGGAAGAGCTTCGAATGAATCGCGCCGAGCGTCTGTGAGAACTGATCGGGACGGTAGTCGAACCGGTCGAGCGCGTTCAGCAGTTGGCGCAGGTCTTTCTCGATCGCGCCCCCGGGTGCGATGCAGCTCTTGCGCTCGAACGCCGGCTCACACAGGGACTCGATCGCGAGCGCCGTCTGTTCGGGCGCGCCGGTCGTCCACCACCACGGAGCGCTCACGCTGCCGACGCGTACGGTATTTCCCGTCGGCGATCGACTGAACGAGAAGCGCTCGACCCGCTTCAGCGTCTCGCCGCTGGCGGTGATGTGCCCGAGCATCCGGCGCGTGGCGTCGCGGCCGATTCCCTGACGGAGAATGCGCTCCTCGTACGGCGCCAACCAACTCTCGAGCGCCGCGGCGCGCTCGCGCGCTTGCTCGCTACTCGAGCCCGCCCCGGCGCTGACCCCGCTCCACAGGTTCGCGAGCGCGCCCTGCTGGTCCGGGAAGAGCGTGGTGAAGACGGCCTCGACCATCGCGTAGTGGCCGGACGTCTGTCGGAGGGCGTCGTCGACGAGCTTGTGGTGGCATTGATAACAGTTCCCCGATTGGAAGTGCGGAACTTTTCCGATCGATTGATAATTGCCGTTGCCGGCGCGATCGCTCAGCATCGTGAGAGAGCGGCGGAGGCCCGTCACTTGACCGAGCGCCCACAGCGTCGGGTCGATCGTGAAGGAGTTGATCGCGAGCTTCTGGTCGTCCCAGTGCTTCATGATCTGCGCGTAGGCGACCATCTCGAACTGGAGCGGGGGATGCCCGCCCGCGACGATCTCGTGATCGATGTCGACGTGACAGGACGCGCACTTCCGAGCCCGTAAGAGGAGGTTGCTGTCGTCGTAGAATCCGCGCCCGGCGTATTCGGCGCGGTGCGACTTCCAGTCGCGCTCGACGTGCGGCTTCAGCCAGGATTCGGCGGGGCCGTGACAGTGCTCGCACGTGACGCCCTCGTTTCGGATGTGCGTGCTGCCCTCGACGGTCGGTGCCGCGGGAGCATGGCAGATCAGGCATTTTTCGCTCTCGGTCGCCTTGATGCCCATGTAGGCGGCGATCGCTTTGGCGCCTTCCGTTTCGAGCGTGCGATAGGCGCGCGAGTGGTGGTCGATGCTGGACGTGTTCCACTGGGTGCGCGCGGATTTCCACGGATGCCAGTCGCGTTTCGCGGCCTCGGTCGCGGGGAGGCCCGCGCCATGACAGGTCGGGGCGCCACACCGACCCTCGCCGACGAAGCGTCCTCCCTCGGTCTGCACGCCCGCCGCCTCGCTCGGCGAGGCGGACATTGCGCTCACGAGGGCGAGGGCGATTGCCACCAACGTCGTCCAACGCGTCATTCGGCTCTCCGCGGCTCCCGTTAACATCTGCATCGGGAGCGAGCAATCATTGCGAGCAACGCGCGTCGCCGTTGCGCGATCGGGGAGCACTCTGATACAGCGTCGCCGCGGTCGAGATGGTTCGGCGCGCACGGGTGAGGGGGATTTTCGTTGCGGACACGGCAGCAGCCGATCGAACGGATTGCGGACGGTCTTTCCGGGCAATGGATCTCCTTGGAGGACGTCGGCGCGCTCGAGCTCTTCCGCAGCACGAAGCGACCGTTCAAGATCAAGCTCAATTCGAACTTCGCCGCCCGTGCCGGTACGAGCGAACCCGGGATCAAGGCGGCGGTCCGCCGCGCGTATCAGTCCGGCGACACGATCTGTGAGGCGGGATCGTACGGTTCCACGGCATTCCTTCTCCTCGAGGGAACGGCGAAGGCGTTCGTCCCCGAGCAACCTCGCCCGACCCCGATCCCGGGACGCTCGCGCCGCTCACTGCTGTCGCTGAAGGGGCTCTTCCGGCGGCGCAGTCGCTCGCCGCGGGCCGGCGAGCCGACGGAGACCGACGTCGGCGAGATCAGCGCGTACGCCACGCTCGCGAGCACCGCCGCCCCCGCGCCCATGCTCCTGCATCCCGGCGACGTCTTCGGGATCGACACGTGCGTGAACCTCTATCCGCGCGCGATGACCGTGCAGGCGGAAGAGCCGTGCGTGGTCGTCGAGATGCTACGCTCGGTCCTGGATACGATTCGCGAGGCCGGAACCGCCGGACCCGACATCACGTCGCGATACCGGGAAACGGCGATCCGTCAAGAGCTGTACGCGAGCAGCCTCTTTCACGACCTCGCGCCCGACGAGCTGGATCACCTGGCCGCTCGTGCCGCCCTGCTCACCCCCGATTCGAGCGCGCTGCACGAAGGCGCGATCTATCGTGAGGGTGCCGCGGCCGACGCCGTCTACCTCGTGCGCAGCGGCACCATCGTGCTTGCGCGCGGGCGAAACGACGACGCCCGCATTCTGACGTATCTCGGGCGCGGGTCGGCCTTCGGATTGGAGATGCTGTTGGGGAACTCGCGGCCCGGGCCGCTGCGCTTGCGGTGCGTCTCACATCCCGAGCTGCCGACCGTCCTTGTCGACAAACCGTTGACGATCGGACGCAGCAGCGAGTGCGAGGTCGCGCTCATCTCGGAGGACCGCGCGGTCGGCCGTCGTCACTGTCGCCTGGAAGCACGTGAGGGCACGCTGTTCCTCACGGATCTCCAAAGCGCGAACTTCACGTTGCTGAACGGCGAGCGTGTCCAGGAGGCAAAGGTCGTGGCGGGCGACCGAATCTCGGTCGTGCAATATGCGTTCGAGCTCGAATCCGCGTCCGCGGACGCATCCGAATCGGCAACACGCCGGGCGACGGCTACCGGGCTCGACAACTTCGAAGTCGTCGCCGTACCGCTCGCCGAGGTCGACGCGCTCGCCGAGCGAAGCGCGCGCGTGCTCTCCTCGACGCGGGCGGCCGCAGCGGCGCTCGACACCGCCGGCTCGGCGCGTGCCCCCGCCGAGCCGGCGATCGTCGGCGAGGTCGTCGCGCTCAACCTCTACAATTCGCAAAACGTGTTGCTGATCGATCTCGACCGGTGCACCCGCTGCGACGAATGCGTGCGCGCCTGCGCGACCGCGCACGACGGCGTCGCCAGATTCACCCGCGACGGTCCACGATTCGGCAAGTACCTCGTTACCATGGCGTGCCGCTCGTGCACCGATCCCAAGTGCATGATCGGCTGCCCGGTCGGATCGATTCGCCGGCGCGATTCTCTGGAGATTCAGATCGAGGATTGGTGCATCGGCTGCCAACGCTGCGCGAACCAGTGTCCATTCGGCAACATCAACATGCTGGAGCTCGCAGCGAAGCCCGAGCTCGCGCCGCCCGTGAGCGAGGACGTGAAGCTACGGGCGACCGTCTGCGATCTGTGCTCCGGATATGACGGTCCCAATTGCGTGTACGCCTGTCCCCACGACGCCGCGATTCGCGTCAATCCGGCGGCGTTCTTGTCGGCCGTGGATCGATCGTGACGCGATGATGATCCCGCGCGTCGGCGACGTCGCCCTCGCATGCTGATCAACGCCGATCACCGCCCGTGGATTCTCGTGACGGCGGTCACGACCGCGATCGCGACCGCCGGCTACACCCTGTACGTCGGCGCGAGCGCCCACGGAGCGTCGGGCGGCAGCTGGCCGGGGCTCGTGTTCGGGATCCTCGGCACCGCCGCCATGCTCGCCGCCGGACTGCTCGCCGCACGCAAGCGAGTGGTCGTGTCGCGACTCGGCGCCGCGCGCACCTGGATGAAGGTGCACATCTGGGTCGGCCTCCTGGCGGTACCGTTGATCTGGTTTCACTCCGGGTTTCGGCTCGGTGGCGCGCTCACGACGGTTTTGATGGTGTTGTTTTACGTCGTCATCGTGAGCGGCATCTTCGGCGTCGTCGTTCAACAGATCGTCCCTCATCTCATGACGGCACGCGTTCCCCTCGAGACGATTCACAGTCAGATCGAGTACGTGAACGCACGGCTGGCGGTGGATGCCTACGAGCTCGTCGCCGGCGTCGCCGGCGAGATTCCCGAGGCCTCGGAGGAGCGTGCGTGCATCGCCGCCGAGGCGGAGGCGCAGCAGGCGAACGCCGCCGATTGGAAGCAGATCGTCCGCGAGGCTCCGGCGACGCCACCGGCCCCCGATGCGACGCTCCTCCGCGCGTTCTATCTCGCGGAGGTGCGGCCGTATCTCCGACGACCCGAGGCGGCGGCGCTCACGCCGCCGAATTTCACCGCGCTCCGTGCACGCGCGCCGGAGGCGTGGGCCGACAGGGTCGAGAAGCTCGACGCGATGTGTGAGGAATCGCGTCAGCTCGCGCTGCAGCAGCGGCTGCACGGCTGGCTGCACGGCTGGCTCTTCGTCCATGCGCCGTTGTCCTTTGCGCTTTTCGTTCTCGCGGCGATTCACATCGTGTACGCCCTTCGCTATTGAGCCGATTCGCTCGCGCCGTGCGCTCCAGCAAAGACCTCGCCAAGCGGCTCCGATTCGATCTCTTTCCTCGGAAAGACTTCTTCCGACGACGGTACCGGCTCGTCGGGACGATCGTCGCGATCGCCGGCGTCGTCGTCTGGGTACTCCTCACGGTGACGCTTCGGCAGCGACAGTATCTGCCCGGCCCGGTGTCGCAGAACCACGCGACGTTCGGAGTCCGCTGCGAGGTCTGCCATACGTCGTTTCAGAACGTCGGAAACGCCGCATGCGAGGAGTGCCACGGTAAGCGCGTGCACTCGACGTTCGAGCAGCGCACGCCCGAGTGCCGTGACTGCCACGTGGAGCACCGCGGCGCCGCCGCGTTGCTGACGATCGGCGCGCAGCCGTGCGTGGAGTGCCATGGCACGCTCGTCACGACCAATCCGCATCCGCTCGTTCAAACGTCCATTGCTACGTTTGCGGCGCACCCGCAGTTCACCCCGCTGCGCGAGGGGGTGCGTGACGGGGCGGCGCTGCTCTTCAATCACAAGCTCCACCTGACGTCGGACAAAATCGTGAACGAGAAGCTCAAGTGCGCGAGCTGCCACGAGCAGGAGGCGAAGGGCCGGTTGATGAGGCCGATCGTCTTCGCGACGCATTGCCAACGATGTCACAAGCAGGAGGTGACGGGTGTCGGGGAGGACGGCAGCGATGGTCTTCCGATCGCCATCGAGGCGCTGCACGCTACCCCCGAGCTCATCCGGCCGGACCTCATGACCAAACTCGCCGCCGCCGCCGTCGATCACCCGGAGATCTTCGAAGCGCAGAACTCGATGCTGCCGGGCATTCGCACCCGTGCACCCGCCGACGCCTCACGCACGTTGCAGGATTATCGCGCGAAGTGGATCGAGCGGCTCGAACGCGAGCTCTACCAGCCGTTTCAGGATCAGCAACCGTTGCTCGAGCACAACAAGCGCTGCTTTCTCTGTCACGTGCAAAAGGGAACGCGAGCGCCGGGTGATCTGCCGATCGTCGTGAAGACGGGTATCCCGGCGCGATGGCTGACCCGCGGGGAGTTCTCGCACCGACGCCACGAGCTGCTGCCGTGCGCGACCTGCCACGGCAACGTCGAGCGCAGCTCGGCAACCGCCGATACGAATCTGCCGCCGCGCGAGACCTGTCAGCAGTGCCACGTCGACGGCAGCTCGCGGTCGGCGGGGACGACCTGCATGACGTGTCACCTGTACCACGACACCAGCAAGGACCCGCTCCTTCGTCGCGACAGGCGGAAAGAGGTGCGCTTGGAGACGATCAAGAGTCAGTGACGCGGGGACTCGTGTCGCGCGGGTTGCGATCCCGTACCGCGGACGGTATTGGGGGACGAGCGACGGGAAAACGCGCCAGCGACGAGGCTGCGCACGTCACATGAGGAGTTCGCGATGATGGAACCCGCGCCGTTCGACATCGATCGGTACGTGACACGGTCCAGGGCCGTCGACCTCTCCGGGATCGCGTGGGACGAGATCCGCAACTACCCGCTTCCCGCTGACGCCGTCCGAACACTCCGCTACATGCAGGACATCGAGTGTCACACGATCATCTATCTGCGGGAGCTCTTGGCGACTCGCGTGATCGACGACCCCGAGGTGGCGGCGTTTCTTCCCTGCTGGTTTTACGAGGAGGCGTTTCATGGCCGCGCTCTCGCGCGTTTTCTCGAGGCGGCTGGGCACTCGACGATCGAGCGTGTTCGATCACGCGAGGGCTTCCGAAAGCGACTCGAGGCGTCGGCGATTGCGGGGATCGGCAGGATGTGGCGCGACTTCACGGCGGCCCACATGAGCTGGGGGGCGATCAACGAACTCACGACGCTGACGGGGTACAAACGACTGACCGAGGTGGCGCAGCATCCGGTCCTCGACGAGCTGCTCAAGCGGATCATCCGCGACGAATCGCGGCACTTCGACTTCTATTTTCGTCAGGCGGAGCGGCGCTTGAAGAACCCCGGCGCCGCTCGGGTCACGCGCTTTCTCATCGAGCACTTCTGGGCGCCCGTCGGCAGCGGCGTGCAGCCGGTGGAAGAGGTCAGGTTCTTGGCGCGCTATCTGCTGTCCGGACCGGAAGGGCGGGACGCGGCTCGACGGATCGATTCCACGATCGGGACGTTGCCCGGGCTCGCCGGAGTTCGTCTGGTCGAATCCTGGGTGGATCGGGAGTGCGGTCGAGGAGATTCGGATCGCTTGGCGGCTGCCGGCGGCGTGCCGGTCGGCGACATTGCGGAGTGCGCGCCGAATTCCTAGCGCGCATACATCGCCGCGACGTAGTCGCGCAGCATGCGTTCGGCGGTGAAGCGCGGCACCAGCGTCGCCATGGAGGCCTTGATCTTCGCGATCCAGCCGGTGGGGACGCCGGCCGCATCGCGCGCATAGAAGAGCGGCAGCACCTGCCGCTCGATCGTGTCGAGCACGGCGACGGCGTCGTGTTCGTCCTGCGCCCGCGGGTCACCCGGGGGCGTGTCGATCGCCCAGCCGTTCTCGCCGTCGTAGGCTTCGCACCACCAGCCGTCGAGGACGCTCAAGTTGAGACCGCCGTTCAAGACCACCTTCATCCCGCTCGTGCCGCTCGCCTCGAGCGGCGGGCGCGGGAAGTTCAACCAGAGGTCGACACCGGCGACGATGCGCGGCGCCATGTGGAGGTCGTAGTCCTCGAGGAACGCGACGCGGCCGCCGACGAGCGGCAGGTTCTTGCTCTGGAAGATGGCGTGCAACGTGTTCTTCGCGTCCTGGTCCTGCGGGTGCGCCTTGCCGGCGAGCACGAGTTGGATCGGGTGCGCCGCGCTCTCGAGCAGTCGACGAGCGAGGTCCGGGAAGAGCGTCAACAGCGACAGACGCTTGTAGGTGGCGACCCGGCGCGCGAAGCCGATCGTGAGCGTGCCGGGATCGAAGACGCGCGCCGCGTGTTCGACGTACTCGGGCGACTCGCCGCGTGCGAGCCGATCGAGAACGGAGCGCTCGCGGACGTAGCTCACGAGCGTGGTGCGGAGCTCGCAGCGTAGCCGCCAGAGCTCGGCGTCGGGGATGTCGACGACGCGCGCCCAGAGCGCGCCGTCGGCGAGGCGCCCGCGCCACTCGACGCCGAGGTGGCGATCGAGGAGGTGCTGCATCGCCGCAGCCATCCACGTCGTCGTGTGGACGCCGTTGGTGACGGAGCCGATCGGCACGGCGTCGGGGGCGTGATCGGGCCAGAGCGGCTGCCACATCGCGCGGGCCACCTCGCCGTGACGCCGTGACACGGCGTTGGCGGCGCGGCTGGTGCGCAGCGCGAGCGGAGTGATGTTGATCGGCTCGGCGTGATCGCCCGGCCGCGTACGGCCGGCGTCGTAGAACGTCGAACGCGCGATACCGAGCTGATCGATGAACGCGCCGAGGACGGGTTCCACCTCGTTCTCCGTATAGCCCTCGTTGCCGGCGGCGACAGGCGTGTGGGTCGTGAAGATCGTCGACGCGCGCACGGCGGCGAGCGCGTCGGATTCGTTGCGACCGGCGGCGAGCTGCACGCGCAAGCGCTCGAACGCACCGAGCGCGGCATGTCCCTCGTTCAAGTGAAAGAGCGCGGGGCGAATTCCGAGGGCGGCGAGCGCTCGCACGCCGCCGATGCCGAGTACGGCGTACTGCGCCAGCCGGGTGTGCCGGTCGCCGACGTACAGACGTGCGGTGATCCAGCGGTCGACGACGTCGTTGTCGCCGCGGTCGGTGTCGAGGAGGAACAGCGGCACCGCGCCCACCTGCACTCGCCACACTTGAATGTGCACCACGCGTCCGCGCACCGGCACGTCGACCGTCAGTGGACGTCCGTCGCCGCCGGTGACGCATACCAGCGGCAGCCGGTGATAATTGGTGTTGATCCAATACTCGTGCTGCCAGCCCTCCGGATCCATGCGCTGGTGGAAGTAGCCTTGGCGATAGAGCAGCCCGATGCCGACCATCGGCAGGCCGAGGTCGGAGGCGGCCTTCAAGAGGTCGCCGGCGAGGACACCGAGGCCACCGCCGTAGATCGGCAGCGAGCAATGCACGGCGAACTCGGAACAGAAGTACGCGACCGGACGGTCGGCGGCGATCGCGCCGTCGTTCCACGTGGGCGGCGTCGCGGCGATGTCTTGCGCGAGCGCGGCGACGCGTCGGACGAAGGACTCGTCGGCCGCGAGCTCGATCAGGCGATGCGACGGGGTGGTCTCGATGACGTAGCGGGGATTGCATTCGCTGCGTCGCCACGTGCTCGGATCCATCTCGCGGAAGAGGGCGGCGCCGTCCGCGATCCACGACCACCGGTAGTCGTAGGCGATGCGCGCGAGCGGCGTCAGCTCGGCCGGCAATCGCTCGGCGAGCTCGCTGATCGCGCGCGCGCGATCACGCCGTCCGTCGTTCGCTTCGTAACCGTCGTCCATCCGCCTACCGGCCTTCTCCGCGACCGCGTGTGTAACGCGGTCGTCGTGCGCGCGCAATGCCGACGCCGGAGGGTACCCGGTGCGATGAGTGAATCATCTCGGGACTCGGCCGCTGCGCAATGCCTCGACCGGATCCATGTCGCGATGGGCGCGGTTGCCGTAGAGCGTCGCCG
This sequence comes from Binatia bacterium, assembly GCA_041476145.1. Taxonomy (GTDB): domain Bacteria; phylum Desulfobacterota; class Binatia; order UTPRO1; family UTPRO1; genus DP-19. The sequence continues at coordinate 10,454 of JBGOSW010000043.1, forward strand.
CCAGGAACGAGAGGCCGCTCGTCGCGTTGAAGAGCGCGATCCACTCGTCCATCGGGTACGACGGATCGATCGGCCCCAGGTTGGCGATCGCGATACCGGCGTGAATCACGAAGAACAGGAGGCTGACGAGCTGCACGGCGCGGATGCCGGTGCGTTGGCCCCAGACCGACGCCGGGAAGAGCGTCACGGTGAGCAGGAGGTGCCAGCCCGCCATGTGGGTTCCCATCTTGAGGGCCCACTCGTCGTGGATGAGGGTCGCCTTGCGAAGATAGAGGTAGCTGGCGACGAACCCCGCCGCCGATCCCGCGAGGGCGAGACAGGCGTGGATCCATGCCGATCGGCTGGGTGGCGCCCGGAGCTCGTCGACGCGCCGCGCCGGACGGCCGTTCACGACGACGTCGAGCTCGGCGTGGCGCCCGCGCGCGACCAGGCGTACGCTGATCCGCTCGCCGCCGGGGGCGAGCGCGGCGTGCACGCCGCGCTCGAGGTCGGTGCGCGTCGCCACCTCCAGGACCGTCGCGCCGTCGATCAGGAGTGCGCCACCCTCGTAGGCGAAGCTCGTCCGAAAGAGCGCGCGCGGAAAACCGCGAAGCGGTAGGAGGAACGCGAACTCTTGCTCGGGGGCGTCCGCCATCACGTCGGCTCACGCCGGCAGACGAGCACGATTTCGTCGACCCGGGGATGATGTACGAGTCCCGGCACGAACCGCAACCGCTTTTGGAAGACGAGCGCCAGCGGCACGAAGAGGCGGTTGTAGACGTTCATCGCGTGCGTGTTGTGGTGCTCGAATACCCAGACGCCGAACTTGAGGAGCAGCGTGCTGCGCGGCTGCATGCCGTAGGCGGCGCTCTCGTCGAGGACGAATCCGTGCATCGCCAGCAGCGTCTCGAGGTCGACCGGCTCGTAGCGGCGGCAGTGGCCGACGAGGTCGTCGAAGAACGTCCACGCCGCCATGTAGAGCGGCACCGACAACACGACGACGCCGCCCGGACGGGCGACGCGCGCGATCTCGGCGAGCGCACCTCCGTCGTCGGCGACGTGCTCGACGATGTCGAAGGCGCACACCAGGTCGAACGTCGCGTCGGCGTAGGGCAGGGCGCCGATCTCGGCCGTGGCGGCGAGCCCGCCGCTCGTGCGCAGCGCGCGCACCGCGGGGAGGCTCACGTCGACGAAGTGCGTGCCTGCGATCGGGACGCGCGGGCGCATCCCGGCGCCGATTTCGAGCCGCGCGGGCGCCACGGCGGCGAGCCGCGACAGCAGCGGCCAGGTATTGAAGTGCCGCGGCGGTCGGAGATTCACCGTCGCCCATAGGCGATCGTAGAAGCGTTGATTCTCGCGCCTCGCGTCGGATCTCGGATGCATCGGCGAGAGGCCCGTGCGTGCCGCGGCGATCCCGCGTCTAGGCGGCGTTCGACTCGGGGCGCGTGGTCGGCGTCGCGCCATCGCCGTCGAGCTCGGTGAGACGGGGCGCGATACCAACGCGACGTTGCAGGGCGACGGCCGCGAAGAAGAGGGCGATCCGCACCCGCGTCGCGAGCCCCGGGCGCCAGTTGCCGGCGAGCACGGAGATGACGGCCTCGCGCAGGCCGAAGGGCGCCCCCGGGCTGAAGAAGAGGTCGCGGAAGGCGGGGTCGTAGAAGCCGACGGCGAAGCGCCGGAAGTGTGCGTAACGCCCGCGTGCCGCGCGCTCGTAGCGCGCGAAGCGGCGCCGCGAAAAATCGCCGGCGGCGAGTGCGCCGTCGAGCGCGTCGCCGGCGTCGAGGCCCGATTGCATCGCCAGGAGGACGCCGGTCGAGAAGATCGGGTCGAGGAAGGCTCCGGCGTCGCCGACGAGCAGCCAGCGGTCGCCGGCGAAGCGATTCGCGCAATAGGAGTAATCGGCGTCGAAGCGGACCGGACTGATGCGGCGCGCCCGCGAGGTCAGCGCCGCGGCGGTCGGCGTCTCGGCGAGGTAGCGCGCGAGCGCCTCGTCGAGCGACGCGCCGTCCACTCGCGCATGCACGTCCTTCGGGACCACGATGCCGACGCTGGTCACGGTGGCCGACAGCGGGATGAACCAGAACCAACCGCGGTCGGGGCGCATCACCATGCGGATGTCGCCGCCGCGGCGGCCGGTGCGACGCGGGACGTCCTCGTACTGCGCGTGCAAGGAGACGTTCCGCAGGCGCGGATCGAACTGCCGTTCGCTGCGCCGGCGGGCGATGAAGCCGGTGCGTCCGGAGGCGTCGACGACCGCTGCGGCGCGCGCCTCGTGCTCGGTGCCGTCGGCGAGGAAGCGGACGGTGACGCCGTCGGCGTCGAACCTCACGTCGAGCGCCTGCGCCGGCTGTCGGACCTCGGCGCCGCTCGCGGCCGCGTGCGCCAGCAGGATGCGGTCGAACTCCGCACGCGGGACTTGATACGTCCCCGGCTGCGGCGTTTCGGCGGCGGCGGTGAAGTCGGCGTACTGCTCGACCGCGCCCCGCGCGGTGATGAAGCTCGCGCCCCACTTCTCGACGAAGCCGGCGCGCGCCAGCGCCTCGTCGACGCCGAGCTCGCGCCACACCTCGCGGCTCCAGGGCAGCTGCGACTCGCCGATGTGGAACCGCGGGAAGGCCTCGCGCTCGACGACGAGGACGCGGCGACCGCGGCGCGCGAGGCGGGTGGCGACGGCGGCCCCCGCGGGACCGCCGCCGACGACGATGACGTCATGCTCCCGCACGATCGCGAGTTGTCACATCATCGACGTTCCGTCGCAAGTCTCAGTCGGCGGCCCGCTCGCCGAACGGCTTGCTGTCGACACGCTGCCGGCGCGCGTAGTCCTCGAGCTGCCGGCGCGCGGCATCGAAGGCGTCGCGGATCGCGACCAGGACGTCCTCGTGGGCGTGGTGCGCGTGCGGTTCGCGGTTCACGACCAAGGTGCTCCCGGGCAGCGCCAGGTCGATCCGCACGTGGAAGAGCCTCCCTTGATGGTGATGCCGGTGTGGTGCCTCGACGATCACGTGACAGCTGATGATGTGATCGTAGTAGGTGTCGAGCTTCGCGGCGCGCTCGCGAATCTTGCCCTCGACGGCGTCCGACGCCGCAAGGTTGCGGAAGGTGATCTGCAATGGGGCTTCCATCGACTCCTCCTCGGGACGCTGGTCCTACGCGGCCCTCCGTCTTCCAAATCCGACGCAAAGGTCCTGCCAAGTGCGATCGCCTGGGTCCATGCCGCGCAGGAGCGATATGGATGGCGGTGATGGGAATTCCGCGAGGACATCGCCTCGCAGATATGGGAAACGAGTCCGAGCCGCACGGGGCTCTTGCTCGCGAATGCATGCGAACGACGATGGCATGCGCCCTGCTTGTCTTTAATGAGCGGGGGGCACGATGCAGAACCCGCCCGACCCCAAAGGAGGGCCCTATGGCAACGAAGCGCAAAGAGACGAGCTCCCTGCGAAAGGTTCGCGCCTCGGTGACCCGAGTCGGCCGTGAGGGCGCGCACATCGTCGACCGGCTGCGTCACGACGCCCGCACGCTGGTGGCGCGGAGTCGTGCGGAGGTGCTGAAGGACGTCCGCACGGTCCGTGACGAGCTGCGCCAACGCGCCGATCGCGCGGTGCGCGACCTGGAGCGCAAGGTGGTGCGCCAGCTTCACGCCGCGACGGTGACGCAGGTGCGGCGGCTCGAGCGGCGCGTCGGCAAGCTCGAGCAGCAGATCACGCAGCTCACGGCGCGCGCGACGACGGGCGAGCACGCTGCTGCCTGAGCCGCCCAACGCCGCCGGAGCACGGGCTCACCCGCCCAGGGTGGCCCGGCGTACGGTCTCGACGGCGATACCGGGGCGACAGGGGCCGCTGTGGAAGCTGCGACGATCGATACTCGCGGGTTGTTGCACGCGATCTTGACGTGTGTGACAGCCGGTTCAGGCCTCGGCTTCAATCGTGCCGCGCTCTTCCTCGCCGACGAAGGCGAGACACAACTCACCGCCGTCATGGCGATCGGCCCGGCGACGTCGGAAGAGGCGCACAGGACCTGGGCGCGCCTGGCCGGCGAAGACAGCTCCCTCGATGAGCTCCTTCGGCGGCCTCCGCACGTCGGGCCGCGGAGCGGGTTCGAGGCGCGCGTCGAAGGACTCTCGATCCCGCTCGCGCCCCGGGCGCAATCACACGCGGACGGGGCGGATGCGCCCGCGGCCGGCCGTGACAACCCGATGCTCGACGCGTATCGCAACCGGCGAGTCGTTCGTGTGACGGATGCGGCGTCGCGCAACGCGTTGCCGCAGGCGGTACGCGAGGGGTTCGGCGGTGCGGAGGTGGTGTGTGTGCCGCTGGTGGCGAAGGCGCGCTCGATCGGCGTCATCGTCGCCGACAACGCGTTCACCGGCGAGCCGATCCCGGAGGAGCGCATTCAGCTCCTCGCACTCTTGGCGGGCTTGGCGCTCGACAACGCGCGCATCTACGAGCAGAGCCAGCGCCAGGCGGCACAGCTGCGGGAAACGCTCGCCGAGCTGCAGACGGCGCAGGAGGGGCTCGTGCGCTGCGAACGGCTTGCCACCGTGGGCGAGGTCGTGGCCCGCGTCAGCCACGAGATCCGCAATCCCCTCAGTACGATCGGCGGGTTCGCGAGCAGGCTCAGCGCCGCACCCGAGGACACGGCGCGCGTGCGCCGCAACGCCGGGATCATCGTCGCCGAGGTCGAGAAGCTCGAACAGCTCCTCAAGGAGATGCTCGACCTCACGAGTACGCGTCCACCGGTACGTGCCCCCATGAGCCTGAACCGCCTGGTCGTGGCGATGGCCGATCTCTATCGGGCCGAGCTGGTCGAGCGCGGCATCAGCTTGGACATGGAGCTCACCGCCGACGTTCCGGACCTCGTCCTCGACGCGCATCAGATCCAGCGCGTGCTCCTCAACCTGTGGCGGAACGCGGTGGAAGCGATGGCGGATGCGCCGAGCGACGGCGTGAAGACGCTGCGCATCGCGACCGCCGGCAATGGCGAGGCGGTGCGTCTCACGGTCGCCGACACCGGCATCGGCATGGCGGCCGACGTCGTCGCCCGAATCTTCACCCCGTTCTTCACCACCAAGCGCCACGGCAGCGGCCTCGGGCTCGCGGTCGTGAAGAAGGTCGTCGACGATCACCACGGCGAGATCCATGTCGACACCGCCCCCGGACGCGGAGCTGCGTTCGTCGTGACACTGCCGATCGCGAGGTGAGACCCATGCTGCGAGTTCTGGTCGTCGACGATGACGAGCATCAGCGCCTGCTCTGTCGTGAGGAGCTCGAGGAGGACGGGTACGAGGTGACCGAGGCCGAGGACGGCCGGCAGGCGTTGCGGCGTATCGACGAGCGTCCGCCGGATGCCGTCGTGCTCGACATCAACATGCCGGGGATGGACGGTCTGCACACGCTGACCTGCATCCACGACCGGCACCGGCGTCTTCCCGTCGTCCTCAACTCCGCGTATTCGGCCTACAAGAGCCAGTTCGTGAGTTGGATCGCCGACGCGTATGTCACCAAGTCGTCGAATCTCGGGGCGCTACGCGCGGCGGTGCGCGACGTCTTGATGGCGCGCGGCGGCGAGGGTCAGTCGACCTCGATACCACCCGCGCGCTGATGACATCTGACGGCGACTGGAACAAGACGACGCTCGTCATGCTCCTCGCCGGCGGCGAAGGCGAGCGGCTCTATCCACTCACCAAGCAGCGGGCGAAGCCCGCGGTGCCGTTCGGCGGACTCTACCGCGTCATCGACTTCACGCTCTCGAACTGCCTGAACAGCGGCTTGAAGCGCATCTACGTGCTCACCCAGCACAAGTCGTTGTCGCTCGACCGCCACGTCCGGCTGACGTGGAACATCCTGCATCCGGAGCGCGGCGAGTTCGTCCAGACGGTCCCGCCGCAGTTGCAGCTCGTCTCGCGCTGGTACGCGGGCACCGCCGACGCTGTTTTCCAGAACATCCATCTCCTCGACGAGGAGCGTCCCGAGCGGGTGCTGGTCGTCTCCGGCGATCACATCTACCGCCTCGACTACCGTCCGCTGCTGGCGTTTCACGCCGCGCGCGGCGCCGCCCTGACGATCGGCTGTACCCGGGTGCCGTGCGCGGAGGCGACGCGCATGGGCGTCGTCCAGGCCGAGCGCGACGCACGGGTGCGTGCCTTCGACGAGAAGCCCGCCTACCCGGTGCCGCTTCCGGACCTGCCGACGCACGCGCTCGTCAGCATGGGCGTCTACGTCTTCGACACCGAGCCACTCGTGCGCGCGCTGATCGCCGATGCCAAGTGTGCTTCCGAGCACGACTTCGGTCGGAGCGTCATCCCGATGATGGTGCAACGCCAGGCCGTGTACGCCTTCGACGTCGCCGAGCACTGCCCCGACGATCGCCGCTACTGGCAGGACGTCGGTACCATCGACAGCTACTTCGAGGCGACGATGGGCATGCTGGCGCCGATGTCCACGTTCCCGCTCCACGATCCCACGTGGCCGATTCATACCGAAGGCGGGCAGCGTCCGCCGGCGCTGGTGCGCAACGCCGACGGCCACGAGGGGCGTTGCGTGAACAGCATCCTCTCCCCGGGCTGCCTGGTGAGCGGCGGCAGCGTCGAGGGCAGCGTCCTTTCGCCGGGTGTGGTCGTCGAGACCGGCGCCACAGTCGAGGGGTCGGTGCTGATGCCGGCGGTGCGGATCGGAAAAGGGGCACAGGTTCGCCGCGCGATCGTCGACGAAGGGGTCGTCGTCCCTCCCGGGACGACGATCGGATGCGATCCCATCGCCGACCGCCGGCGTTTCGCGGTCACTCCCGGCGAGGTCGTGGTGGTGGCGGCCGGCACCATCATGGAGTGAGGTGTGTCTCCGCGGCACGTACCCTGAAGACGGCGGCCGGCCCGTTCTCAATAGTGAGAAGAGGCGCGTCGTCGTTCTTGGTCGTCGGACCCCTGCGTGGGCTTTCCGTTGCACGATCCAGCCTCGCTGCCCGCGAGAGAACGGCACCGCACATGCTATCAAGGTGTGAGCGCCTCCTCTTCGACAACGCCGATCGCCGCTGACGATCGACTCTCGCCCCTCGACGCCGCGTTTCTCTATCTGGAGCGACCGGCCGAGCCGCTGCACGTGGGCGCGGTCGCGATCCTCGAGGGAACGGTTCCGTTCGACGCCTTCGCCGACGTGCTTGGGCGACGGCTCGGCGCGCTGCGACGCTATCGCCAGCGCCCGGAGCGCGCGCTCTTCGACTTGCGGCTGCCGTCGTGGGTGGAGGATCGCGACTTCGATCCACGCCGGCATATCCGGCGCGTCGACGTGCCCGCGCCGGGCGACGACGACGCCCTGCATGCGCTCGTCGACCGGCTGTTCGCGCCGTCGTGCGATCCCGGCGCACCGCTGTGGGAGACCTACCTGATCGAAGGCCTCGCCGGCGGCCGCTCGGCGATCCTCACCAAGGTCCACCACTGCATGGTCGACGGCATGAGCGGCGCCAAGGTCCTCGAGGTGATGACGGAGAGCGCCGACGACGACGCCACGCTCGCCGCGACCGCTGCCGCGTCGCCGGCGCCGCCGGCGGGGCTCGTCGCGACTCTCGCCGACGGCGCGGTCGCCGGGGTGCGCGCGGCGTTCGCCACCGCCCTCAGCCCGCGCGCGGCGCTGGCGCAGACGCGAGACGCGCTCGCGGCGGCGGGCGCGATCGCGACGCTCGGCCGTACGCCGCTCGTACCGCTGCCCTTCAACGGTACGCTGGGAGTGGGGCGGCGCATCCGCTGGGCGACCTTCCTGCTCGACGACTTCCTCGCCATGCGCGGCAAGGCGGGCTGCAAGGTGAACGACATCGTGCTCGCGGTGATCGCCGGTGCGCTGCGTGCCTACCTCGCCGAGCGCGGCGTCACGGCGCCGGCGTCGGTCGTGCGGGCGCTCGTCCCGGTCAACGTGCGGCGCGCCGACGAGTCGCTGACGCTCGGGAACCGTGTCTCGGCGATGGTCGCGTCGCTGCCGATCGACGAGGCGGACGCGCTCGAGCGGCTGCGCCGGGTCGTGACCGACATGCGAGGGCTCAAGGAGAGCGGCCAGTCGCGGGCGCTCGAGGTCGCGCTCGCGGTTGCCGGCGCGGCGCCCGCCCCCGCGGGGCCGCTGGTGGCGTGGCTCGCCGCATTGCGGCCGCTCGTGCACACCGTGTGCACCAACGTTCCCGGCCCGCGTGACGTGCGTCGCATCCTCGGACGGCGCGTCCTCGAGATCCACCCGATCGTGCCGCTCGCACTCGACATGGGTCTCGGCTTCGCGATCCTGAGCTACGCCGGCGGCCTGTCGATCGGCATCAACAGCGATCCCCGCCTCGTGCCCGACGTCGAGCGCCTCCCGCGGCTGCTCACCGCCGCCGCCGACGAGCTGCGTACCCGCCTCGGCGTCGATCTCGATGCGCGGATACGGCCGGCGGTCGTGGCACGCGCCGCCGCACCGACCGTCGGCGATCTCATGAGCCGCGATCCGGTCACCGTGGCGCCGTATGCCTCGCTCGCGGCGGCGTGGACGATCATGCACGACCGCCGCATCCGCCACCTGCCGGTCGTGAATGGCAGCGAGCGTCTCCTCGGACTGGTGACGCATCGCGACCTGCTCGCCGCAGCCCAGAGCTCGCTGATTTTCGGGCGCGAGGATGAGCGCGTGCGGCTGCTCGCGCGGAGCACGGCCGAGGAGATCATGGAGACGCACCTCAGCACCGCCACGGCGGCCGAGCCCGCCGCCGCGGCGGGTCTGCGGATGGTGCGCCACAAGATCGGCTGCCTCCCGGTCCTCGGCGACGACGATCGCGTGATCGGCATCGTGACCGAGGAAGACTTCCTGCGCTGGGCCGCCGAGCGCATGGCGGCATCGGCGGCATGAGCATCGCCGGCGCGCAGGTCGATCGCAGCACCGCCGCGGCGGCGCCCGCTGCGGTGATGATGGACGGCAACGAGGCCGCGGCGGCGATCGCTTACCAAGCGAGCGAAGTGATCGCGATCTATCCGATCACGCCGTCGTCGCCGATGGGCGAGCTCGCCGATCAGTGGTCGGCCGAGGGGCGCGAGAACCTCTGGGGCGCGGTGCCACGCGTCATCGAGATGCAGAGCGAAGGCGGCGCCGCCGGCGTGTTGCACGGGGCGCTGCAGGCGGGCGCGCTGTGTACGACCTTCACCGCGTCGCAGGGGCTCCTCCTCATGATCCCCAACATGTACAAGATCGCCGGCGAGCTGACGCCGACGGTGATCCACGTCGCCGCGCGCTCGCTCGCGACGCACGCGCTCTCGATCTTCGGCGACCACAGCGACGTCATGGCGGCGCGCGCCACCGGGTTTGCGCTCCTCGCCTCGAGCTCGGTGCAGGAGGCGATGGACCTGGCGCTGGTCGCGCACGCCGCCGCGCTCGAGTCGCGGGTGCCGTTCCTGCATTTCTTCGACGGCTTCCGTACCTCGCACGAGGTCGCGAAGGTGACGCCGCTCGCCGCCGACGACGTCGCGGCGCTCCTCGAGGCTCGTTTCGTGCACGCGCACCGCGCGCGCTCTCTCTCGCCCGAGCACCCCGTGATTCGCGGAACCGCGCAGAATCCCGACGTCTATTTCCAGGCGCGCGAGGCCGCGAATCCCTACTACCTCGCGTGCCCGACGATCGTGGAGCGGACGATGGCGGAGCTGACGGCGCGGACGGGACGGCCGTACCGGCTGTTCGACTACGTCGGCGCCGCCGACGCCGAGCGCGTGCTGGTGATGATGGGCTCGGGCGCGGAGACGGCGGCGGCGACCGTCCGCCACCTGGTCGCGAACGGCGAGAAGGTCGGCCTGGTGACGGTGCGTCTCTTCCGGCCGTTCTCGGTCGCGCACTTCGTCGACGCGCTGCCGCCGAGCGTGCGTGCGATCGCGACCCTCGACCGCACCAAGGAGCCGGGCGGCGTCGGCGAGCCGCTCTATCTCGACGTCGTCGCCGCGCTCGCCGAGGCGGGTCGGACGGCACGGGTCGTCGGCGGTCGCTACGGTCTCTCCTCGAAGGAGTTCACGCCGGCGATGGCGCGTGCGGTACTCGACGAGCTGGTATCCCCGCGACCGCGGAATCATTTCACCGTCGGTATCCACGACGACGTCACGCACACCAGCCTCGACTGGGATGCGGCGTTCACGCTCGAGGATCCGGCGGCGGTGCGCGCGGTCTTCTACGGGCTCGGCGCCGACGGCACCGTCGGCGCCAACAAGAGCACGATCAAGATCATCGGCGAGGAGACCGACCTCCACGCGCAAGGCTACTTCGTGTACGACTCGAAGAAGTCGGGCTCGATGACGATCTCGCACCTGCGCTTCGGCGCGGCGCCGATCGCGGCGCCCTACCTCGTGGAACGCGCGAGTTTCGTCGGCGTTCATCAATTCGGATTTCTCGACCGCGTCGACGTCCTGGGTCTCGCGGAGGCGGGCGCCATTCTCCTCGTGAACAGCCCGTTCGGCCCGGACGACGTCTGGCGTCATCTGCCGCGCGAGGTGCAACAGACGATCCGCGAGCGCCGGCTGCGCCTGTTCGTCATCGACGCCGCGCGCGTCGCCGCCGACGCCGGCATGGGCGGACGCATCAACACGGTCATGCAGACGTGCTTCTTCGCGCTCTCCGGCGTGCTGCCTCCCGCGACGGCGATCGCGGCGATCAAGGGCACGATCGCGAAGGCGTACGGGAAGCGCGGCGAGGCGGTCGTGCGCCGCAATTGCGCCGCGGTCGACGCGACGCTGGCGCACCTCCACGAAGTGGCGGTCGCCGACGCGCCCGTCGACGGGCGTCCGCGCCCGCCGGTCGTTCCCGCCACCGCGCCCGCCTTCGTGCACGACGTGACGGCGCGCTTGATCGCCGGCGAGGGCGATGCCCTCCCGGTGAGCGCGTTCCCGGTCGACGGCACCTGGCCGGTCGGCACGACGCAGTGGGAGAAGCGGGCGATCGCGGCGGAGATCCCGATCTGGGAGCCCGACCTCTGCATCCAGTGCGGCAAGTGCGTCCTGGTCTGTCCGCATGCGGTGATCCGCGCCAAGGTCTACGACCCGGCGCGGGCGAGCGCCGCGCCGGAGGGGTGGAAGTCGCGCCCGGCGCGCTGGCGCGAGCTGCCGGACCGCGTCTACACTCTCCAGGTCTCGCCCGACGACTGCACCGGGTGCGGGCTCTGCGTCGAGATCTGCCCGGCGAAAGACAAGCGCGAGAGCCGGACCAAGGCGATCAACATGCGGCCGATCGCGCCGGTGCAGGCCGTCGAGCAGGGCGCGTGGGAGTTCTTCCTGCGCCTCGACGAGATCGATCGTGCGCCGCTCAATCTGGCGCAGGTGAAGGATGTCCAGCTTCTGCAGCCGCTCTTCGAGTTCTCCGGCGCCTGCGCCGGCTGCGGCGAGACGCCGTATCTGAAGCTCGTGAGCCAGCTCTTCGGCGATCGCGCGCTGGTCGCGAACGCCACCGGCTGCTCGTCGATCTACGGCGGCAATCTGCCGACGACGCCGTGGACGGTGAACGCCGAGGGGCACGGGCCGGCGTGGTCGAACTCGCTGTTCGAGGACAACGCCGAGTTCGGCCTCGGCATGCGGCTGGCGCACGATCACCAGGCGGCGTACGCGCGCGCGCTCTGCCGCCGCCTGGCGCCGCTCCTCGGCGACGCGCTCGTCAGCGCGCTCTGTGACGCGCCGCACTCGAGAGACGCCGACGTCGCCGCGCAGCGTGCGCGCGTGCGCGAGGTGCGCGTGCGCCTGGCCGCGCTCGATACACCCGAGGCGCACGAGCTGATGAGCGTCGCCGATGCCCTCGTCCCCGCGAGTGTTTGGATCGTCGGCGGCGACGGCTGGGCCTACGACATCGGGTACGGCGGCCTCGATCACGTCCTCGCCTCGGGGGCGAACGTGAACATCCTCGTGCTCGACACCGAGGTCTATTCGAACACCGGCGGGCAGATGTCGAAGGCGACGCCGCGCGGGGCGACCGCGAAGTTCGCGGTCGGCGGAAAGGAGCAGGCGAAGAAAGACCTCGGGCTGCTGGCGACGACGTACGGCAACGTCTACGTCGCCACGGTCGCGATGGGCGCCGACGACCAGCGCACCGTCCGCGCCTTCCTCGAGGCCGAGGCCTACGACGGCCCGTCGCTCATCATCGCCTACAGCCACTGCATCGCGCACGGCTACGACATGGTGCACGGGTTGGCGCAGCAGAAGGCGGCGGTGCTCGCCGGCGCGTGGCCGATCTTCCGCTACGATCCGCGGCTGACGGAGCAGGGGAAGCCGGCGCTGCAGCTCGACTGCAAGCCGCCGACGTTGCCCTTCAAGAGCTACGCCTACAACGAGACGCGCTACACGATGCTGGCGCACGCGCAGCCCGATGCGGCGGCGCGCGCGCTCGTGCTCGCCGAGCGCGACATCGCGCGGCGCTGGCGGCTCTACGAGCATCTGGCGGCGTTCACCGCGGACGCGCCGGCGGCAAAGCCATGAGCGACCTGACGACACGCTATCTCGGGCTCGATCTCGCGACCCCGCTCGTCGTCTCGGCGTCGCCGCTCACCGAGCGGCTCGATTGCATCCGGCGCGCCGAGGACGCCGGGGCGGGCGCCGTGATTCTGCCCTCGCTCTTCGAGGAGCAAATGCTGATCGAGAGCCACGACCTCGACCATCACCTCTCGCACGGCGCCGAGAGCTACGCCGAGGCGCTCTCGTACTTCCCCGACATGGGCGACTACAACCTCGGTCCGGAGGGCTACCTCGAGCACGTCCGCCGTGCCAGCGAGGCGGTCGCGATCCCGGTGATCGGCAGCCTGAACGGGATCTCCGCCGGCGGCTGGGTCGACTACGCACGGCGCATCGCCGAGGCGGGCGCCGCCGCGATCGAGCTGAACGTCTACTACATCCCGACCGACCCGGAGGTCGAAGGGACGGAGGTGGAGGCGACCTACGTCGAACTCGTGCGTGCGGTGAAGGCGACGGTGTCGATCCCGGTTGCGGTGAAGCTCGGCCCGTACTTCAGCGCCTTCGCGAACGTCGCCGCTCGGCTCGACGCCGCCGGCGCCGACGCGCTGGTGCTCTTCAACCGCTTCTACCAGCCCGATCTCGACATCGAGCAGCTCGAGGTGGTGCCGAATCTCGTGCTCAGCACGTCCGAGGAGCTGCGCTTGCGGCTGCGCTGGGTGGCGATCCTCTACGGGCACGTGCGCGCCGACCTCGCCGTCACCGGCGGTGTGCACACCGCCGTCGACGTTCTGAAAGCGATGATGGCCGGCGCCGCGGTCGCGATGATGGCCTCGGCGCTGCTCGCGCACGGGATCGAGCACGTCGCGGCGTTGCGCGCCGAGCTTCTCGCGTGGATGGAGGCGCACGAGTACGAGTCGATCCGCCAGATGCGCGGCAGCATGAGCCAGCGCGCCGTCGCCGAGCCGGCGGCGTTCGAGCGCGCGAACTACCTGCGAGTGCTGCGCTCGTACGCGCTGCGCACCGCGATGCGCTGAGCCGAGGAAACATCATGACGACGCCGACCACGCTGCGATGGAACGATCGCATGAACGCGAGTGACACGCTTTTCTGGCACCTCGACGCCGTCCCCGAGCTGCGCTCCACGTTCGGCGTCCTGATGCTCCTCGATCACCTGCCGCCGTCCGAACGGATCGCCGACGAGTTCCAGCGCTTGATCGCGGGCATTCCGCGCCTGCGCCAGCGCGTCCTCGAGGTGCCCTTCAACCTCGCGCCCCCCGAGTGGGTGGATGATCCGCAGTTCGACATCGACTACCATCTGCGCGCACTGGCCGTGCCGGCTCCCGGCGGAACGGCCGAGCTCTTGGCGGAGCTCGGTCCGCTGTTCGCGAGTCCGCTCGACCGCGACCGCCCGCTCTGGGAGGCGTATCGCGCCGAGGGCCTGCTCGACGGACGCGGCGCCGTCTTCCTGAAGGTCCATCACTGTCTCGTCGACGGCGTCGGCGGCACGCAGCTCTTGACCGCGCTCCTCGCGGCGCGCGACGGCCGCGCCGGCGTCGCGGCGCGCATGCACCCGCCGCGCTCGGTGGACCTCGGCGCGCGGCTGTGGCGCGCCGTCCGGCACAACGCGCGCGAGCTCATCGGCGCGAACGTCGCCATCGCCCGTTCGGTCGCGGAGACGCTGCTGCACCCCGTGGATACGCTCGCTGCGCTGCCGAGCGTCCTCCGCCGCGTGTACGGCTTCGGGACCGAGCTCGGGCGCACACGCGCCGCGAGCCCGCTGCACCAGCGCCGGAGCTTGTCGCGCGCGCTCACGACCTTCGAGATGTCCCTGATCGAGATCGACGCCGCGCGCCGGCGACTCGGCGCGACCAACAACGACATGGTCCTGGCGATCGTCAGCGGCGCGCTGCATCGCTGGCACACCGCGCACGGCGCCGACGTGAAGGAGCTGCGCGCGCTCGTCCCCGTCAGCCTGCGCGACGGCCCCGACGGCAGCGCCGGCAACCGCATTGCATTGCTCGCGATGGACCTGCCGATCGGCGAGCCCAACCCGGTGCGGCGGCTACGCATCATCCAGGCGCGGATGGGCGAGGTGAAGGCGGACCGGCGGGCGACGCTCTATCCGATTCTGGCAAGCGCGCTCACACGCCTACCGCTCGTGCTCGCGACCGAGGTCGGTCGTCAACAGACTTTCCGCACCAACTTGGTGTGTACGAACGTTCCCGGTCCTCGGGAGACGTGCTATCTCGCCGGTGCCACGATCGAGGCGATCTTCCCGTACGCTCCGCTCGTCGGTGACCACCCGGTCGCGATCGCGCTCTACAGCTATCGCGACACGATCCACGTCGGCCTCGACGTCGATCCGCTCGCCATGGACGATGTGCCGCGCTTCCTGGACGCGTTCGGCGAGTCGTACGCCGAAGTGGTGAACGTCGGCCGCCACGCCGAGCTCGGCGGCGGCTAGCGCTCCGCCGCGGCCTCGGCGTGGAAGTCGCCGCCGGGCGCCGCTCCCGTCCCGAGCCCCGGATAGTAGCGCTGCATCGCTTCACGGATCTCGTCGAGCGGCATGTCGGTGCGCGTGCCGCGGTCGTGGAGGTACTCCATGTGCTGGCGCCCGTCGGCGTCGTAGGGATGAAAGATCGCGTCACTGCGGCCGTCGAACTCGAGCGGCTGCACACGGAACCG
This sequence comes from Binatia bacterium, assembly GCA_041476145.1. Classification (GTDB taxonomy): domain Bacteria; phylum Desulfobacterota; class Binatia; order UTPRO1; family UTPRO1; genus DP-19. Next base: position 25,533 of record JBGOSW010000043.1, read on the forward strand.
CCGGCAGAGCTCGAGGTTGAAGGCCGGCGTCGCCTTCCGCCACGCGCCGTCGAGCCAGAGCTCGGTATAGCCGTGGTAGTAGAAGACGTCGGTGCCCATCATCCGCCGCAGTCGCGCGGTTGCGAGGTGGTTGCGGACGTCGGCGAACCCGAGACGCGCCGGGATGCCGGCCGAGCGCGCGACCGTGGCGAGGACGCCGGCCTTGGTGACGCAGAAGCCGCGTCGGCGCGCCAGCACGGCGCTGGCGCGAAAGCCCGCGGGGGTGAAATCGATTGCGTACGGATCGTAGCGCAGGTCGTCGCGCACCGCGTAGTAGAGACGGACGGCGCGCGTTACCGGATCGGTCGCATCGCCGATCGCCGTCGCCGCGAAGGCGCGCACCTCGGGGTGGTCGGCGTCGAGCAGCGTGGTGGCGGCGAGGCAGGCGGCGGGATCGTCGGCGGTGGCGGTCGTCATCGGTGATTGGTCCTAGATCGGCCGCGGTGGCGACGCCAGGGGACACCGGGCGCGCCGTCGCGCCGTGCGGTCAGGGGGCGGCGACCTGACTGAGACGGTTGCGGAGGCGTTCGACGCCGCTGCCGGCGAACGACTTGCTGCGTGCGCCGGCGACGAAGATCTGGTTGAACGGCAGCACCTCGAGCTCGGCGATCCACGGATGCGCGCGCTTGAAGGCGACGAGGCCGCCCTTGTCGAGCAGCATCTTGCCGAAGCGGACGTGCGTCCACTCGCGGTCGGCGTCGAGGAAGCGCGTGAGCTCGTCGGTCCAGCCGGCGCACGCCTCGCAGTCGCTCTTACCGAGCATGAGGACGGCGACGGGGGCGCGCAGGAAATCCTCCCAGTTGCCCCCGTCGATGTGCTCGAGACGGCCCACGTCAGCCGACGAAGGACTGCCCTTTCTTCCAATCGGCGCCGCACAGGCCGCCGCTCTGCAGCGCCTGCACCGTGCGCAGTACTTCGCCGGGGCTGCGGCCGACGCTCAAGTCGTTCTGCGAGATCGAGCGGATGATCCCCTTGTCGTCGACGACCACCGTGGCGCGGTAGGCGATGCCTTGATCCTCTTTGAGGACGCCGAACGCGCGGCTCACGGCGTGGTTGGTGTCGGCGAGGACGGGATGGGTGATCGTTTCGGGGAACGTCTTGCGATCCGCGAACCAGGCCTTGTGCGAGAAGAACGAGTCGGTGCTCACGCCGATCACCTCCGTCTTGTCGTCACGGAAGTCGCCGAGGAGTGATTGAAAGCCCTTGATCTCGGTCGGGCAAACGAAGGTGAAGTCGAGCGGGTACCAATAGAGCACGTGCCACTTGCCTTTGTAGTTCTTGCTGCTGAGGGTCTTCTGCTCGCCGTTGACGTAGGCGAGCGCACTCCATTCGGGTTCGGGTTGGCCGATCATCGTCATCGTGGTTCTCCCCCTGGTGTATTCTGCTGGCCGCC
>JBGOSW010000044.1:0-26888 GCA_041476145.1 Binatia bacterium
CACCAGATCTACTCGCAGATGCAGATCGGACAGCAGAAGTGGTCCATGCAGACGATGAGCCAATCGCTCCTCGACCTCTTCCGTCGGCGGTTGATCACCGAGGAGGAGGCGCTCGGCCACGCGACCGAGCCCGAGGAGCTGAAGACCATGCTCGTGCAGCCTCCCGCGGTCGCCGCGGTGCGCCCGGCGGGCCGGCGCTAGGACACGGGCGGTAAGGAGCGACACCGATGGCGATGTTCCAATGGGTCGGCGTCTCGCCGCGCGGCGAGACCATGCGTGGCGAGATGGAGGCCACGACGCGTCAAGCGGTGATCGCTCGCCTGCGCGCGCAGCGCATCCAGCCGATCGCGGAGAAGATCCGCGAGAAAGGCCGCGGGCTCGACTTCGAGATCAAGCTGCCGTCGTTCGGCAGCCCGGTCAAGCAACGCGACATCGTCATCTTCACGCGCCAGTTCGCCACCATGATCGATGCCGGCCTGCCGCTCGTGCAGTGCCTCGAGATCCTGTCGGCGCAGGCCGACAGCAAGCCCTTCGCCCGAGCCATCCGCGACGTCAAAGAACAGGTGGAGGCGGGCTCGACCTTCGCCGCGTCGTTGAAGCGTCACCCGAAGATCTTCACCGACCTCTACTGCAACATGGTCGCGGCCGGTGAGGTGGGCGGCATCCTCGACACCATCCTCCAACGTCTCGCGAGCTACATGGAGAAGGTCGTCAAGCTGAAGAGCAAGATCAAAGGGGCGATGATCTATCCCGCCTGCATCATCGCCGCCGCCGTGCTCGTGACCGGCATCCTGCTCGTCTACGTCATCCCGGTCTTCGCCGAGCTCTTTCACAGCTTCGGCCAGGCGCTGCCGGCGCCGACGCAATTCGTGATCAACCTCTCGAACGCCACCATCGCGTATTTCTGGTACATCCTCGTCGGGATCATCGGCATCGCCGGCGCGGTGGTCGTCACCTATCGCACCGACCGCGGCCACTACTACATCGACAAGTTCATGCTGCGGGTTCCGGTCTTCGGCGACCTCATCCGCAAGACCGCGATCGCCCGCTTCACGCGCACGCTCGGAACGCTGGTGTCCTCCGGCGTCCCGATCCTCGACGCGCTGGCGATCACCGGCCGCACCGCCGGAAACAAGATCGTCGAGGAGGCGATCTTCGCCACCCGCAGCAGCATCAGCGAGGGCAAGACGATCGCCGAGCCGCTCATCGCGAGCAAGGTGTTCCCTCCGATGGTGTGCCAAATGATCGCGGTCGGCGAGACCACGGGCTCGCTCGACGCCATGCTGCAGAAGATCGCCGACTTCTACGAGGACGAGGTCGACAACGCGGTCGCCAATCTGACCGCCCTCATGGAACCGATGGTCATTCTCTTTCTCGGCGGCGTCATCGGCGGACTGGTGATCTCGATGTACCTGCCGATCTTCAAGCTCGGCTCGGTTCTCGGGTAGATGGCAGTGGGCGCAGCGGGAGAGCGCGGCGTCGCCACCGCGCCCGCGACGGACCTCCGCGCCCGCCTGGGGTGGTTCCTCCTCGTCCGCCTGCTCTTGGTGTCGGCGTTCTTCGGTGGCGTCGCCATGCTCTACTTCGGCGAGCACGTGTCCACCGTGCCCGATGCGATCCTCGGCCTCATCGCGCTCGGCTACGGCATCACGGCGATCTCGGGGCTCTTCCTGCCGAGCGTACGCCGGGTCTTCCTCTACGCCGCGGTCCAGATCTTCGTCGACCTCGGGCTGGTGAGCCTGATGATCGTGTTGACGGGCGCGCTGCAGAGCCCGCTCCCCGTGCTCTACAACGTGGTCATCTTGAACGCCGCGCTCCTGCGTCTCGGCCGCGGCATCACGCTGACCGCCGTCGCCGCGACGATCGCCTACGCCGCGGTGATCGCGCTCCTCGCGTTCATCACCGGCGACGTACACCTGACCCAGAACCTCTTCACGCACCTCACCAACGTGGCGTCGTTCTTCGCGATCGCGACGCTTGCCCGCTATCTCACGACGCAGCTCGCCGCGGCGGAGCGCCTGCTCGAACAGCAGCGCCAAGCGCTCGGGCGCATCGAAGATCTGCAGCGGCTCGTCGTCAACTCCATCGATCACGGCCTGATCGTGACCGACGGCGCCGGACGCATCACCTCCGCCAACCCGTCGGCGGCGGAAATCCTCGGGTTCGACCCCATCGCCGCGGCGGGCGGCTCCCTGAGCACGCTGCTGCCGGCCTCCGTCGCGTTGCCGAGCGACGGAGAGTCGGTGGAGTTCACCCTCGGGGACGCGGACACGCGGCGCGTCCTGCGCGTGAAGAGCGCGACGGTCACCGACACCTTTCAGCTCCCGGTCGCGTGCGTGTACGTCGTCCAGGACGTCACGACCGTGCGCGACATGGAGTCGCGGCTCCGCGAGCAGGATGCCCTCGAGGCGTACGCGAGCAGCGTGCAGCCGCTCCGCGACCTGCCGATCACCAGCTTCGAGGGCCTCGTCGGCGAGAGCGAGGTCATGCGCCGCATGTTCGCCCTCATCGAGAAGATCGCGCCCACGGACTCGACGGTCCTCATCACCGGCGAGAGCGGCACCGGCAAAGAGCTGGTCGCGCGCGCCGTGCATGCGCGCAGCCCACGCGCGAAGCGCGAGTTCGTCGCCGTGAACTGCGGCGCCATCCCCGCGACGCTGATCGAGAGCGAGTTCTTCGGCCACGTCCGCGGCGCGTTCACCGGCGCGATCGCCGACCGACCGGGGCTCTTTCGCCAAGCGAACGGCGGCACCATTTTCCTCGACGAGATCGGCGAGCTGCCGCCGACGCTGCAGGTGCGGCTGCTGCGCGTGCTGCAAGACCATCAGATCGTCCCCGTCGGCGGCGGCACCCCGATCGCCGTCGACGTGCGCGTCGTCGCCGCGACCAATCGCGACATCGAGCGCCTGATCGCGACGAATCAGTTCCGCGAAGACCTGTACTACCGCTTGAACGTCATCCGCATCGAGACGCCGCCGCTGCGCGCGCGGCCGGAGGACATCCCGATCCTGCTGGCGCACGTGCTGCGAAGCTGCGCTACGCGACACGGCAAAGCGGTCGCCAAAGTGTCGCCGCGTACCATGCGGACGCTCGCGACGTACTCGTACCCGGGGAACATTCGTGAGCTCGAAAACATCGTCGATCACGCGGTGACGCTCTGCGAGGGCGACCTCCTGACCGAGCACGACCTGCCGGCGCATCTTCTCCCGCACCAAGAAAGCCCGGCACAACCCCACCCTCGCCCGCAGCCGGAGCCCGCCCTGCCGCCCCTCTTCGTCGCCGGCCGCAGCCTCGACGATCAGCTCGCCACCTACGAGAAGGACATGCTGCTGGCGGCGCTGGACCGCGCCGACGGCGTCCGCAAGCGCGCCGCCGAGCTGCTCGGCATCAAGTATCGCTCGCTCCGCCACCGGCTCTCGAAATACGGGCTCGCCGGCGGTGACGACGACCTCGACCTCGGGCCATCCGACGGCGCCTGACACGATTGTGACGGGCAGAAATTGTCACCGCTCGCGAAACCGACGGCCCTTGTCCGTCCTTCCCCAGCGCCCGCAATGCGCATGCGCACACGAACTGGCGACGCCTGCGCCCACCCGAATCAGTGCTCTCGGAGAGCCGGCGCACAAAAACGCTGCTCTCACCGCGGGATCGCGTCCGCACCGGTCGGGCGGTCACGAGCGAGAGGGCGTCTGGCACCGGCCTTGCTCCGCTGACGGTCAACACACTCTCTCGGGAAGCCAGCCAAGGCGGCCCGACAATAGGAGGCAACAATGCAGGCAAAGAACAAACAGTCCGGTTTCACCTTGATCGAACTTCTGGTCGTCGTGGCGATCATCGGTATCCTCGCCGCCATCGCGATCCCGCAGTTCGCAGCCTACCGCGCCCGGGGCTTCGACGCGCGCGCCAACAGCGACTGCCGCAACGCGGCCACCGCCGAAGAGGCGTACTTCGTCGACAAGGCCACCTATGCGACAGACCCGACTCTCCTGCCCGGCTTCGTGAATTCGGCCGACGTCACCGTCACCATCCCGACGGGCGATGCCACGAAGTTCGTGGTTACCTGCACCAGCCCGAAGGGTACCGGCATCACGTGCACATGGTCCAGCCAGCCGACAGGCACCGACCCGAACATGATCTGCGCCTAAACTACCACTTACCACCGCGTGATCCTGCGCAGCGCGGGCGGGCCCTCGAGGCCCGCCCGCGTTTCTGTTTTCGGGGACACGCGAGCTTCGGCGATCTCATCCTCTGCGGCGCCAGGCGCGCCGTCTTCTGCTAGAATGACGAGCGTATGGACGGGTCCGTGATCACCGCGGTCTTCGTGCTCGGCGCGATGATCGGCAGCTTCTTGAACGTCTGCATCGTCCGGCTTCCGGAGGAGCGCTCGATCGTGCGGCCGCGATCGCACTGTCCCTCCTGCGGACACGAGATCGCGTGGTACGACAACGTGCCGGTGCTGAGCTACGTGCTCTTGCGCGGCCGCTGCCGCGCGTGCGGGACGCGTATCTCACCGCTCTACCCGGTCGTCGAGCTCCTGACCGGCGCGCTCGCGGTCGCGCTCTGGCTGCGGCTCGGAACGACCCTGGCGTTCGCCGGCTACTTCGCGTTCGCCGCCGCGCTCGTGACGATCACCTTCATCGACCTCGACCATCGCATCATCCCCGACGTCATCAGCCTGCCCGGGATCGCGGTCGGCCTCGCGGTGTCCTTCGTGTCGCCGCTGGTGACCCCCGTGGGCGCGCTCCTCGGCATGCTCGCCGGCGGTGGCGTCCTGCTCGCGATCGCCGGCGCGTACCAGGCGATCCGCGGCCAGGAAGGCATGGGTGGCGGCGACGTCAAGCTGCTGGCGATGATCGGCGCCTTTCTCGGATGGCAGAGCGTCTTCGTGACCCTGATGGTGGCGTCGCTGATCGGATCGGTGATCGGCATCGGCCTCATGCTGTATCAGCGCGCCGACACCAAGCTCGCGATTCCGTTCGGTCCGTTCCTCGCCGGCGGCGCGCTCGTCTCCCTCTTCTTCGGCAACCGCATTCTCGCCTTCTACTTCGGCGCCTGATTCCCTCCTCGCCCTGCCTACGAGTAGGCATGTGCGTAGCACCGGCCGGCGCTAGAACGTCGCCTGGTCACGAGGGATCGGGAGGCGCGCGTGCTGGTACCGTCGTTCACGCAGCGAGCGGCGTTCTCGCTGCTCGAGCTCGTCGTCACGCTCGGCGTCGTCGGCATCATGACCGGCACGGCCGCGCTCGTGTGGCCGCGCGTCGACGCCGCCATGCAGCTCGACTCCGGGCTCCATCAGGTCGCCGCCGATCTCCAAGCCGCGCGCACGCTCGCCGTCGCCTCGGCGCGGCGGGTGCGGATGGTCTTCACCGCGGGCGCGGATCGCTACTGGCGCGAGCAGGCGGACGACCGCGGCGCCTACCATCGCGACCTCGATCGACCGCTGCCACGCGGCATCCGCGTCGTCGCCGTGAACTCGGGTGGCAGCTTCGTCTTCTCTCCACGCGGCCAGGCGGAGAACGGCACGATCACGCTCGCCGACCGGCGTGGCACGGCGCGGGCGCTGCGCCTGAATCAGCGCGGGCGCATCACCATTCTTCCGGTGGACCCGTGAGGCGGAGGAGAGGGCCCGGCGTCCACGGTTCGACGCTCGTCGAGGCGCTCGCGGCGCTCGCGTTGCTGGCGCTCGCGGCGAGTGTCGTCGCCGCCGCCGCGGCCGCCAACCTGCGCGCGCTCGGCGGCGCCGTCGTGCTCGAGCGCCTGGTCACGCTCGCGGCGCGCGAGCTCGCGCTCGCGCAGGCGCGCGGCGCCCCGGCGACCTCCGAAGACACCACCGTGCTCGATCCCGACCTCGGCGTCGTCGCGCGGCACCTCGAGGTGGCGCGTGACGCCGACGGTGTCGCGGCGCTCGCCGTCCGCGTCACGGTGCCGAACACGCCGCCGCTTGACCTCCGGACACGGATACAGACGGCCGAGTGACGATGCCGCGGCGCCCACCCGCCGGCCTGACGCTCGTCGAGCTGATGGTCGCGACTCTGCTCGCCCTGGCGACGATGGCGGCGTTCACCGCGCTCCTCACGACGATTCTCGTGGCGCGCCTGCGCGCCGCCGCGGTCGCGGAGGCGGGTATGGCGGCGGCAGGCGCGATCGACCAGATCGTGCGCGACGTCCGCCTCGCCGGCTACGATCCCGCCGCGCGCGGCATCGTCGGGATCTCCGCCGCGAGCGGGACCGGCGTGATCCTCGGCGCCGACCTCGACGGCAGCGGCGACGTCGACCCCGCCTCCGAAGAGCAGATCACGTATCGCACCGCGAACGGCGGCGACACGCTCCAGCGTATCGTCGGGCAGCAGAGCCTGCCGCTCCTTTCGGACCTGGCGCCGGGGGGATTCCGTCTCGGCTACCTCGACGCCGCGGGCGTCGAGCTCGATCCGCTCGTACCGGGCGCGAGCGCCGCCGTGCGCGCCATGACCATCGAGCTCGCGCTCCGCGCCACCGACACGCACGCCGCGCTGCGGATGCGCGGCGCCGGGCGGCTCCTCAATCGATGAGCGCCGACGCCGGGCCGTCATCGCGCCGTCCCGGCGCCGCCGTGCTCGTCGCGTTCGACGCCAGCGGCAGCGCGCTCGTGAGCGCGTTGCTCGCGCTCGCGCTCGCCGGCGGCGCCGCGGCGCTCCTCGCGGAGCTCGCACGCACGACGCTGGCGCGTGCCCGCGTCGATCGCGACGCCGCACAGGCGTGGTATCTCGCCGAGGCCGGACTCGCGGACACGGTCGCGGCGATGGCGCCGGGCACGACCTTCACCGCCGCGCTGGCGGCGCGCGCCGGCGGCTCGGCCGACCCACCCGCGGGAGCCTACGCGGCCGAGCTTCGCGACGACGGCGACGAGACGCCCGACGACCCCGGAATCGACGTCAACCGGCGCATCGTCGTACGCATCACCGCCGCCGGTCCCGCACCGGTACGGCGGCGATTGGAGGCGGTCGTCGGCCGTGAGGCCGCGCCATTTTTCCCCGGCGCTGCGACACTCGCCGGAGGTGTCAGCAATTTGACAGGCGATTTCCGACTAGACGGCCGTGACGGCTCGATGGAAACTGGATGCACGATGCCAGGAAACGGACGCACACGTGCGGGCGTGTCGATACCGGAGGCCGCCTTCATGCCTCCGCTCGACCATCCCGAGCAGGTCGCCGGAGCCGGCGGAACGCCGAGCGTCACCCGGCGCGGGCCGCCGGATCTCACGCCGCTCGCCGGCAGCAACGCGGCGGTCCGACTCGCACCCTCCGCCCTCCCCGTCAGTCTCGGCACCACGGCCGCGCCGCAGCTGACGATCGTCGACGACGACGTCGCGATCGACGGTGCAGTGAGCGGCGCCGGCGTCCTCTACACCAGCGGGCGCCTGCGCATCACCGGCACGCTCGACTTCACCGGCGTCCTCGCCGCCGCGGGCGGCGTCGAGGTCACCACTACGGGCACGCTGCACGTCTGCGGCGCCCTCTGGGCCGCAGGCACACCCGCGCTCGACGCGCGCGGGCGCGGCATGGTGCGCGCGAGCAGCGACGCCATCGCCTGGGCCGCGCGGCTGGCGCCCTTGCCGGCGCGCGCCCGGGTGCTCGCCGTGCGCGAGCTCTTCTAGCGAGACGCAGAACGGAGGGTCGGATGAGCCATCGGATCCTGGTCGTCGACGACAACGAGGACGTCGCCCACATCACCGCGAGCTTCCTCACCGCCAAGGGCTACACCGTCGACACCGCCCTCGACGGCGTGAGCGCGCTCGAGCGCATCGCGGCGTGCCGTCCCGACTGCGTGCTCCTCGACATCATGATGCCGAACATGAGCGGGATCGAGGTGCTGAACCGCTTGAAGGAAAAGCCCGAGACCGCGTCGCTCCCCGTCATCCTCGTCACCGCGAAGAGCCGCGACGAGGACGTGCTCTCCGGCTACAAAGAAGGCGCCGACTACTACATCACCAAGCCCTTCTCCGCGCAGCAGCTGATCTACGGAGTCCGCCTCGTGCTCGGCGAGAGTCCGAGCACGCCCCGCAACGCCGATCCGGAATCCCCGACCGACTGAGACGCGCGCGCGCCTGGACCGCTTTGCGATCGCGGGCTACAGTCCGCCTCTTCGCGGAGCATCCATCTGGCGGATTCATCGACACGACCGGGCGCGCTGATCACGATCGAGGGCGTCGACGGCGCCGGCAAGAGCACGCAGATCGAGCCGCTCGCGGCGCATCTCCGTGCGCGCGGCCACCGCGTCGTCACGACCCGCGAGCCCGGGGCGACGCCGCTCGGACGCGAGCTGCGGCGCCTGCTCCTCGAGTCGGACGTCGCGCTCGAGCCCCGCACCGAGCTGCTCCTCTTTCTCGCCGACCGCGTCGAGCACGTCCGGCGAGTGATCACGCCGGCGCTCGCCGCGGGCGCGACCGTGCTCTGCGACCGCTTCGCCGACTCGACGATCGCCTACCAGGGCTACGGCCGTGAGGCGGAGATCGCGCGCATACGGCGCTGGGACGAAGAGAGCCGCGACGGGATCGCCCCCGACCTGACGCTGCTCCTCGACTGCCCGCTCGCCGTCGCCGTGACGCGGCCGCGCCGCGCCGCCGATCGCTATCAATCGCTCGACGACGCCTTCCACGAGCGCGTGCGCGCCGGATTCCTGGCGCTCGCCGCCGCCGAGCCGACACGCATCCGGCGCATCGACGCGAGCGGCGACATCGCCGCCGTGCGCGACGCGATCGCGCGCGTCGTCGACGGTTGGTTGGCGGAGCGCGGCCGATGAGCGCCCGCCCGCGACGCGACGCGACCGCAGCCGCGCCGCATGCCGTGCGCCTCGGCGACGTCCGCGGCCAGGAGCGCGCGATCGGCTTTCTGCGCCGCGCCTGGGAGCGCCGGCGCCTGGCGCACGCGCTGCTCTTCACCGGCCCCGCCGGCGTCGGCAAGCTCGCGACGGCGCGCGCTCTGGCGCTCGGGCTCCATTGCGACGTCGCGCCCTTCGACGCGTGCGGGACGTGCGACGCGTGCCGCACCATCGTCGCCGGCACGCATCCCGACGTGCGCGTGGTCATGGGTCCGTTGCCCGAGCGTCGCGACATCGTGATCGAGCAGGTACGCGAGCTGCAGCGCGAGCTCGGGTTCCGCGCCATGAGCGCGCATCCGAAGATCGGCATCGTCAACGACGCCGACTACCTGACCTTGCAAGCGCAGAACGCCCTCTTGAAGACGCTCGAAGAGCCCGGCGGCGACACCGTGCTCGTGCTCGTCGCGGTGAACGCGTCGGCCTTGGCGCCGACGATCCTCTCACGCTGTCAACGCGTCACGTTCGATCCGCTCCCGACCGCGGACGTCATCGCGATCCTCGAGACGCACGGACGCGGCGGTCCGGAGGCGCGCGCACTCGCCGCCTACGCCGAGGGCAGCCCCGGCCAGGCGCTCGCTCTCGACGTCGAGTTCTTCGCGCACCGGCGTCGCGAGATCCTCACCCGGCTCGCGGCGGCGGGCCGCGGCGGCTTCAAGGCGCTCGCCGACTTCGCGCAGGAGCTCGTCTCCGAAGACAAGGATCTCGTGCCGGCCCTGACGGTGATCGCGTCGTGGTACCGCGACGCGCTCCGGCAGCGCGTGCTCGGCGCCGATGCGGAGCTGCGCAACGCCGATCTCGCGACGGACCTTCCCGCCCTCTCGATCGCGGCCAGCCTTCGCAATCTCGAGATCACGTATGGTACGATCGTCGCCTTGCGGCAGAACGCCAACCGCAACCTGACGCTCGTCCGCATGCTGCTGCAGTTCGCGAGTTGATCGTGACCGAAGAACCTACGTCCGAGACCGCCGTCGCGCCTGCCGGGTCCGCGGTCTCGTTCACCAGCGTCACCTTCAAGACGGCCGGCAAGCTCTACGACTTCGACGCCGGCGGATTGCTGCTCGGCGCCGGCGATCTCGTCGTGGTCGAGACCGAGCGCGGGGCCGCGTTCGCGACCGTGGCGCGTCCCGCGACGCCGGTCGGGGCTGCGGAGCTCGGCGCGCGCCCGCCGAGGGTGCTGCGCAAGGCGGACGCCCGCGACCTCGCGCGTCACGAAGCGAACCTCCAGCACGAGCACGAGGCGCGTCGGTTGTGCCTGACGCGCATCCGCGAGCGTCGCATGAGCATGAAGCTCGTCCAGGTCGAGTACCTGTTCGACGCCAGCAAGGCGATCTTCTACTTCTGCGCCGAAGGCCGCGTCGATTTCCGCGAGCTCGTCCGCGACCTCGCGCAGACGCTGCACATCCGCATCGAGATGAAGCAGATCGGCGCGCGCGACGAGACCAAGCTGATCGGCGGCATCGGACCGTGCGGGCGCGAGCTCTGTTGCTCGACCTGGCTGCGCGAGTTCCAGGCGGTGTCGGTGAAGATGGCCAAGGAGCAAGGCCTGTCGCTCAATCCCTCGAAGCTCTCCGGCATGTGCGGACGGCTGAAGTGCTGCCTGCGCTACGAATACGACACCTACCTCGAGCTGCGCCGCGCCCTGCCACGCGTCGGCACGCGCGTGACGTCGCTCAAGGGCGACGGCGAGGTGGTGAAGCAGAACGTCCTGCGGCAAACCGCGATCGTGCGCCGCACCGACGACGGGGTCGAGGTGGAGGTCACGCTCGAAGACCTCGTCGAAAAGCGTGCCGAGTGAGACGAGAGCCGGCGCCGAGCCGGCTCGCATCTACATCACCACGCCGCTCTACTACGTGAACGCCGAGCCGCACCTCGGCTCCGCGTACACCATCCTCATCTGCGACACGATCGCGCGCTTCCATCGCCAGCGCGGCGTCGAGACCTTCTTCCTCACCGGCACCGACGAGCACGGCGACAAGATCGCGCAAGCGGCGGCCGCCGCCAACGAAACCCCCAAGGCCTACGCCGACCGCATCAGTGCCGCCTTTCGCAGCACCTGGGAGGCCTGCGGCCTCACCTACGACCGCTTCATCCGCACCACCGACGCCGACCACGTGCGCACCGTGCGCGCCATCCTCCAGCAAGTGTACGACACCGGCGACATCTACTTCAGCAGCTACGGCGGCCTGTACTGCACCGGCTGCGAGCGCTTCTACACCGAGAAGGAGCTCGTCGACGGCACGTGCCCCGATCACCGCACCACGCCGGAGTGGATCGAGGAGGAAAACTACTTCTTTCGCATGGGGAAGTATCAGGAGCGTCTCGTCGCCGCGTTGCACGAGCGCCCGGAGCTGGTGCGGCCCGAGCGCTACCGGAACGAGGTGCTGGCGATGCTGCGCGAGCCGCTCGAGGATCTCTGCATCTCGCGGCCGAAGACGCGGCTCACCTGGGGCATCGAGCTGCCCTTCGACGACCGCTTCGTCACCTACGTGTGGTTCGACGCGCTCATCAACTACGTGACCGCGGTGCGCGAGCTCGGCGCCGAACGCTACGCGCAGCTCTGGCCGGTCGCCAACCACTTCATCGCCAAGGACATCCTGAAACCGCACGCCGTCTTCTGGCCGACGATGCTGATGGCGGCGGGGTTGCCGCTCTACCAACACTTGAACGTCCACGGCTACTGGACGGTCGACGGCGACAAGATGTCGAAGAGCCTCGGCAACGTCGTGCGGCCGCTCGACATGAAAGCGCGCTACGGCATGGACGCGTTCCGTTACGTGCTGCTGCGCGAGAGCGTGTTCGGCCTCGACGCCGACTTCCGCGAGGACGCGCTGGTGACGCGCATCAACGCCGACCTCGCCAACAACGTCGGGAACCTCGTGAGCCGCACTCTGTCGATGCAGCAGCGCTACTTCGCCGGCGCCGTGCAGCCGCGTTCCGACCCGCGTCCCGAGGACGACGCGCTGCGCGCGACCTTCGAAGCGGCCGGCGTCGAGGTCGACGAGCAGGTCCGCGCCCTCATGCTCGCCCGCGCCCTCGAGGCGATTTGGCGCGCCGCTGATCACGCCAACAAGTACATCGTCGAGACCGCGCCGTTCACGCTCGCGAAAGACAAGACGGCGCTGCCCCGCGTCGGCACGATCCTCCACAACCTCCTCGAAGCATTGCGGGTGACGGCGCAGCTCGCGGCACCGTTCATCCCGGAGAGCTGCGAGCGCATCCGCGGCCTGTTGAATCTTCCCGCCGACGCGTTGGTGCTGCCGGGACCGGCCTGGGGCGAGGCGTTCGCACCGGGCCACGTCGTGCAGGCGCCCATCAGCCTCTTCCCGCGCATCGAAACGCCCGCGTGAACGCAACGAGCCGTCGCCCCGCGAGTCTCGAGCTTCCGACGACGATCGTGCCGCTCGTCGACTCGCACTGCCATCTCGACCAGGACGCGTTCGACGACGACCGCGACGCCGTGATCGCCCGCGCCCGCGCCGCCGGTGTCCACCGCATGATCACGATCGGCGCCGGCGGACCCCTCGCGAGCAATCGCGCCGCGGTGGCGCTCGCCGAGCACGACCCCGACATCTTCGCCGCCGTCGCCGTCCACCCCCACGACGCGAGCGAGATCACCGCCGACACCTACACGGCGCTGCGCGCGCTGTGGGCGCATCCGAAGGTGGTCGCGGTCGGCGAGACCGGGCTCGACTACTACTATCGCCACTCGCCGCCGGAGACGCAGCGCGAGCACCTCCGCCGCTTCGTCCGCGAGGCCGGCCGCGCCGCGTTGCCGCTCGTCATCCACTGCCGGGACGCGTTCCCCGACCTGCTCGCGATCCTCCGCGAGGAGGACGCCGCGGCGATCGGCGGCGTCATCCATTGCTTCAGCGGCACGCGCGCCGAGGCCGAGGCCTGTCTCGCGCTCGGCTTCGCGCTCTCGTTCTCCGGCATCGTGACCTTCAAGAATGCCGACGATCTCCGCGACGTCGTACGTGCGACGCCGCCCGACCGCCTCCTCATCGAGACCGACGCCCCGTTCCTCGCACCCGTCCCGCACCGCGGCAAGCGCAACGAGCCCGCGCTCGTCCGCTACGTCGCCGAGGAGGTGGCGCGCGCCACGGAGCGGCCGCTCGCCGAGGTCGCAGCACTCACGAGCGCGAATACGGAGCGAGTGTTCCGGCTGCCGCGCGCCGGCAGCTCTCGCTGATTGATCCGTTGCCGCTCGAGCGGCAACGTGGATCAGCCGGGCGGGCCGCCGCCGACCACCATCGGGAGCGGCCTCAAGTCACGGCGAATCGCGTCCAGCACCAGACCCAGCGACTCGAGGGTGACCGCGCCGAGCAGCGGTGCATCGCCGGGCTCGGCGAAGATCACGGGGGCCGCGCCGCGGCGCGAGTCGTAGACGAACACCGCATCGCCCCGCTCGCGTTCGATGGCGGAGCCGTCGGCCAGCCGAAAGCACTCGCGACTGTATGGCTCGATGCCGAGGCGCTCCAGGACGACCCGGGGCACGAACGAATACACGGCACCCGAGTCGACGAGAAATTCGACCGCCGCTCGTCGCTCCGGAGCGGCTGGGTTGGCGACCTCGATGGTGAGCACCGTGAGTCCCATGGCGCGCGAAAGCCTAGACCCCGGCATCGCTGAGCGTCAACGATTACCCGGCGCTGATGTCAGGCGTCGATGCCGGGGACCGGAAAGCGTCGGCAGTGCGCCTCGACGTCGCGACGCAGGCGCGCGAGGAGCGCGTCGTCGCCGGGCGCGCGCAGCGCCTGCACGATCCAGGCGCCGAGTTGGCGAAGATCGCTCTCGGTCATGCCGCGGGTGGTAGCGGCCGGGGATCCGAGACGGATGCCGCTCGGGCGAAGCGGCGGGTTCGGGTCGTCCGGGATCACCTGCTTGTTGGTCGCAATCGAGATGCGATCGAGCGTCTCCTCCGCCGTTCGGCCGTCGATGCCGAAGCTCTTGACGGTGTCGACGACCAGCATGTGATTGTCGGTGCCGCCGGTGACGAGGTGGCTGCCGCCGGTGCGGAGCGCGGCGGCGAGGGCTTGCGCGTTGCGCAGCACTTGCGCCGCGTACACCCGGAACGCGGGCCGCAAGGCCGTGCCGAGACAGACGGCGATCGCCGCGATCGCGTTCATGTGCGGTCCGCCCTGGAGGCCCGGAAAGACTGACGCGTCGATCACGGAGGCGAGCCGTCGCGCGCAGAGGATCAGGCCGCCGCGTGGCCCGCGCAAGGTCTTGTGCGTCGTCGTGGTGACGATGTCGAAGCCGTCGTCGAAGGGATTGCGGAGCGCGCCGCCGGCGATCAACCCGCCGGTGTGCGACACGTCCGCCATCGTGAGCGCGCCGACCTCGTCGGCGATCGCCTTGAAGGCGGCGTAGTCGTAGTCGCGCGGGTAGGAAGTGTGCCCGACGAGGACGATCTTCGGGCGGTGCGCTCGCACTAGTTCACGCACCTCGTCGAGGTCGATCCGGCCGCCCTCCTCCGGATGCGTCTTGTAGCGCACGAAGCGGAAGAGCCGGCCGGCGTGCGACACCGGCGCGCCGTGGGTGAGGTGGCCGCCGTGCGACAGGTCCATGCCGAGAATGGTGTCGCCCGGGCGCAGGAAGGCGAGGTACACCGCCTGGTTCATCGCCGAGCCGGAGAGCGGCTGGACGTTCGCGTGCTCGCAGCGGAAGAGCGCGCAGGCGCGGGTGCGCGCCAGGTTCTCGACGCGGTCGGTGAACTCCTGTCCGCCGTAGTAGCGGCGCCCGGGATAGCCCTCGGAGTACTTGTTGGTGAAGACCGACCCGAGCGCCGCCAGCACCTCGGGAGAGGTGTAGTTCTCCGACGGGATCAGCTCGACGCCGCGCCGCTGGCGCTCCTCCTCCCCGGCGAGGGCGGCGGCGACCTCGGGATCGCGCGCTGCGAGCGCCTCGCGGTACCCGCCGGGCCCCGGGGATGCCTGCGTACGCACTGCCGGAGTCGCCATGCCCCGCAACGATAGCGAACCGGGATCTTGATAAGCAACGTTAAACTTCCTATACAGAATGTTCGATGAATCTAAACAGCCTGGATTTGAACAAGCTCCAGGTTTTCGCGCTCGTCGCCGAGAGTCGGGGGGTGAGCGCTGCCGCCGCCCGCCTCGCCCTCACCCGCTCCGCCGTGAGCCAGAGCGTGTCGGCGCTGGAGGCGTCACTGCGGGTGCAGCTCTTTCATCGCACCGGCCGGCGGCTCGTCCTCACGCGCGAGGGACGGTTGCTCTCCGAGCGCCTGCGCGAGTACCAGACGCAGCTCGCGCGCACCCTCGACGAGATCGTGAACGAGGAGCGCGAGGTGCGCGGCCTGGTGCGCCTCGGGCTCTTCCTCGGCTTCTCGCGTTTCCGGCTGGCGCGGCTCCTGGCGCGCTTCACGTCGCGGCATCCGGCGGCGACGGTCAAGCTCCGCTTCGCGCCTCACGCCGAGCTGCGCGCGCTCCTGGCGGACGGCCGCGTCGACTTCGCCTTCTCTCTGACCCCGCTCGGCAACACGAGCGCCCGGCTGCGCTCGACACGTCTGCTCCGCCAGGAGCTCGTGCTCGCCGGCGCGCCACGGCTCGAGCGGTCACGCGTCACGCTCGCCGACCTCATGACAACGCCGTTCGTCGACTACTATCAGGGCGAGCCGCTCGTCGCGCGCTGGATCCGTCACCACTACGGACGGAAGCCGCCACCGCTCGACATCCGGATCTGGGCGGCCACGACCGACCTCCTGCTCGAGCTCGTGCTCGAGGGTGCCGGGCTCGGCGTCCTGCCGCACGACCTCGCCGCACCCTTCGTGCGACGCCGCCGCCTCTTCGTCCTCACGACCAGCCGCGCGCCGCTGGTCGACTCGGTATGGCTGAATCAGCGCCGCATGACCTTCTCGAGCCCGCTCGCCGACGCCTTCCGCGCCGCCGTCGAGAGCGAGCTCGCCGACTCCTGACGAGCGGACGCCGTGCCCGTCGTCCTGACCGGTGCCCTGCTCGCGCTATACCTCCGGTCGCAAGCGGCCGAGCCGCGGCACGAAGCGTCCGACGCGGCGCGCGTAGGCGCGGTACTCGTCGCCGTACGTCGCGAGGAGGTAGCGCTCCTCGTCACGAACGGCGACGCCCATGGCGCTCACCCAGGCGAGGAGGCCGAGGATCGACAGCCAGGTGGGCAGGAGGAGGACGTAGCCGACCATCCACAGCATCCACCACGCGTAGATGGGGTTGCGACACCAACCGTACATGCCGCCGGTCACGAGACCCGGACGCGCCGCTTCTTCGATGCCGATCCGCCACGAGGCCCCGAGCCGGAGTTGTGCGCCGAGCATCAGGGCCAACCCCACGCCGCAGACGATGGCACCCGCCGTCTGCCATCCCGCACCGAGCGCGCGGGTGTCGATCGGCACGATCAGCGCCGGACGCATGAGCGCCGCCATGGCTTGGGCGAAGAGCACGAGCGCGAAGGGCAGCAGGAGCGCGTTCCGCGCGCTGCGCAGGCGCGAGCCGCCGCCGAAGAGCGCGAAGCCTGTCGAGCCGTAGCGGCGCCAGTGCAGCCAGCTTCGCCAGCCGATCCCGAGGGTGACGAATGCCACCATCATCAGGAGCGGCAGCACGCGCCCCTCGGCAGGCGGAGCCGGTGGGATCACTCGTAGTCCTCGTCGAGCGCGCGCAGGAACGCGACGAGCGCATCCCGGTCGGCGGGGGTGAGGGCGATGGTCGCGAGCTCGGGGTCGGCGTTCCGCACGCTGCCGGCGCGCGCGAGATCGGCCAAGCGGCCGTAGAAGCCGACGACGTCCTCGAGCGTGTCGAGCTCTCCGGTGTGGAGGTACGGCCCCGAGTGACCGAGGTCGCGGAGGCTCGGCGTCTTGAAGAGCGCGATCGTCCGCGGCAGCAGCGCCGGCGGCGTGCAGTCGGTGACGGTTGCGGGATCGCAGAGCGTCGCCAGGAGCGACGGCTGCACGAGCGGCACGGCATCGTTGGCGAAGACGTTCCAGACGCCGAGATCGGTCAGTTCCGGCCGGTCGACGTCCGGCACGCTGCGGAAGAGGCCGAGCGCGTCGGGATGCGCGGCCGAGGGCGGCAGGAAGCGCGCCGGATCGGCGTCGCGCTCGGCGAGCTCCGGAACGTGGAGCGCCGCGAACGTGCCAGCACCGTGGAGCGCGTCGTACTCGTCCTGGGCGGCGCCGTTGTTGTGGAAGCGAAAATCGCTGAAGACCGGCGCCTGATGGCAGGCGATGCAGTTGCCGATGCCGCCCGCGCTCACTGCGTCCTCGGAGAGCGGCCGCGACGCGGGCTCGGCGAGAAAGATCTCGAGGCCGGCGAGCTCTCGGGCGGCGAAAACGAAGGCGTGGTGATGCGTGGTGAGCTCGCCGTCGGCGGGCGAGACGAAGCGCGGATGCGCGAGCGCGTCGACAGCGTCACGCAGGCGGCGGCTGTATGTGAGCTCGGACTCGCCCGGGTCGGGCAGTTGCGGCAAGCCGTTCTTCAAGAGAAAGCGATCGAACGCCGAGCCGGCGAATCGCCCGTCGACGTCGCGGGCGAAGCGCAGCGAGTCGACGTAGGCGCCGATCAGTCGCGTAATCTCGTCGAGGACGGCGTCGTCGCCGGCGTGCTCGACGTCGAGCTGCAAGGACGGCGGCAAGCGCAGGCTCCCGGGGACGGCGGCGTCGGTTCCGGCGAGCAGCACGCTGTACGGAAGACTCGCGAAGTCCGCCGCCAACGTGCCGCGACCGTCATCTTCGCGGATCACGCGCGCGATCCACGCGACCGCGGTCGATTGCTCGTCCGCGAGCCAGCCGAAGTTACGGCCGGTGAGCGTCGCGCGCGCGAGCTCCGGCAGGCTCACGAACTCGCCGTCGAAGTGCAAAAAGAACGGACCGGAGCGCGCCTGCGTCGCGTCGACGAGGGCCGGCGAGTTGCGGGCGGTCGTCGCGAGGCCGTCCTCGCGGGCGGGCAGCGGACTCCGCCGCGCAAAGTCGGCGTACGTGCGGTTGCCGCCGCCGGGCGCGTCGGCCTGCTCGTCGACGAGGTGGCAGGCGCGACAGTTCATCGTCGCGCCACGAAACGGCCCCGGCAGCGGCTCTCCGGTCGTGACCGTTTCGTCCATGACCGGATCGCGGAGCGGGAGTCGCGCGTTGACATCGCGCTGGAGTTGCGCCCGGGCGCGCTGGGCAAAACGCGTCTCGAGGAAGAGACGCTCACCGACCGCGACCTCGGCGGGGTCGGCGGGCGCGGTTGCGACCCGCTCGTTGCGGCCGTTGCCGCCGCAGCCGGCCAGTGCCGCCACGAGTAGCGCAACCAGAGGCGTGCCTGGGGGCACGCAACGGCGCACCGTCGGGCGCCGACGCGAGCGGCGGCGCGGGGGCACGCACCCCGCGCCGCCGCGTGGCGTGCGCTCAGGCATCGTCGTCAGCCTCGTCGTCGTTCTCCTCGCCGACATCACCGCGATAGGCGTTCGGCTGCGCGGTCGCGAGCGCCCAGGCGACAGCCGCGACCATGAAGCCAAGCGTCGCCTGGAGCGTGAGGAACGCCGCGATCTTGAGGTACGCGAACTCGGGCGCGACGAAGCGCACCAACCACCCCGCCGCCTCGTCGCCGACCGCCGCCGCGAAGGACAGGCTCACGATCCACGCTTTCCAGCGCGTCGACAGCGGCACGAACAGCAGGAGGTGGGTCATCGTGAGAACGAGGATCCCCATCGCGAAGAGGTGGAAGTGCGCGATCTCGAGCATGCCCTGGTAGCTGCGCGGCTGCAGGAAGCGGGCCTCGTCGCCGAGGTAGTAGGCGACGACCGACGCCGGCGTGAGGCCCATCTTCGCGAAGTAGAGAAGCGCGTTCGTCACCCAGAAGAGCGCGACGTAACCGAGGAACCACGCCAGCACGAGCTTCAAGAGACGATTGTCCCGCCACTCCGGTGTCACCGTGAACCGCATCTCATTTGCTCCCCAGAAGACCTTGCTCGGTGAGGACGGCGTAGAGGGCGAGGACGCGGCGGACGCCGGCGGTGAGCGCGGTCGCGCTGAGCGTCGCGCCGGTGATGCCCTGCACGCCGGCGCCGAGCTTCATGTCGTCGTCGAGGTGGCGGCCGTCGAATTGTCGCGTCCAGCGTTCGGGAGGCGTGTACTCCGGCGGCTCGTAGAAGGCGAGGATCTCGACCCGTCGCACGTCCCCGTCGGGCGAGAGGACGACCATCGCGGTCTCGGGAAGCGTGCGGACGGTATGGGTGTCGATCACCGCGTAGCCGAGGAGCTCGTCACCGTGGCGGCCGACGTAGACCGTCCATAGCTGCGACTCGAGCGCTGCGTGCGCCCGCTTCTCGACCACCGCCTTCTGCTCGTCGGTGAGGATGAACGTCCGCTCCTCGACCTTGTCGCTGCCGGGAAAGGCGAGCGCGAGCGCCTCGTCCTTGGCGTGGAAGACGGTGGCATGCACCGGCGTCGGCGCCGGCGGCGCGCTCGCAACGGCGAGCGCCAACGCGATCAGCGCTCGTCGCATCAGAAGACGAACCCGGCGCCGAAGTTGACGTCGTCCGGGGTCGGACTCTTCCGGCCGGAATCGAAGTCGCGGTACTCCATCTTCAGCACCACCTGCGGATGCGGCTTGTACGACGCGCCGACGGTGTAGAGCTGCACCGCGTTCCCCGGCACGCGCGCGAAGCCCCGCGGCACCGCGTCCTGGGTGTCGAAGTTCTCGTAGCGGAAGAACGGCGCGAAGTACTGCGTGCTCTCGGGGAAGAGCAGCGGCACGACGTCGTAGGCGGCCTCGACGTAGAAGCCGTACTGATCCTTGCCGATCGTCTCGCCGAGCTCCTGGCTCACGAGGTCGGCGTCGTGGATGTTGGTCATCGCACCGAGCGCGCGCAGCTCGAGGCCACGGTAGCGCAGCTGCGCGTGCGCCTCCCAGAGGAGGGTGAAGACGCTCGGCTTGCGGCCGGCGAAGACGTTGTCCTGCCCGGAGTCGCCGGCCCAGAACGAGCCGCCGACGAGCGACCCGGGGAACGGCGAGTAGTCGAGGCGTACCGTGCCGGCGAGGTCGTCGGCGAGGGCGAGACTCCCCTCCTGGCTTCCCTCGCGGATGCCCGCGGACTCGAAGCCCGTCGCGGTCAGGCCGTTCAGCACGTAGGCGCGGTAGTCGAGCCCGGGCGCGAGCGTCCCGAAAATGCCGACGCCGCCCTCGCGCCACGTCGTCGGGATGATCCGCTGCTCGACCTCGGGGCGGAAGACGCCGTGGAAGAACGGTGGCTCGTGGATCTCGTTGATGAAGCCCATCGGCACCAGCAGCAGGCCGGTGCGGAAGTTGAGCGCCTTCCATGCGAGGAAATCGAGGGTGAGGAACTCCACCTCCGCCTCGCCTTCCTTGTCTCCGGCGACGACGGCGTGCTCGAACTCGATCTCGGAGTTGAGGATGATGCGGTCGGTGAACTTGTAGCCGGTGTAGAGGACGAAGCGCGCGAGGTCGAATTGGTCGCGCTGGCCGTGCTGGTCGTTCACGAATTTCTGGAAGTTGAACTCACCGTAGCCGCCGATCGAGAGGCCGCGGTCGACCCCGTAGACCTTGGAGGCCGCCGGACCGAGGCCGTAGTAGCTCTTGAGCTCCTTGCCCTCGGGAAGAACGAGGCGGCTCTTCAAGCCCTCGATCTCACGCGCGAGCACGTCGATCTTCTGATCCTGCACCGTGGGCGCGACGCTCGCCGGCGCCGCCGCGACCGGCGCGCTCGCGGGCGCGGAAGACGCGCTTGCCGGCACCATGCCGCGCTCCGCTTCGAGGGCACGCAGGCGATTCCGCATGTCCTCCATCTCGTGTTGCATGCGTTCGAGCTGCTGCTCGTAGGCGCGGATGCGCGGGTCGTCTTCGGCGTGCACCGGGATCGCGACACCGCTCGTTGCGGCGATCGTCGCGACCAGCGCGAGTATGCATCGAGTGCGGATCAGGGTGATCATCGAGGAGCGTCTCCTTGGTCAGCGCGCGGCGAGCGCCGTTGCGTTCTCGTTGGGAACCCACGCGCGCGGCAGCCGGCCGGCGAACGTCAGACGGCGCCCGCCACCGCGACCGTCGACGAAGAGCGCGCCGGCGCTGGGCTCGCGCGCGAGCAGCGGTGCGGCACCCTGCGGGCCGAGCACGACGAGCGCGGTCGAGAGTGCGTCCGCCGTCGTCGCGTCGGGCGCCCACACCGTGACCGCGAGATCGCGGTCGAGCGGCCGGCCGCTGCGTGGGTCGTAGATGTGGCTGCGGGCGCGCCAGCCTTCGTGGGCGAAGTCACGAGCGTAGTTGCCGGAAGTGGACACGCTGGCGTTCGCCTCGACGACGAGGACGCCGAGCGCGCCCTCCGGCCGCTCCGGATCGCGGACGGCGACCCGCCAGCCGCCGTCGGACCCGGCACCGACGAACGCGACATCGCCGCCGAGGTCGAGTCGCGCCTGCTCGACGCCGGCGGCGGCGAGCGCCGCCCGCGCGCGGTCGAGGGCGAACCCCTTGGCGATGCCGCCGAGGTCGAGTCCCATACCGGGCCGCGCGAAGCTCACCGTCCGCTCGCGAGGATCGAGCCGCAGGCCCCCGAAGCCGACGGCAGTCACGCTGCCGGCGCACAGGTACGGCAGGTCGGGATAGGCGCCCCACAAACGGAGGAGCGGCAGGATGGTGACGTCGAAGGCGCCGTCGCTCTCGGCGCTGAGCTCGCGTGCGCGACCGAGTAACGCGAACAGCGCCGCCCCGACCGGCTCCGGATGGCGTGCCGCGAGCGTATTGACGCGCACCAATTCGCTCTCGGGCCGGTAGAGACTCATCGCCCGGTCGACGTCGCGAAGCGCCGCGAAGCTCGCCTCGAAACGCTCCGGCCGCGCCACAGGCGCCGGCAGCGCCACGCGCGCCACCGTCCCCATGACGAGCTCGGCGCGCTCGACCTCACCGGCGTACGGGTCGATGGTGTCTCGACCGTCGGCGGCGAGCGCGCGGCCGCCGCCCGATCCGAGGACGAGCAGCGTCGCCATGAGCGCTGCGCGGCGTCGGCTGCGCCGAATACAATTGAGAATGAATTTCATTTTCGGTGGCGGTTTTTATGCAACCCCGCCCGGGGTGTCAAGCGCATTGACTCCCCGCCGGGGCCCTGGATAGTCGCCACGGTGCCCTCGCTCCCCTTCGACCGTGTCGACCACCTGGTGATCGCGGTCCGCGATCTTGCGGCCGCCGAGCGGCACTACACGACGCTTCTCGATCGCGACCCGTCGGCGCGCGGCGAGCATCCCGACCTCGGGACGTGCAACGTGATCTTCGGCCTCGCGAACTGCTACGTCGAGCTCCTGGCGCTCGCGACGGCCACGCCCGTCCATCCGGTCGCGGTCGCGCTCGCGGCCTTCCTGGAACGCACACCGGAAGGGCTGCTCGCCATCGCGCTCGGAAGCGAGGCGCTGGAGCAGACCGCGGTGGCGTTACGCAGCGCCGGGATCGCCGTCGGCGATCCCTTCGACCTCGAGATCGTCGCTCGCGACGGCGGCCGGCGGCGCGCGCGCCTCCTCGCCATCGCCCGCGAGCAGACGCGCGGCGTGAACGTGTTCGCGATCGCGCACGAGCGCGCCGCGATTCCGCTCGCGGCGCCGCGCGGCTCCGAGCGCGCGAGCGCGTCGTCCGTCGATCACGTCGTCCTCTTCAGCGACGATCTCGAGGGAGGGCTGCGCTTGTGGCGCGACGCCTTCGCGATCCCCGAGCGCTGGCGCCGCGAGTTTCCCGACCGCGGCACGATCAACGTCGGCCTGCGACTCGGCGGCGTTACCCTCGAGCTCGTCGCCCCCCTCGACGCCGCCGTCGGCGAACGCGGCGAACGCCTCTGGGGCGTCGCCTACGCCGTCCAGGACTGCGATGCCGCGGTCGCCCGCCTGCGCGCCGAGGGAATTCCGGTCAGTGACGCCCGCTCCGGCTTGGCCCCGGCGACACGCGTCGTCACGATCAAGCGCGCCGACGGCGTCCCGACGCTGCTCATCCAACACACCGACCGCTGACGGCGGCGTCAGGTACGGTAGACGTGCGGCTCGCCGCGGCCCGCGCGTCGCGGCGCGCGCCCCGTGCGGCACTCGCCGCAGATGCCGTAGAGCTCCATCTTGTGGCCGCTGATCACGAAATCGAGCTTGTGCGCGACGCGCTCTTGCAGCTCCTCGATCTCGGTGTTCGAGAATTCGACGATGCGACCGCAGCGCTCGCAGATCAAGTGATCGTGATGCAGCTCCTCCTCGACGTTCTCGAAGCGGGCCTCGCCGTCGTGGAAGTGCCGTTCAGCCGCGAGGCCGCACTCCCGCAGCAGACGCACCGTCCGGTAGACGGTGGCATAGCCGACGCGCGGGTTGACCTTGCGTACCTCGCGATAGAGCTCCTCGACGCTGATGTGACGATTGCTCGCGAAGAAGACGCGCGCGATGTCGTCGCGCTGCGACGTCGACTTGAGACTGCGCTCCTTGAGCGCGTTCTTGAACGCGCCGAACCGCTCCGCCTGGACGCGGTGTGTGACCGTCATCCGGCCGGCGACTCGGCGGGCCGCGGCGCGCGATTCGCGAGTCGGACGCGCAGCGCCGGCGAAAGAAACACACGCTCGAGATCCTGACCGGCGAGGGCGGTACAGAGCGCCTCGACGCGGTCGTCGGCGCTGGCGTGTCGGTCGAGCAGGATCACGCGCGTCGCTCGAACTCGGCACGTGCCGCTGCGCGCTCGGTACCCGACCTCGCGCAGGAGCTCCTCCTCGCGCACCTCGAACCCGAGCGCGCGGGCGGCGCTCTTCAGCTCCTCCAGCATCGCCTCGATCGCCGCGTTGGGCCTGTGTCTCATGGGTTTCGTGGACTGCATCGGATCATAATGGTAAACCAGCGCTCGAGTCCATGATCAAGAGCATCCTCCTCGCACTCGACGGCTCCGAGCACTCGCACGCCGCGTCCCAGTACGCGCTCTGGCTCGCCGAGCGGCTGCAAGCGACCGTCACCGGCCTTCACGTCATCGATGTCGTCTCGATCGAAGGCTCGGGATCGTTCCTCCACGACATCTCGGGCTCGCTCGGATTCGAGCCGTACCTCGACTTCTCGTCGAAGATGCGTGAGGCGCTGCACGATCGCGGCCGCACGTTGCTCGACGGCTTCCTCGCCACCTGCCAGGAGCGCGGCGTGCGCGCCGACGTACAGCTCGCGACCGGCATCGTCGCCAACGAGATCTGCGAGCAGGCACGCATGGCCGACATCGTCATCGTCGGCCACCGCGGACTGAACGAGCGCTTCTCGACGGGCCTCCTCGGCGGCACCACCGAGAGCGTCACCCGCAAGTGCCCGAAGCCGGTGCTGGTGTGCCCGATGCAGTTTCGCGCCGTCACGCGCGCGCTCCTCGCCTACGACGGCAGCCAGCGCGCCGCAGCCGCCATGCACGAAGCGGCCGAGCTCGCCGTCGCGTTGCATCTTCCGCTCGGCGTTTTGCACGTCGGGAAAGACGACGGTGCGACGCAGAAAGTGCTCGAGGAGGCGCGACGCTACCTCGCCGCGTACGCGATCGAGACCGAGCTTCTGGCGCGCGCGGGATATGCGAACGAGACGATTCTCGACGTGATGGCGGAGCAGGCGTACGATTTGCTCTTCATCGGTGCGTATGGCCACAGCCGCATCATCGAAATGGTCCTCGGGAGTACTACGGAGTATGTGCTGCGCAATTCGCCGTCGCCACTATTCCTCTGTCGCTAGTGGCGGCGCCCGAGAAGGGCGCATCTGCTGCGTTGCTCCCTCGTTCGGTTGTGCGGCGTAGCTCCGCTACGCCTCCGCCCTCACTCGGTCGCGCCTTGCAGCTGCACCCTTCTCGCGTGCCGCCACCGCCACGTCTGGAAGAAAAAACAACGGCGCGCGAACCGAAACTTCCGGTCGCGCGCCGTTTCTAGGGTGTGCGCGTCGCCTGGCGGCTCGCGCACTTCATTTTGAAGGTTTAGTGACCGCTGCCGATTAGTTCGGCGATGGTGAATTGGTCTTCAACGGTGCCTTCCTTGGCGCCTTGGTGGAAGTAGAAGCCGGGTTCGCCGGGGAAGCGGGCGCTGGGGAGCGAGGCTCTGGTCGCGTGTTGGAGCTGGATGTCGACCATGACGATGGAGGGGAGGAAGGCGGAGTCCTCGTCGTACTTGATCGCTGCGCCGGGGTACGCCTCCTTCTTGAAGGACCAGTTGTTGATCCAGACTTTCCAGAGCTGGCCGGCGCGGTCGTACATGTCGCTGTACGGGTTCTCCCAGATCTCCTTGTCGATGAAGAGGACGCGCTTCGAGTAGGCGTACTGCGGGAGCTTCGAGGTGCCCTCCATGATGTAGACGTGCCGCTTCTCCCATTCACCGTCGAAGCCCCAATCAGCGCTGCCCTCCGCCCATTTCGTCGGGAACGCCGTGGTGTGGAAGGCGCCGAGCACCTCTTTCTCGCCGAGGAGCTTCCAATCCATCCAGGCGATCTGCCCGGCGTAGCCGCCGTAGCTGTCCTGATCAGTATCCTGACCGAAGAGCGCATCGGAACGCTGTGCGGTCGAGAGGCGACGGACGCGTCGCAACGACGGCAAGTACAACCAACTGTCGTCCTGCTTCGCGGGGTCGAGGTAGCGATAGTACGTGAAGCCGACGCCCTTCAGGTCGAACGGCTCGATGAGCGGGTGGAGTGTCTCTTTGAACTCGAAGCCGTCTTTGTTCTCGATCTCGGGCCTGGGGTCGGTATAGAGACGGCCGACGTAGCGCAGCCGTCGGAAGTGGTCGATGAGGAAGTGGCGCTCGACCTGAATCGGTCGGTCGTCGGAGATCGGCCCGGTATCGGCGTCGAAGTTGCGGAGATCGAGGTCGTCGTAGTTCCCCGGCCGGAAGTTGAAATTCTGCATGATCTTGATCGGTGCGAGCTTGTCGGCGGAATCGATCGTCGGAAACGGCTGCCCGGCGACGTAGCTCTCGAGCTTGAGGCCGTCCGAGCCGATCTTCACCTGCCCGGAGTACTTCTCGGTCGCTTCCTTGTACGCCTTCGTCCACGGGATCGCCTTGGTCGCGACGATCTTCATCGGCAGGCCGTGTTGCACGCACCAGAACGTGCCGGGCGACACCATGTCCTTCACCTTGTCGGCGTCGGCCTTGGTGATCAGGTCGCCGGGTTGAACGTCGGCGCGAACGGGAGCGGAGGCCGTCAACGCGAGGATGGCGGCGAGTGCGAGGATCACACGATGCGGCATGGGTTTTCCTTTCCTTCTCTCAAGAGGGGCTGGCGTCAACGAACGTCGTCACTCGACGTCGGGCCGACCTCTTCGCGGCGGCGCAGACGCGCCAGGCGTTCCTCGAGTTTCTTGATCGAACGTTCGATGCGGCGCACTTCGTTCTGGAACGCCGGGTGTCCGGTGATGCGCCCGACCGACGACTTGATGCGCTCGTCGATCGAGCGTTGCAGCGACTCCAGACGACGTTGCGGAGCGGAGAGGAGGTCGTCGAAGAAGCCCTTTCCCTGGGCGTCGACCTCGGCCAGCGGCTCGGCTGGCGTCGCGGTACCGACGTCCGCGTGCGTCCCGGGGGCGCCGCGCTCGCTTCCCCGTCCGCTCACCATCTCCTGGACGCGGCGCCCGGCGAGCTCGCCCATCGAGCCGATCGCCTCGATGCCCTTGTCGACGCGCGAACGTAGGGTCGCGAGCGTGTCTTCGCCGTGCTGGATGAGCTCGCGCAGGAGACCGAGCGAGAGCAGGCTCGAGCGCCGCTTCTCCTCCTCGAGGATGATTTGAGCGAACGTGATGGTCGTGAGATCGCCGCCGTTCTCGTTGTCGATCACCTTGACGTCGCTGCCGCCGCGCACCAGACGCGCGATCTCCTCGAGCGTGATGTAGCGGCTCTCGAGCGTGTCGTAGAGCTTGCGATTGCCATAGCGCTTGATCAGACGAACGGCGTTCGATTGGTTCACGGGTCGGACCTCCTCACTCGGGCATGACGCGGAGCAGGACGTTCCGCGACCGCGGCCCGTCGAACTCGCAGAAGTAGATCGCCTGCCAGGTGCCGAGAACGAGCTTGCCGTTCTCGACGAAGATGCTCTCCGACGACCCGAGGAG
>JBGOSW010000045.1:0-26705 GCA_041476145.1 Binatia bacterium
CGCTGGCGCTCGGCTACCACGTCGGGCTGACGGCGGTGACGGTGGTGGGCGGCGTCGAGATGCGCCCGCAGGAGCGAGCGCTGCGCGCCGGCGCCGAGATCGTGGTGGCGACGCCCGGGCGGCTCCTCGATCACATGCGCTTCGACTACGTCGATCTCTCGACGCTCGACGTCCTCGTCCTCGACGAGGCCGACCGCATGCTCGACATGGGGTTCCTGCCGGACATCCGCCGCATCCTGCGCGCGCTGCCGACCGAGCGGCAGACGATGATGTTCTCGGCGACGATGCCGCCGGAGATCCGCCAGCTGGCGAACGACATCCTGCACGACCCGGTGATGATCATGGTGGGCGCGCGGAAGCCGGCGAGCGGCATCGTGCAGAGCGTCTATCCGGTCGCGAATGCGCGCAAGGCGGCGCTGCTCACGACGCTCTTGCGGCGTGAAGACATGCGCTCGGTCCTGGTCTTCGTGAAGCGCAAGGTCGACGCCGACCGGCTGGCACGCACGGTGTCGCGGAGCGGCGTCGACGCGACCAGCATCCACTCCGATCGCCGTCAGGAGGATCGGATCGCGGCGCTCGAGGCGTTTCGCCGCGGCCAGTTCCCGGTGCTCATCGCGACCGACGTCGCGGCGCGCGGCATCGACGTCGAGGGCATCTCGCACGTCGTCAACTTCGACGTGCCGTTTTCCGCCGACGACTACATCCACCGCGGCGGACGGACGGCGCGCGCCGGCGCCGCCGGCGAGGTGATGACGTTCGTCGCTCCCGAGGAGGAGCACGACCTGTGCGCGATCGAGCGCGCGATCAACGTTACCTTGCCGCGGATCATCCTGCCGAATTTCGACCACGGAACCCACGAGCGCGTGCCGCCGGCAGTGGCGACGTCCGACGCTTCGCGATCGCGCCGCCAGGGTCACGGGGGCCGGCGGCGCGGTGGCAGTGCGCACACGGACGGCGCGCGGCCGACGACTGCGGCCGAATCTCCGCGTGCGGTCGAGTCGCGTACCGCCGACGTCGGCGCGGCCGACGCGACCGGGTCGCGGCGCCGGCGCCGCCGCCGCGGCGGGCGTGGCAAGTCGACGGCCGCGCCGACGCCGGAGTGAGCCGCATGACGCGCGGCCGCAAGCGACGTTCCGGTAACGGAGCCGCCGCTCGCTCCACGCCGCGCCGGCGGGCCGTCGCATCCGCCCACCGCGTCGTCCACGTCGGTCTCGTGCAGATGCGCTGCGAGGCGGATCCGGATGCGAACCTCGCACGCGCCGAGCGCCATGTCCGCGCCGCCGCGCGCCGCGGTGCGGTCATCGTCTGCCTACCGGAGCTCTTCCGCTCGCTCTACTTTTGCCAGTCGGAGAACCACGACAACTTCGCGCTCGCCGAGCCCGTTCCCGGACCGACGACGCACGCGCTCGGCACACTCGCACGCGCGCTCGAGATCGTCGTCGTGGCGTCGGTCTTCGAGCGCCGCGCGCCGGGCATTTACCACAACACCGCCGTCGTCCTCGACAGCGACGGCACCCTGGTCGGGACGTACCGCAAGATGCACATCCCCGACGACCCGCTCTACTACGAGAAGTTCTACTTCACGCCCGGCGACCTCGGCTTTCGCGCCTTCGCCACCGCGCACGGCCGCGTCGGCACGCTCATCTGCTGGGATCAGTGGTATCCCGAGGCGGCGCGTCTCACGGCACTCCAAGGCGCGGAGATCCTCTTCTATCCGACCGCGATCGGCTGGCATCCGGCGGAGAAAGCGAAGCACGGTGCCGCGCAGCACGCCGCGTGGGAGACCATCCAGCGCAGCCACGCGATCGCCAACGGCGTCTTCGTCGCGGTGTCGAATCGTGTCGGGCGCGAGCGTCCGGTCGGCGGCGCCGGCATCCAGTTCTGGGGCCAGAGCTTCGTCGTCGACCCGGCGGGGCGCGTGCTGGCGCGCGCCGGCGTCGATCGCGAGGAGGTGCTGGTCGTCGCCTGCGACCTCGCGGCGGTGGAGACGACGCGCACGCACTGGCCGTTCCTGCGCGATCGCCGCGTCGACGCCTACGGCGAGCTCACCCGCCGCCTCGTCGACTGACGTCGTGGACGCTGCGACACCGCGCGCCCTCGGCTACCGGATGCCCGCCGAGTGGGAACCTCACGAGGCGACGTGGCTGTCGTGGCCGCGACGCCAGGGCATCAGCTTCCCCGGACGATACGACGTCGTCCCGGCGCTGTGGCGCACCATGGTGGCGGCGCTCTCTGCGGGTGAGCGGGTACACGTCAACGTCTCCGACGACGCGCAAGAAGAAGAGGTGCGCGCGCTGCTCGCGGCGGCGCCCGGCGTCCGCCCGGATCACGTCTTCCTGCACCGCATCCCGACCGACGAGCCCTGGTGCCGCGATCACGGGCCGACGTTCGTCGTCCGCGACGCGGAGCTCGCGCTCGTCGACTGGCGCTACAACGCGTGGGGCGGCAAGTATCCGCCGTACGACCGCGACGACGCTGTGCCGGCGCGCGTCGCCGCGCTCCTCGGTATCCGCGTCTTCCATCCCGGCATCGTCATGGAGGGCGGCGCGCTCGACGTGAACGGGCGCGGCACCGTCCTCACCACCGAGTCGTGCCTGCTGAATCCGAACCGCAACCCGTCGCTCGGGCGCGCCGACCTCGAGGAGTATCTGCGCGAGTATCTGAACGTATCGCACGTCGTCTGGCTCGGTGAAGGCATCGCCGGCGACGACACCGACGGCCACGTCGACGATTGCGCGCGCTTCGTCGGCCCGCGCACGGTCGTGACCGTCGTCGAGGCGGATCCCGCCGACGTCAACTACCGGCCGCTGCGGGAAAACCTCCGGACGCTGCGGGCGGCACGCGATCAGGATGGCCATCCGCTGCAGGTCGTCGAGCTGCCGATGCCGGGTGTCGTCGAGTGGGAGGGCCAGCGCCTGCCCGCGAGCTACGCCAACTTCTATGTCGCCAACGAGGTCGTGCTGGTGCCGACGTTCGCGCACGCCAACGACGCCGCTGCGCTCGCCGTCCTCGCCCGCTGCTTTGCCGGGCGCCGCATCGTCGGCGTCGACGGCCGCGCGCTGGTGTGGGGCCTCGGCGCCTTCCACTGCGCGACGCAGCAGCAGCCCGCCGTCGGCGGCGACGTCCGTCGATGGCGTCCAGCGGGCACGGCTGGACTCAGCTCGTGAACGGCGCCACCATGCGGCCGCGGTCCACCCCCACACACGAGGAGGTCACGATGAAGCTCTACTACTGTCCGCAAACGCGTGCCGGCCGGCCGCGATGGCTGCTCGAGGAGATCGGCGAGCCCCACGAACTGGTGCGCATCGATCTCAGCAAGGGCGAGCACAAGAAGCCCGACTACATGAAGATCCATCCGCACGGCGCCGTTCCGGCGTTGATCGACGGCGATCTCGCGCTCTTCGAGTCGGCGGCGATCTGCATGCACCTCGCGGACAAGTACCCGCAGAAGCGGCTCGCGCCCGAAGTCGGGACGCCGGCGCGCGGCCTTTACTATCAGTGGATGTTGTACTCGATGGCGACGCTCGAGCCGCCGGTGCTCGCGGTCTTCCTCAACACCATCATGCTGCCGGAGGCGGAGCGCTCGGCGGCGGCGGTCGAGAAAGGCAAGACGCAGTTCGCCGACGTCGCGCGCGTCCTCTCGAACGCGCTCGCGGGGCGTACGTTTCTCCTCGGCGAGCAGTTCTCGGCCGCCGACGTCATGATCGGCAGCACCCTCGGCTGGGCGGGCATGATGGGACTCCTCAACGATCACCCGACGCTGCAGGCGTACGTGAAGCGGCTCACCGAGCGTCCCGCCTTCAAGCGCGCGCAGCAGTAGCCGCGCGCAGCGTCACGCGATCGTCACTCGGGGCGCGGCTGGCGACGCCGCGCCCCCCGCCGTTGCCTCCATGGGGCTCGTAGCCTATGGAGGAGGCGCCGCCATGAAGCAGGACAAGCCTTCTCGGCCCTCTCGCGCGCGCGGCGCGCCCGCGAAACCGGCACCTCGTCCGTCGTCGGCGCCGCTCATCACGATCCCGGAGTTGCGGCGTGCCGTGTTGGAGCTCGCGAACACACTCGCGCCCGCCGACGTCGATGATCTGCTCGGCAGCGAGGATGAAATGCGCGCGCGCGCCGAGCGGCTCGACGGCGACGCCGGCAAGCTCCTCGTCGCGCAGCTCGAGCTCGCGCTCACCTGCCTCCAGGATCACGCCGCCGGCCGGTGTCCGCAGATCCCGTACTTCACGATCAGCATGCTCGCCGCCGGCCTCGCCTACCTCGTCGACGAGTTCGATCTCATCACCGATTTTCTGCCACGGATCGGCACCCTCGACGACGCCCTCGTCATGGCGATGGCGTTCCGCTTCGCCGAGCCCGGGTTGCGCCGCTACTGTACGTGGAAGGAGATCGATCCGCTGCCGACGCTCGGCGCGGAGTCGAAGTAAGGGATGCCCATGCAAACACTCGCGTTCACGCTCGGGATCGTCGTCGTCCTCGCGTTGCCGAACGGCGCCGGCGTCGCCCGCGCCGCCGACACCCTGATCGCCGACGAGCAGCCGTCGCGGGTCGTCGTCGTGCGCGACGTCACGACGCGCCACGGCGTCGTCTCCGGTACGCTCGTCAACCACTCGCGCAAGGCGCTCCGCGACGTGCGGCTGCTCGTCCGCCACACGTGGTTCTGGAAGAACGAGCAGAAGCCCGGCGACGACAGCCCCGGTCGGGTCGACTACTACACCGCGCGCGGCGAGCTGCGACCGGACGGGAGCGTCGAGTTCACCTATCGGCCGGAGCCGCCGCTGCCCGAGCGTGACGACGGCCATTTCGAGACCACCGTCGAGGTCGTCGGCTGGACCGAGATCGGGCGCTGACGGAGGAGGGGATGCACGACGTTCGACGAGCCGCATCGCTGATCACCGGCGCCGTTCTGCTCGCGTGCGCGGCGGTGAGCGCCGCGCACGACGCCGCACCGCCGACCGCCAAGCACGACGTTGCATCGCCGGCCGCTCCCGTTGCGCCCGCGGCGGCCGTCAAGCAGGCCGCGACGACGGGCGAGGTCCTCACGTCGGGCGGCTGGTCGATGCCCTTGCCGCTCGGCTTGCAGGCGTCCTCGGCCTACATCCCCGACGACAACCCGATGAACGCGGACAAGATCGCGCTCGGCAAGCTCCTCTACTTCGACAAGCGCCTCTCGAAGGACATGACGATCGCGTGCGCCAGCTGCCACAATCCCTTCCATGGGTTCGCCGACCCGTCGCGCACGTCGTCGGGTGTCGGCCTGAAGCTCGGCGGACGCAACAGCCCGACGGTGATCAACCGGCTCTTTTCGGCGGAGCAGTTCTGGGACGGCCGGGCGCAAGACCTCGAGCTCCAATCGCACGGCCCGCTCACCAACCCGGTCGAGATGGCGATGGGCTCGAACGACGAGGTCGTGCAGCGCGTGCAAGCGATCGCGGGGTACAAGCCGCTCTTCGTGAAGGCGTTCGGCGACGACACGATCGACCTCGACCGGCTCGGCAAGGCGATCGCGGCGTTCGAGCGCACGGTGGTCTCCGGCAACAGTCCGTACGACCGCTACCAGGCGGGTGACAAAGGGGCGCTGAGCGTGTCGGCGGTGCGCGGCATGGCGCTCTTCAACGGCAAGGCCAACTGCAAGGCCTGCCACACCGGCTTCAACTTCACCGACGAGACCTACCAGGACGTCGGCGTCGGCATGGACAAGCCGAAGCCCGACGCCGGCCGCTTCGACGTCACCAAGAACGACGACGACCGCGGCAAGTTCAAGACGCCGACTTTGCGTAACGTCCTGCAGACGGCGCCGTATATGCACGACGGCAGCGAGGGCACGCTCGCCGAGGTGATCGACTTCTACAACCGCGGCGGCATCGCCAACCCGAATCTCTCGAAGGAGATCAAGCCGCTCCACCTCTCGGTGCCGGAGAAGCAAGACCTGATCGCCTTCCTCGAGTCGCTGACGGGCGAAGTGCGCAACGTCGCGCCGCCGGAGAGCTTGCCCAAGTAGCGCCTGCGGTGGCGCGGGTCGCGATGAAGCTCGGCGCGTATCTCCGCAACATGGGTCCGCAGTCGACGCGCGCGACCCTGCTCGCGTGCGCGCGCGCCGCCGAGGCGGCCGCTCTCGACGACCTCTGGGTCGCGGATCACATCGCGATCCCGCCCGACGACGCCGAGGGATCGGGCGGGCGCTACCTCGATCCGCTCGCCACACTGGCGTTCCTCGCCGGCGCCACCGAGCGCATCGGGCTCGGCACCGGCGTCTTGGTCCTGCCGTACCGTCCGCCGCTCGCGACCGCGAAATGGGTGGCGACGATCCAGGAGCTCTCCGCGGAGCGGCTGCTCCTCGGCGTCGGCGTCGGCTGGATGGAAGCGGAGTTTCGCGTCGTCGGCGTCGCCCGCGGCGATGCCGCGGCGGTCACGGACGCGACGCTCGCGTTCCTGCAGCGCTGCTTCGCGAGCGACGAGGTGGAAGCGAACGGGCAGCGCTTCCTCTTTCGTCCGCGGCCGTCGCGCCCGCCGATCCTCGTCGGCGGCGCCGCGCCGCACGCACTCCGGCGCGCCGCCCGTTTCGGCGACGGCTGGATGCCGATGGCGAGGGACGCCGCCGCGCTCCGCCCGGACGTCGAGCGGCTACGGGCGCTGATGGCGGACGTCGGTAAGCCGGCGCCCGCGGTCGTCGTCCTCACGGCGCTGCCGCTCCACGATCCCGCCGCCGCGTCGGCGCGCGCTCGCGAGTTCCTCGCGGCGGGCGCGACCCACCTCGTGCACGCGGCGCGCTACGACGACGCCGATGCGTTCCGCCGCGCGGTCGACGTGCTCGCGACGCGGGTCGCGCCCGCGCTCGCGGGGTGAGGGGTCAGTCGGAACGGGCCTTGAACAGGCCGGCGTCGTTGCGTCGCACACCGCCGTCGTACGTGGCGCTCCAGCAGATGCCGGCGCCGTGCAGCTCGACCGTGACGGGCAGCGCGCCGATCGGCAGAGTCGGCATTGCCCGCGGTTCCCCTTTGCCCTTGAGCGCGATGCGCGCTCGACCGTCGACGCCGGCGCGCAGGTCGAGCTCGAAGGTGCCGTTCGGCAGCAGATCCTTCCGCGCGTAGCTGAAGCCCGACCGGCGCGCTCTCCAGCATGGCCGTCCGCTGCAGGTACCGCCTGCCGGTGCGAGCGCGCTCGCGATCAGCCTCGGAGTGCCGTCGTAGAGGCAGAGGTCGTAGTGCGTCGACGCGAGAGGATCACCGAGCTCGGCGAGCGACGTCGCCGCGCCCTTCGCCCACTTCCAGAGCAGCTGATCCTTGGTGTCCGGTGTGCGGTCCGCGAGCACGACGGCCGCTGCGCCCGGGGCGACCGCCGTGCGGCAGCCTGCGTCCGGTGTCGGGGCGCAGAGCGGCGTCGGCGTGATCGTCGGCGTCGGCGTCGCGGCGGGCGTGAACGTCGGCGCGATGCACGGGCCGGCGGTGACCGCCTCGGGCGCCCACCAATTCCCCGCCATCACGATCATCGCGAGGAGCTTCAGCGTGTTCTCGTAGTAGCCGTCGGTGGTGATCGGCGTCGCCACGACGAGGTCCCAGAGGTCGTTCAGCCACGCCTGGTTCGCCGCGTCCACCATCGCTCCGACGCCGAGCGGCGCGACGAAGGCCATCGAGAGATAGTCGGCGCCGGGACTCATCGTGCCGTTCAAGCGATAACCGCTGCTGATCGCCGACGGGTCTTCGCCGGCCGCGCCGCGGATCCACGTCTCGATGCGTTGCACGGCCGTTTTCGCGCGCGCGTCGCCGGAGACGAGATAGTCGGTCGCGAGCCGCCACGGATCGCGGCAGGCGTTGTAGTCGTAGGCGCCGTCGTTCGGACCTTCGAGGAAGTTCGGCGCCGCCGGCTGCGGCGCGGTGAGGGGGTTCTGCACGAAGTCCGGAAGGAGCCCGGTCGCGGGGCTGTAGCCGCTCTGGACGGCGTCGACGATCGTGTAGGTGCGATCGAGGAGACCGGACCAGGCGGCGTCGCCCGTCGCCGCCGCGTAGCTCCGATAGTGATCGACCATGAAGTCCGACGAGCGCGTCGCCGGGTAGTACTGGACGTCGCTCGGCGACACCCAGTCGCCGAGGAGGACGTAGCGTGCGCTCGCGTCGGCCTCGCCGTCCTCGATGTCGGCGATGACCTGCTGCGCCTCGGCGAGGTAGTTGACGGTGCCGCAGCTGCCCCACTGCTTGTCGGCGAGGAGGAGGGCGAAAGCGATGTCGAGGTCGCCGTCCGCGGCGCTGTCGTTGCCCTGCGCGTCGGCGCAGGAGGTGTTCTGGTACCACGACATCAGGTGATCGTGCGTCGCGGTCGGGTGATCACGGAAGTAGTGGAAGAGGCCGTCGAATTCGACCTGCGCGTCCGGATCGTGGCCCGCCATCAAGGCCGTGAGGATCATCCCGTAGCCGTGTCCCTCGGAGACCGTGAGGTTGCCGGCCTGCGTCGCCGTCGCGACGTAGTAACGACCGGCGCCGCAGCCGGGCTTTAGAAATCGCGCCTTCCACGCGTCGTAGAAATCGCGCACCGCTTGATCCCGTGTCGCCTGGCTCACGTGACTCGGCATGATGGATCCGGCGGTATACGTCAGCGGATGCGAGCCGAACGGGTGATCGGGCGCGGCAGCCGCCGCTACCGGGATCGCAACCGCGCCGGCGGCGAGGGCGACGATCGCGAGCGCGCGCAGGAAGCGCATGGCCGGACGAGCTAAGCACGTCCCGCTTCGCGCGCGCAATCGGCGCGCGACGGCTGGTCGCTCACTGGCGCTGCTGCACGAACAGTGACGACGTCGGGCCGCCGTCGACCGAGAGCGTCTGCCCGGTGACGAACGACGACGCCTCGGAGGCGAGGAAGAGACACGGCCAGGCGATCTCCTCGACGCGGCCGAGACGACGGAGCGCGATCGAGCTCTCGATCGCGCGGCGGATCTCCGGCGTCGGCCAGGTGCGCGCTCCCGCCTCCGCCGTGTCGATCGGCCCGGGCGCGATACAGTTCACCAGGATCCCGTGGTGCGCCCACTCCATCGCGAGCGTGCGCGTCAGGTTTTGGATGCCCGCCTTCGCGGCGCCGTAGTGCGCCATGCCGGGCGACCCGTACACGCCCGCCTCCGACGACATGTTGATGATTCGCCCGCCGCGTTCCGCCGCGATCCACCGCCGCGCCGCCGCCTTCGAGCACAGAAACGTCCCGGTGAGATTGATCGCCACGATCGTTGCGAACCCGTTCGGACTGATCTCCTCCGCTGGTTGGAAGAAGCTCGCGCCGTGATTGTTCACGAGCACGTCGAGCCCGCCGAGCCGGTCGTGCGCGGCCGCGATCATCGCCTCCACCTGCCCCGCGTCCCGCACGTCGCACGCGAGACTCTCGATGATCCCTCCGTCGGCGCGAATCCCGCTCGCCACCCCCTGCAGATGCTCCGTGCTCCGACTCGCAATCAGCACCCGCGCTCCACGCCGAGCGAACTCGCGCGCGATCTCTCCCCCGATCCCCGTCCCCCCACCGGTCACGACGACGACCTTCCCCTCGACGCTGAACGGATCCCGCATGTGCGCCCGGTAGGATGGGGCGTTATCGACCGCCGGCGGTCACGACTGTTTGCCGGCGCGGTCGCGCGGCGGAGGCGACCACCGCCCATCGCTGCCGATCGTGCGCTCGATCTGGCGGCCGGCCTCTTCCATCTCTCGCGCCCAATCGCGCACCTTGCGCGGTGTGCTCTTGAACTCGTCGTAGAGCGGACGTGCGAGCTCACGGCGACTGATCCCTTCGGGCGCGACCATGATGTCGATCTGCGCGCTCGCGAGATCGAAGCCGCCGTGGACGAGATCTTCGGCATCCATGCCGTAGGCGGCGAGGGTCTGGCGCAGCGCCGCGGCGTTGGTACCGAAGCGGCGCGCGACCTCGTGGATGTTCTGGATGTGGTAGCCGTCGTTGGCGGTGATGCCGAGATGATAGGCGCAGAAGAGCTCGAAGGGATCGATCTCTCCGCCTCCGGGGGGCATGCTCGGCGGCGGCAGCGGACGACGCTGCTGCTCTTGCTGCGTCGGGCGCGGCGGCCGGCCGCGGTTCCACCGCTGCGATTGCGGGTACTGTCCACCGGCGCCTTGCGCGGCTTGTCCCGGAGACCAGCGACGCTGGCCTCCGGGAGCTCCCTGTCCGCCGGGTGCGCCGTTCGACCACCGCCCACGTCCGAACTTGCCGCCTTCCGGGCGTTGCGGTCTCGGGGCTCCCGGCGTTCCCTGCCAGCGCGATTGACCGAACGAAGCTCCCGACGAGGGTCCGGTATATCCACCCGGACCTCGTGGCGGCGCTGATCCGTTCGGTTGCCCGGCCGAACCGAAACGCGGTTGGCCCGGGGGACCCGCTCCTTCGCGCTGATCCCAGGGAGGGCGTCGCCCTCTCCGTTTGCGACCGCTCATCTGACGACGACTATGCCTGATCGCCGTGCGGTCGTCGAGTTCAGATTGCGAATATCCGTACCGGCTCTTAGGGTGCTCGGGTGCTCGGCTACCTGATCGACCGTGCGCGTCGCATGCGACGTGGGGGCCACTCCGAGGCGCCGCACATTCCCGGCGGCGGCATCGTGCGCGAGCTCGTGTTCGGCGCGAACGACGGCTTGGTGGCGGCGTTCGCCGTCGTCTCGGGCGTCTACGGCGCGGCGGCGCCGCCGCACGTCGTCTTCCTCGCCGGCGTCGCCGAGCTGATCGGCGGCACGATCGCGATGGGTCTCGGCGGCTATCTCGCGGTGAAGAGCGAGCGCGAGTACTACCTCGCGGAACGTCGGCGCGAAGAGCGTGAGGTGGATCTCTACCCGGAGACGGAGCGACGCGAGGTGCGCGAGATCTTCCGCGCCAAGGGCTTCGACGGCGACGTACTCGACGCGATCGTGACCCACGTCACCGCCGAGCGCGGCCGCTGGGTCGACACGATGATGCGCGACGAACTCGGACTCTCGCTCGACGGGCAGCGCGCGCCCGCCGCCGCCGGCCTCGCGACCGGATTGGCCTACGCCTTCGGCGCCTCGATGCCGAGCATGCCCTACGCCGTGCTCGGCGTCACGGCCGCCTTCCGCGTCTCCATCCTGCTCACTCTGGCGACGCTCTTCTTCGTCGGCGCTGCGAAGACGGTGGTGACCGGCCGCTCGTGGTGGCGGGCGGGAGTCGAGGCGACGGTCATCGGCGCCCTCGCCGCCGCGGCGACGTTCGCCGCCGGGCTCCTGCTCGCCGCCTGAGCGCCGCGTCCCGCGCCCGTCGGCGGCGCATCGTGGAATCGTCGACGATTCCCGCTAGGATCCCGCCCGCTCTCCGCGGCCGCGGAGACGGAGGTGCGACCATGTGGAACGAGTTCAAGGGATTTCTCGTCAAGACGAACGCCATGGCACTGGCGATCGGTGTGATCATCGGCGCCGCGACCGGCAAAGTCGTGAGCGCGATCGTCGCGGATCTGTTGATGCCGGTCATCAGCCTGCTCATCCCGAGTGGGAGTTGGCGCGAGGCGGAGTTCGTCCTCACGCGGACGACCGGCGCCGACGGCAAGGCGGTCGTGAACGCGCTCAAGTACGGCGACGTGCTCGGCAACCTCGTCGACTTCGTCATCATCGCGTTCGTCGTCTTCCTGATCACGAAGGCGCTCCTCCGCGAGAAGCCGGCGCCGGCGCCGAAGACGAAGACGTGCCCCGAGTGCAAGGAAGTCGTGGCGCTCGAGGCGCGCCGCTGCAAGTGGTGCACGGCGGCGTTGCATTGATTTCGCCCCCGGGGTCAATTAACGTCGCCCCCGCTCGCTGCGCTCGCGATGGGCTCGCGGCCGGGAGTGAATCCCGGCCGCTCCTCCCCCGGCCGCTCCGCTCAGCGGGCGACGGCGAGCGGAGGGCGGGTGACGCGCTCGCCGCGGAGCTCGGCGAGCGTGGCGGCGATCTCGTCGTGGACGCGATCGAGCAGCGCTGCCTGCTCCTCGCCCGGCCGGCGGCGGATCGGATCGCCGATGCGCACGTGGATGCGCACGCCGAACGGAATCGGGAAGAAATTGGAACGCATCAGACGCCAGGAGTCGTCGATCGTCACCGGCACGACTTCGGTCGCGGGCGCCGAGGTGAGGAGCGCCAGCGAGCCGCGGGGTTTGAACGTGCCGAGCGCGCCGCCGCGGGCGCGCGTCCCCTCGGGGAAGATCACCGCGGAGACGCCGTTTCGCTCGACGCGCTCGCCGAGCGCGCGGATCGCGCCGACGGCTTGCTCGGGGTCGCCGCGGTCGATGAGCGCGTTGCCGCCGCGCCTGAGGTTGTACGAGACGCTCGGAATGCGCCGCGCGAGCTCGCGCTTCGAGACGAACTTCGGGAAGTTGGTGAAGAAGAGGTGTCCGAGGAGAGGGATGTCGACCATGCTCTGGTGGTTCGAGATGATGAGATAGGGATGATGCGCGCGGACCGCCGGTGAGCGCTCGACGGTGAGGCGGAGTCCGGTGATGCGGAACGCGCTCACGAGGGACGTGCACATGCAGCCGACCGCGTAGTCGTGCGCGCGCTTCCCGAAGGCCTTCGCGGCGCGCTGTACCACCTCGAACACCAGCAGGACGACACCGAACGCCGGGAGGAAGAGCAACGTGGTCGTCCAGTCCAGCACCCGACCCATGGCGTCCGACGGTGCAGGAAACCGCGGCCCGAATCAAGCTGCGTTTCGCCGACGGAGGATTGACGGCGGCGGCACTCGACCCTAGGCTCCGCGCCTTGCGGATCGGCGACGGCATCCTCCTCACGCTCGTGCTCGCGGCCATGCTCGCGTGGCCGCTGCATGCACCGCCGATCGCCGCGCACGGGGAGGCGCGTGAAGGGCTCGTCGTCCAGGACATCGTGCTGCGCGGGGAATGGGCGCTGCCGCGGCGGAACGGTGAGCTGCCCTCGAAGCCGCCGCTCTTTCACTGGATGGCGGCGGGCGCGGCGCGCGTGGTCGGCCTCTCCGACGCGGTCGTGCGCGTGCCGTCGGCGATCGCCGCGTGGGCGATGCTGCTCGCGACCTTCGCGCTCGGCGTCACCGTCGGCGGCCGCACGACCGCGTGGCTCGCCGCGGGCGCGCTCCTCGGCACGCACGGTTTCTGGGAGTCGGCATGGGAGGCGCGCGTCGACATGGTCTTTGCGGCGGCGATCAGCGTCGCGCTCGTCGCGTTCTTCACGTGGTATCGCGGCGGCGGCAGGGTCGCGCGCGCCGGCTGCTACGCCGCGACCGCGTGTGCCGTGCTCGCGAAAGGACCGGCCGGCGCCGTGCTACCGGGACTCGTCATCCTCGCGTTCGTCGTCCGTGAGTCGTGGCGCCGGCAGCGCCGACACGCGACCGACGACGCGGTCGCGGACGGCGCGACGCCGCATGCGCCGGCGACGCTCGGGGCGGCGGGCGGCGGGTCCTTGGCGCACGCGATCGCCGTCGTCGGCCGGTTGTGGTCGTGGCCGCTCGTCGCCTTCGTCGTGCTCGTCGACGCCGGATGGTACGTGCTCGCGTATCGTCGCGGCGGCGCCGAGTTCCTCGCGGTGCAGCTCCTGCACGAGAACGTCGATCGCCTCGTCGGTCGCGGCGTCTTCGGGATGCACGGCGGCC
Organism: Binatia bacterium; assembly: GCA_041476145.1. GTDB lineage: Bacteria > Desulfobacterota > Binatia > UTPRO1 > UTPRO1 > DP-19. The sequence goes on from JBGOSW010000045.1 coordinate 13,575, forward strand.
GTTCGCGCCTGGCGATGGTCGTCGAGCTCGCGACCGACCTCGTGCCGTGGAATCTGGTCTTGGTGTGGGCGGCCGTCGCCTGGGCGCGCGGCGCGCGCGCCGATCGCGGCGAGCGTTTCCTCCATGCCTGGTGGCTCGTCATCGTCGGCGTGTTCACGGCCGCGTACGGCAAGCGCGACATCTACCTGTTGCCGCTCTATCCGGCGCTCGCGCTCCTCGCCGGTCGCGCGCTCGCGACGGCGTCGCAGGCACCCGCGGGCGGACGCCTCTTCGGCGTCGTTCCGATTCCCGATGCGCTGCGGCGGCGGTTTCCCGCACGCCCCGCGGTTGCACTCGTCGCGCTCGCGGTCGTCGTCTTCGACGTGACGTTGGTGACGGTCAGCGAGATCGCGCGCCTGCACTCGGTGCGCCGGCGATCCTTGCTCGCCTTCGCGCGCGAGGTGGAGACCAAAGTACCGCCGGGCGCCGCGCTCTACGCCGCGCCCGATCTCGAGGGCAGCGACCTGCAGGTGCTCGCCTTCCGTTTGCGTCGCGTCATCCCGCGCGCACCGGCGCCGGACGTCGCCACGCTGCACGCCGGCACCGCGGCGCTCGTGTACGTGCTCATGCCCGCGGCTGCGGCCGACACGCGTAGCGACGCCCGCACACAGCCTCTCGCAGTCTCGAGCCGCCGCGGCACGAACGTCGCGCTGGTCGCGGTGTCGTCCGCCGGCGCGCCGGGGGGCGGCGTCGGCGAGTGAAACGTCGGCGCCCGCGCGTTGACACCCCGCACCCCGTTCCGTACCCTCGCGGCGAGGAGAGACGACCCGTGCGGGCGATGCCGACCGACGAGAAGACCCCCGCGAAGATGATGCTCGGCTTCGTCGTGCGCCAATGCGCCATCGCGCTCGGCCGTCGGCCCTCGCCGGCGGAGCTCGCCGAGTGGGCGAACAACCAGCGTGAGGGGCGTCGTCGTTACTGTCTCTTCGGCCGCGCGATCAGCGTCGAGGAGGCGCGCGTCATCCTCCGTCATCCCGGTCGTCCGGTCACCGTCCGCGTCGCCGGGCCCTATCCGCTCTACGCTCTCGTCTGACCGCGGCGTTACGCGAGCAGGATCGGCGACAACACCCTCTCGTCGAGCCACGTCGAGAGATCGGCGAGGCTCGCGGCGCTGAGCTCGTGGCCCATCGTGTACTCGCGGTAGGTGAGCGGGACGCCGAACCCGCGTAAGGTCTCGACGGATTGTCGCGCCCGCGCGACCGCGATGATCTCGTCCTCCGACCCATGCTGGACGAGCGTCGGAAGCCGCCGGCGCGCGTCGTTCGGCGGCAAGGCGGACGCGAGCGGCGGCGGCAGCCACGAGCTCAGCGCCGCGAGTCCCGCGAAGCGTCCGGGGTCGGAGAGCGCGACGAGGTAGGCGAGCACGCCTCCCTGACTGAAGCCGGCGAGCACGAGTTTTCCGCGGTCGATCGCGTAACGCTCCTCGGCGCGCGCGAGGAACGCGCGCACCTGATCGGCGGCGCGCGTGATTGCGCGCTCGTCGAACAGCTGCCCCGAGCCGGTCAGCGGGAACCACCCGAAGCCGGCGCTGTTCCCGAGCGGCACCGCGAGCCCGCCTTGCGGGCAGAGCATCTGCACGCGACCGCCGCCGAGGAAGGGCGCGACGCCGATCAAGTCGTGAGCGCTCGCCCCCCAGCCATGGAGCGCGACGATGGTCGGATGCGGTCCGGCTCCAGCCGGCTCGTAGAGTGTGTGGGCGAGATCCACGGATCCTCCGTTCACGTTGGCGGGCGTGACCTCCTCTGCTACCTTCTCTCGATGCGGGACCGCAAGGCGCGCCGGTGAAGCTTTTGCTCTTCGACCTCGACGGCACGATCCTGCACGCGGTGCACACGCCGGGCCGCGTCCCGTTCGACCTGGCGATGCGCGACGTCTTCGGCGTCGACGTCGCGCTCCACCGCATGCGGCCCGACGGCAAGACCGATCCACGCATCGTCGCCGAGCTCCTGGCACAGGCGGGTGTCTCCGCGGCGACCGACGAGGCGACACTCGCGGCCTTTCACGCGCGCTTGTCGGCGCGCCTCGCCGAGACGCTCGCCTGCGGCGCGACGCGCGTCACGGCGACGCCCGGCGTCCGCCGCTTGCTCGAGGCTGTCGCGAGCGACGACCGCTTCGCGCTCGCCGTCTTGACGGGCAATCTCGAAGGCGCGGCCGAGCTGAAGCTCCGCGCCGCCGGACTCGAGCGTTTCTTCCCGGTCGGGGCCTTCGGCAGCGATCACGCCGAGCGCGCCGCGCTCCCGGATATCGCCCGCGTCCGCCACCGCGTGCGGAACGGCGTCGACGTACCGCTCGCCGATTGCGTCATCATCGGCGACACGCCGCTCGACCACGCGGCGGCGCTGTGCAACGGCATGGCGTGCGTGCTGGTGGCGAGCGGGCGTATCGCGTTCGCGGACCTCCTCGCGCTCGAGCCGGCAGCCGCCTTCGCCGATTGGAGCGACGCCGCCGCGATCCACGACGCGTTGGCATCACTATGAGTCGCCCCCGCGTCCCGGTCGCCGGTGGCGAGTATCGCGTCGTCGTCGAAAAGGGCTACCTCAAGTTCTCCGCCGCGCACTTCATCGCCTACAAGGGTTTTCGCGAGCCGCTGCACGGCCACAACTATCAAGTGTCGGTCGCGATCAGCGGTGCCGTCGGCCCCGACGGCTACGTCCTCGACTTCGGCATCGTGAAGCAGATCACCAAAGCGGTGTGCGTCGAACTCGACGAGCGCGTGCTCGTGCCGGCGGACAGCGACTGTCTCGAGGTCGCGCGCGAGGGAGCGAGCGTCACGCTCACCTACGAGGACGGCACCCGCTTCGTCCTTCCCGCGGCCGATACCGTGCTCCTTCCGATCGTGCATGCCTCGGCCGAGGAGCTCGCGACGTACGTGCTCGAGCGGTTGCGCGCCGGCCTCAAGGCGCACGCGGTGCGCGGCCTGACGCACATCGAAGTCGGCGTCAGCGAGGCGCCGGGGCAGGCCGCGTACTGTCGCGCGCCGTTCTGACCGACGGGCTTCGTCACACGCGTCGCGTGCGACCTTCCCAATACGGCGCGCGGATCTCGCGCTTCAAAAGCTTGCCGGACGGGTTGCGTGGAACCTCGGCGACGAAGTCGACCGAGCGCGGGCGTTTGTAGTCGGCGAGTCGTTCGCGACAGAAGTCGATGAGGTCGTCGGCGCTCGCCGGCGTGCCGGGCTTGAGCTGCACGACCGCCTTCAGCTCCTCGCCCCACTCCTCGTTCGGAACGCCGATGACGGCGACGTCGAGGACGGCGGGGTGCTCGTAGATGACCTCCTCGATCTCGGCCGGGTAGATGTTGACGCCGCCCGAGATCACCATGTCGGTCTTGCGGTCGACGATGTAGAGGTAGTTCTCCTCGTCGAGATAGCCCATGTCGCCGACGGTCATGTGGTCGCCGCGGAAGGCTTCCTTGGTCTTCGCGGCGTCCTTGTAATACTGCATCGACTTCACGAGCGGGTTGGTGATGTAGATGTTGCCGACCTCGCCGGGTGGCAGCGGGCGGCCCTCGTCGTCGAGAATGAGGATCTCGTTGCCCGCGAGGACCTTGCCGCAGCTCGCCGGACGCGTCGTCTGCTCGGCGGGCGGCAGGATCGTGTTCAGACCGGCGTCGGTCGAGCCGTAGTACTCGTAAATGCAGTTTCCGAAGTACTCGACGGCGGCGCGTTTGGTCTCGAGCGGGAAGGGCGCCGCGCCGACGATGAGCGAGCGCATCGACGACACGTCGTAGCGGCGCTTCACCTCGTCGGGGAGCGCGAGGATGCGCTTCACGATCGTCGGTACGACCAGGCTCGAGGTCACCTTCTCGCGGTCGACGAGCGCGAGGAACTCCTCGGGATCGAATTTCGGCATGACGACGATCGTGCCACCGAGGACGATCGTCAGCGCCGAGCCGAGCGCCGGCGCGCTGTGGTAGAGCGGTGCCGGGACGATGTGGACTTCGTCGCCGAACTGCAACCCGAAGCCTTGCACGACGGCGAGCAGCAGCTGCGGATCGATGCCGCCGCGGCGGAACACGCCCTTCGGGCGCCCGGTGGTTCCCGACGTGTAGATCATCGAGTTCAGGCCGGGCGGTGCTTGCTCGGTGGGCTCGGAGGTGGGCTCGGCCCCGAGCAGATCCTCGTAGCTCCGAAAGCGCCGATCTCGGCTCTCGCCGACGACGACGTAGCCGCCCGGCACGATGCCGGCGAGCTGGTCGATCACCGACGCGATCTCCGCGACGAACTCCTCGCCGCAGATCACCGCGCGCGAGTCGGAGTTGGTGACGATGTACTCCACCTCGCGGCCGCGCAGCCGATAGTTGAGCGGCACGGTGATGACGCCGATCTTGGCGGCGGCTTGCGTGATCTCGAGAAACTGGTGGCAGTTGTGCAGCATCACCGCGACCTTGTCGCCACACCCGAGACCGAGCGCGCGCAGCGCATGTGCCAGCTGATTGATGCGATCGTTCCACGCCGCCCAGGTGTAGCGCACGGGCCCGAACACGACGGCGGTGCGGCTTGCGAAGTTCTTCGCGTTGGCGACGGCTCCGATCTCCATGGGCGGCTCCTTCTACGGCGGGATGGCGCGTCCCTCGCGGGATCGCGGGGTCCCTATAGGAGGCCGCGGAGCCCGGAGTCAATGCGTCAGGCGGCCTCGCTGGCGCTGCGCGTGCAGAGGAACGCCTCGATCTCGTCGCGCCGCTCGTTGGCGTCGCGATAGCCGATGTCGACGAGTGCCCGCGTGTAAGCGGAGTCGAAGAGGAGATAGCTCAGGAGGTCGGCGCTGTGCGCTTCGGGCGTGCCGAGACCGTCCATCAGGTGGCGGATCAGCCGCGGCATCTTGTGCTCGTGCGCCTTGGCGACCATCGCGAGGTCTTCGGACGGGTTCACCACCATCGGCATCACGACCCGCATCGGCTCGCTCACGTTGACCGGGGTTGTCGGCGCTGTCGGCGTCGCGGTGTCGCCGCCGTAGGCGATGATGAGCTCGTTCATGCGAGTCAGGTGGTCGAAGTCGGTGTCGAGGTGATCGAGGAAGATCGCGTTCAAGAAGATGCCGCAGATCTGTGCGAGCGGCGGTTCGGTGAGCGTGCCGCTGCCGCTCGCGGCGCGCTCGCCCGCGAACGTCTCGGTACGCGACAGCGCGTCGGCGGAACGTTGCGAGCGAATGCCGATCGCGAGGACGCGCCTCGCGCCGAGGCGGATCGCGGCGCTGAACGGACTCACGAGACGCAGGCTGCCGTCACCGAAGAAGAGCTCACCGCCGCCGCAGTCGATTGCGACCGGCGGGAAGATAATCGGAATCGACGCCGACGCGCAGACGTGCTCGACGCCGAGCTCGACCGGCAGGACGACGCGCCGGCTCTTCACCCAGATGGGATGCCCGTCCCGCCCTTGCACGAACGTGAACGAGCGTCCGGAGTGATAGCTCGTGGCCGAGATCGCGATTGCGTACAGATGTCCGCGCTGAATCGCCTCGGCGATGCGTCCGAACGGCAGGTTGCGCGCGATCAGGTCGCGGAGCGGCGTGGCATCGAGGAGGGCACGCGCGCCCGCGCCCACGAGGAACCCGCCCAGCGAGAGGTCGCGTAGCCAGCGCAGGCCGCCGATCGTGAGCGACGCCGCGCCGGTGCGGACCACCTGCTTCATCTCGACCTGCGCCCACAGGTCCGCGAGCACCGAGGTGGCGTCGTGGAACTGCGCGCTGCGGGCGGCGAGCATCGTGCCGTTGATCGCGCCCGCCGACGCCCCGGTGATGATCGCGAACGGCGACGGCCGATCGCGCAACGCTGCGAGCTGGCCGATGCGCTTCAGGACGCCGGCCTGGTAGGCGCCGCGCGCGCCGCCGGCGGTGAGGACGAGCCCGAGCATGCGCTATCGTCTCGTCAGACGCGGAGTGTTCATGGCGTCGTGGCGTCGCTTGTCATGGTCGCGTCTTCCGGGTACGTCGTGACGGCTCATGGGTCGTGCCCCGATCGGCGTCGCGTTGCTCGTGCTTCCGCTGGTCGCTGCGTGCTCGACGCCGCTCCCTGATCCGCAATCAGCCGGTGCCCAAGTCTACCAGGTCCGCTGCTCCGGCTGCCACCCGCTCTATGCTCCGCGCTCGCTGACGGCCGCGATGTGGGAGGTGCAGGTCGATCGTATGCAGCAGGAGATGTTACGGCGCGCGGTGAATCCGTTGACCGAGCAGGAGCGATATCTGGTGCTCAGCTACTTGAAGGCGCACGCGACCGAGACACCGGAGCTCGCTGCGTCCGCGTCGCCGGCGCCATGACCTCGTGCCCGGCGCCGCGCCGCGCGTACGCGTGCTGACCGTCCGCCTCGCCGCCGGCGATCCGACGCGCGCGCGCGTCGATCTCCTCGCCGTCGCCGTCACGCGCGACGCGCTCGGCGCGGCGCTGCGATCGTTCGCCCGCGCCGCGGGCCGCCGGCTCGGCGCCGAGCTCGCGCGCGGGCGCTTCACCGCCGCGGAGGGCTCGTCGCTGTTGCTCGCGGGCGGCGGCCGGCTCGCGGCGAGGCATCTCCTGGTGGTCGGCCTCGGCGCGCGCGCGCCGGTACGTCCCGATGCCTGGCGCCGCACCGCCGACCAGGTGCTCGGGAGGGCGCGTGAGGTGCGCGGACGGACGGCCGCGCTCGTGGTCGCGCGGCCGCCTGCGGACGCGCCGGTCGCGGTCGAGGTGCTCGTCGAGTCGGCGATCCTCGCTGCGTACGCCTTCACCGCGTACCGGCGCGACGCCGAGCGGGTCGCGCTGCGGACGCTCGCGCTCTTCGGCGTCGGCGACGCTGCGTGCACGACCGCGCTCCGCCGCGCCACGATCCTCGCGCGCGCGACCAACGAGGCGCGCACGTGGATCAACACCCCCGCCGCCGCGCTCACGCCGGTGACGCTCGCCGCCGAGGCCGAGCGGATCGCGGCCGCGAGTGGCCTTGCCGTCGAGATCGACGGCCGTGACGGCATCGCGGCGCTCGGCATGGGCGCGCTGCTCGCGGTGGCGCGCGGCAGCGCCGAGGAGCCGCGCTTCATCCGCTTGACGTATCGCCCGGCGGCGCCCGCGCGCCGGCGTATCGCGCTCGTCGGCAAGGGGATCACCTTCGACAGCGGCGGCCTGTCCCTCAAGACGAGCGACGGCATGGAGCACATGAAACGCGACATGGCAGGCGGCGCCGCCGTGATCGGCGCGATGCGCGCGATCGCGGCGCTCCGTCCGGACGTCGAGGTGCGCGCCTACGTCCCGGCGAGCGAGAACATGCCGGGCGGCTCGGCGATGAAGCCCGGCGACGTCCTGCGCACGGCCGCGGGGAAGACGATCGAGGTGGTGAACACCGACGCCGAAGGCCGGCTCGTCCTCGCCGACGCGCTGGCGATCGCGCTCCGCGACGCGCCCGACGCGATCGTCGACATCGCGACGCTCACCGGCGCGGTGCGCACCGCCCTCGGCACCCGCATCGGCGCGGTGCTCGGCAACGATCCGGTCTTGGTGCGCGCGCTCCTCGACGCCGGCGCGGCGAGCGGCGAGCGCCTGTGGCAGCTGCCGCTCGTCGCCGCGTATCGCGGCGATCTCGACAGCAACGTCGCGGATCTGCGCAACGTCGCCGCCGACGGCTACGGCGGCACGATTCACGCCGCGCTCGTACTCCAGGAGTTCGTCGGCGGGTGCTCCTGGGCGCACCTCGACATCGCCGGCGTCGCCTTCACCGAGCGCGACCTGCCGTGCACGCCGCGCGGCGCCGTCGGCTTCGGCGTCCGGCTGCTGACGCGCTACGTGCTCGCGGCCGCCGGCGTCGCGCCCGCGTCCGCCGTGACCGACCGGCAGAGTCAGCGCGCGGGACCGGCGGCGGGTGCGGGGACGGTCCCCGACCGGAAGCGCTCCTTAAGTGCGAGGAAGCGCCGCTCGTACCACTCGTAGCTGGCGACGGCGATCGCGACCGACAGCGTCGTGCCGATGGTGGCCTGGACGAGCACCGCCGCCGCGACGTCGGGGGCGAAGCGTGTGAGCACCGCGAGCGTGTCGTGGCGCAGCATGTAGTCGGCGATGATCGCGTGGAACACGTACAGGCCGTAGCTGTACTTCCCGAAAAATCGCAGCACGCGTCCCGAGAGCGCGGCGCGCAGCGCTGAGCGCGTGCCGCCGCTCAAGCCGAGCGGGATCAGCGCCGCGAGCAGCAGCACGAAAAACGTCCGCCGCACGGTGAGGACGGCCGGTGCCGGCGCGCCCATCAGGGTACTCAGGGCGACCAGCGCCACGACGCCGGCGGCGCCGCCGGCGGCGAGACGGCGGCCGGCGCGACGCAGGGGAACGAGCGGCTCGGTGTGCTCGCGCGCGTAGACCGCGAGAAACGCGCCGGTCCCGAGTCCGTCGAGGCGTGTGAACGTGAGCACGTGCACGGCGATGTCGTTCACGCCGCCCCACACGAGGAGGACGCGGGCGATCGTCGAGAACACGACCAACCCCGCGCAGAGCGCGAGCAGGCGTCGCGGCGTCAGAAACCAGACGGCGAGCGGCCAGACGAGGTAGAAATGCTCCTCGACGGCGAGCGACCAGAAGTGACTCACGTAGGGCAACCAGTCGGCGTCGCGCGCTTGCAGGAAGTTGATGCCGTAGAGCCACAGCCACGCTTGCTGCCGCCGCACGCCGTCGAGGGCTTCGCTGTGGAACGCCGGGAGCGCGGGAACGACGATCAGCATGAGGACGAGCGTGCCGTAGTAGAGCGGGAAGATCCGCAGCGCGCGGCGGGCGTAGAAATCGCGGAAGTACCGCGCCGACCCTCGGGTGTCACAGAGGATCCCCGTGATGAGGAATCCCGAGAGCACGAAGAAGAGATCCACTCCGTAGCCGCCGTACACCGCGATCCGCACGAAGCGCTGCTCCGGGGCGGCGGCGCCCGCGGCTTCGCCGAGGAAGTGCAGCGCCATGACCATGAGGATCGCGAGTCCGCGAATCCCGTCGAGCACCGGCACGTGACCCGACGCGCGCAGCGGACCGGGACGGTGCGCGTCAGCCGCGGCTGGCCGCACGGGCGCTCTCGATGGCGTCCGGGCGCTTCGGCACCGCGGCGGAGAGGACACGGTTGCCTTCCGGCGTGACCAACACGTCGTCCTCGATGCGAATCCCGATGCCGCGCCACTCGGGCGCGACCTGCTCGCAATCCGGGGCGACGTAGAGTCCGGGCTCGACCGTCAACACCATGCCGGGCGCGAGTGCGCGCGGACGATCGTCGACGCGGTAGACGCCGACGTCGTGCACGTCCATGCCGAGCCAGTGGCTCGTGCGGTGCATGTAGAATCGCCGATACGCGCCGCTCTCGAGCGCGGCGTCGCGGGTGCCCGAGAGGAGCCCGAGCGTCAGCAGCCCGTCCACCAACACGTCGACTGCGATCCCGTGCGGATCGTCGAACGCCGCGCCCGGACGTACTGCTTCGATCGCCGCCTCCTGTGCGCCGAGGACGAGCTGGTAGAGGTCGCGCTGGCGTCCTTCGAAGCGCACGCCGACGGGAAAGGTGCGGGTGACGTCGGCGCAGTAACCATCATACTCGGCGCCGGCGTCGATCAGCAGCAGCTCGCCGTCGCGCATCTGCCGCGTGTTCTCGACGTAGTGGAGGACCGTCGCGTTCGGTCCGGAGGCGACGATCGACGGATAGGCCGGGCCGGTCGCCCCGCAACGACGGAACGTGTAGTCGATGAGGGCCTCGATCTCGTACTCGAACGCGCCGGGACGCGCCTCGCGCATCGCCTGCTCGTGCGCCCCGGCGGCGATCGTGATCGCGCGCTCGAGCGCCTCGATCTCCTCGGGGGCCTTGATCAGCCGCATTTCGTGCAGGATGGCGCCGGGGTCGAGGAGGCCGCGCGGGCCGGCGCCGCTGCGCGCGTGGTTGTCGCGCGCCCAACCGAAGAGATCGAGGATGCGGGTGTTGAAGCGCGGGTCGCGCCCCGGGGCGTAGTAGACCACGGACGCATGCTCGATGAGCTTGGGGAGCCGCGCGTCGAGCTCGTCGACGGTGTAGGCGACGTCGGCGCCGTAGATTTCGCGCGCGCCGTCGACACCGGCGCGCAAGCCGGTCCAGATCTCCTTGTCCTTGTCGCGCGGGCGGACGAAGAGCGTGAAGGGATGCTCGGCGCCGGGAGCGAGGACGCAGGTCGCCTCCGGCTCCCGGAAGCCCGTCAGGTAGAGGAAGTCGTTGTCCTGCCGGAACGGGTACTCGACGTCGTGCGAGCGGATGGAAACGGGCGCTGCCCGGAAGATCGCTACGCCCCCGTCCATCCGACTCGTGAACTCGCGCCGGCGGCGCGCGTAGACCTCCGGAGCGTGCGTCACGCCGGTTCTTCTACCACACGGCCGCGCGCCTCCGGTAGGCACGACGCGCGCGCCTTTCTCCGTCCGACGACGCGGGCTATGATCGCGGGCTCGGAGGTGGCGACATGCGGATCCTGACGGCGGCGGTGGTTCCGGTTCTCCTCCTGGCGAGCGTGTGTCCGGCGGCGGCGCTCGATTGCGCGCGCATCAAGGCGCTGAGCGCCGAGGGTACCCGCGCCTCCGACATTGCGCGCCAGCTCGGCATCACCACACCCGACGTCCAGGCTTGTCTCGCCGGCGAGGTCGAGGAGTCCCCGCCGCACAAACAGCAGCCCACCGGCGCGTCGATTGGGACGACGCTACCGTCGAGCGACTCGTCGATTCCGCGCCCGCCGGGGCAATGAATTCTGCCCCCGCTCGCTGCTATCGTGCAGGGAGGACTTGGAGGAAGGGGCGGACGTCGACCTGGTTGAAGATGCCGTTTGCGACGTAGGGGTCGCGGGCGACGATCGACCAGGCGTCGGCTAGGGAGTCGGCCTCGAGGACGATCAGGCTGCCGCTGCCGTCGGTGAAGGGGCCGGCGAGGGGGACGCGGCCGGCGGCGGCGAGCGGCGCGAGGTGCTCGAGGTGTGCGGGGCGGTGGAGCGGGCGCATGGCTTTGGCCTCGGGCGCGTCGTGGCCTATCATGACGAAGAGCGGCATCGTGTCCTCCTCCAGGGCGGCGATGCAGCGAGGCTACACCGACATGGCCCACGAGTTCGAGTCACCGCCCGCCCTCGCGATGCTGGTCACACGGCTCGGCGAGCTGGAGGTCGTCCTCGGCGCCCCGGCCGCGGTGCGGCTCGGTGCGGTGCGCGCGCAACTCCAGCGCGCCGTCGCGCTCCGCGCCAACGGCGATTTGCCGGATGCCGCGGCGGCGATCCGTCAGGCGATGGAAGAACTCGCGGCGCTGGTCTCCGAGGTCGATGCGCGCGAAGGCGTCCTCATGCGAGCCGTCGTCGAACGCTTCAGCGCCGCTCTGCTGCGCAACGAGCCGACCGAGCTCGAGCGCACCGCCGACCTCATGCGCGAACGCTCCGGCGCCACCAAGGTCCCAAAGAAGCCGTAGAGGAAGCCGCAGCAAGGAAGCGAGACAAGGTACGGGCCGCCGATCGCGAGGCGCAGCCGAGCGGAGCGAGAATCAGCGGAGCCAAAATCAGCGGGGGTCGTGGGGAGCGCCCCGGATTCACTCCGGGGTGCGACGCCCATCGCGCGCCGAAGGCGCGCGGGGGCAAAATCAATAAATCAATTGACACTACGACCAATATCGCAGAAAGAAAGGCGCCATGCCCGAGACGCAGGCGACGAAGGCGTGCTGTCAGCGAACGATCACCCGCATGATGCAGGTCATCCGCGAGAGCTACGTCTCGTTCCCGGTGATCAAGGACGTGCCCTGCGAGGAATGCAAGGAGATCCTCGCGATCCGCGTCTACACGAAGCCGGAGTGAGGCTGGGGCGCGTCGCCGGCTCGCGGGCGCGCGCGGGGCGGACGCCGGCGGCGTTCCGAGCGCGAGCGTGAGCTCGCTCGCCGTGCTGATGGCGCTTCGTGTGCGCGGGCGGGCGACGCCTGCGGCGATCGCCGCCGCCGCCGGCGTCACGCTCGGCGAGGCGCGCGCGCGCGTGTCGGAGGCGGTCGCGGCCGGCCTTGCCGACGCGGACGCCGACCGCTTCGTGCTGAGTGCCGCGGGACACACGCAGCTGGCTACGCTGCTCGCACGCGAGGCGCTCGACCGTGAGACGCTCGCCACCCTCTACGACGCGTTCCTCACCGGCGACGCGCGCCTGAAGGCGCGCATCACCGCGTGGCAACTGGCTGCGCCGCGGCCGCACCCGGGAGGAGCGGCGAACGGCACGGGTGACGCGCCGGCCGACTCGGCGGACGCGGCCGCCGCATTCGCCGATCTCCGTGCGGTCGCGATGGAGGCGCGCGAGATCGTCGTGCGCCTCGCCGCCGTCGTGCCCCGCCACGCCGGCTACGTACGTCGGCTCGGCGCCGCGGTCGATGCGCTCGCCGCCGGTGACACCCGGTTCGTGGCGAGCCCGCGCGTCGACTCGCTCCATCAGGTGTGGTTCGAGCTGCATCAGGACCTGCTCGTGACGCTCGGCCGGGAGCGCGCCGGGTGAGGGTCCCGGAGACGCGCATCCTCGGCGCGGTGATCTTCGACTTCGATCACACGCTCACCGACTTCGGTCGCGGGGTCGACTGGCGGACGGCGCGCGACGAGATCGTCGCGCTCTACGAGGCCACCGGGATCGACACCGCGTCGGTCACACGCGCCCGTGGATCGCTGACCTTGATCGCTGCGCTCGATGCCGCGGTGGCGGAGCGGCATTCGCTCGAGCGCGCCTACGCGACCCGCGTCGAGGCGTCGCGTATCCTCGAGCGGGTCGAACTCGCCGGCGCGCCGCGCGCGAGCTTCCTCCCCGGGGCGGCGGCGGTGCTGGAGGAGGCGGGACGTGTCGGACTGGACCTCGCGATCGTGAGCGCCAACGCCGCGAGCGCGATCCGCGCCACGCTCGACCGGTTGGGCGTGCTCGAGCGCTTCGTCGTAATCGTCGGTCGCGATCCGAGCCGGCCGCTCAAGCCCGAACCCCACATGCACCAGGAGGCATTGCGCGTCCTCGGCTGCGCGGCGGAAGCGGCGCTCGGGATCGGCGACAGCACGAACGACGTGCGCGCCGCGCTCGCGGCCGGCATGCTCGCGGTCGGGGTGGCGGGCGGCGAGAGTCCTGCGGAGGAGCTGCTCGCGGCCGGCGCCTCCTTCGTCCTCGCCGATCTCA
>JBGOSW010000046.1:0-26397 GCA_041476145.1 Binatia bacterium
CACGGGCCGGCGATCGTGGGTGCCGCCGAGGTCGCCGCGGCGCTGCGCGACACGTCGGCGTGGCTGCGCTCGATCATCGAGCAGACGCTCGCGCGCTTGAACCGCGGCGAGCGTCCCGAGGACGTCGCGCGCGCCGTGCGGCCGCCGGCGCACCTCGCGAGCAAGCCGTATCTGCAGCCGCTCTACGATCGCCCCGAGTTCGTCGTGCGCAACCTCGCACGGCTCTACGGAGGTTGGTACGACGGCAATCCCGCGCACCTGCTTCCGGCGCCCGAGGCGGCGCGTGCGGCCGAGATCGCGGCGCTCGCCGGCGGCGCCGACAAGCTCGTCGCACGGGCGCGGGCGCTTGCCGCGACCGATTTGCCGCTCGCCTGTCACCTCGTCGACTGGGCGACGCTCGCCGCGCCCGCGAGCCGCGCGGCACAGGAGGCGAAGCGCGATCTCTTCCGAGCACGCTCGGCGGACGAGCCGTCGCTCATGGCGCGCGGGATCTTCGACTCGGCCGTGCGCGCCGCCGAGTCGGCGCTGCGACACCTGAACTGATGCGAACCGACATCCCGACCTTCGAGAACACCGGCGATCGCCCGTTCGTACGAACGGGAATGCCGGCCGGCCGATCGCAAGAATTGCAACGAGCTCGGCCTCGTCGGGGCATGGCATGGGAAATGCGCCTCGCGAGTCGATGATGACCGAGAACGAGCGATCTGCGGATGCCGCTGCGCGCACCGCGCTCGTCCTTTCCGGGGGCGGCGCCCGCGGTGCCTACCAGGTCGGCGTGCTCCAGGCGCTGCTCGAGATCGGCTGCCTCGACGCCGGAGCGTCCAGCGCCGGCCTGCTCATCGGATCCAGCGCCGGCGCGATCAACGTCGGGATGCTCGCCGCGACCGCAGACCGGTTCGCCGACGGCGTCGAACGGCTCGCCGGCGTCTGGAGCAGCCTCGACGCCGGTCACGTCTTCCGGACCGACGTGCTGTCGCTCGGGACGATAGGGCTGCGCTGGGTGCGCGACCTGACGTTCGGCGGTGCGCTCGGCCACGTTTCGGCGAAGGCGCTCCTCGATACCGCGCCGCTTCGCAGTCTCTTGAAGAAGCAGTTCCCCCTCGGCCGCATTCGCGAGCACATCGCTCGCGGGACGTTGCGTGCCGCGACCGTCGCGGCAACCGACCTCTACAGCGGCAGCGGCGTGCAGTTCGTGCAGGGCGCGCCGGACCTGCCGCTCTGGACGCGTGCGCACTGGCGCGTCGAGCGCGCCGAGCTCAGCGTCGATCACCTGATGGCGTCGAGCGCCATCCCCGTCTTCTTCCCCTCGGTGCAAATCGGAAGCCGTCACTTCGGAGACGGTTGCATTCGCAACACCACGCCGCTCGGGCCCGCGATCCGACTCGGCGCCGACCGTATCGTCGCGATCGGCGTGCGCGGCGTCGCGCGCACGACGAGCGACGACGGGCGGCGGCGCCCGCCGCCGACGATCGCCAACATCGCCGGGGTCTTGCTCGACGCCGTGCTGCTGGACGCCGTCGAGGCCGACGTCGAGCACAGCGGGCGCGTGAACACGAGCGTGCTGCGCTGCGCATACGGTCCCGACCCCGACTGCTTCCGCGAAGTCGACGTGCTGTGGCTCGCCCCGTCACAGTCGATCGGTGCGATCGCCGCCGAGCTCGAGGACCGCATCCCCGCGATCGTGCGCTATCTCCTCCGCGGACTCGGCAGCGACGAGGCGACGACGGAGCTCGCGAGCTACCTACTCTTCGACGCCGAGTTCTCGCGGCGGCTCATCGCGCTCGGCCGGGAGGACGTCCACGCGAAGCGTGAGCACGTCAGCGAGTTCTTCGAGCGCACGGCCAAGCACGCCGCCTAGCAGGTTGCTGAAAAAGGGGCATCTGCTGCGTTGCTCGGTCGTTCGCTTGTGCGGCGTAGCTTGCGCTACGCCTCCGCGCTCACTCGCTCGCGCCTTGCAGCTGCCCCTTTTTGAGCAACCTGCTCGTGCTGAACCGGAAGAAATGGGAGGTTCCGCCCTTCGGGCGCTCATGTTGGATACGAGCAGGCTGCTGAAAAAGGCCGAGATGCGAGGCGCGAAGGCGCGAAGGCGGAGGCGTAGCGAAAGCTACGCCGCACAAGTGAGCAACTGAGCAACGAAGCAGATTGGCCTTTTTCAGCAGCCTGCTAGACGGCAGCGAAGGTGCCGCGATCAAATGCCCGAATTGTCCTTGATCCACGCACGGAACGAACTGACCCTGGTGTACACGCCGGGAAAGTCCGGACGGGCGCAGCCGATGCCGAAGCTCACGATGCCGACGAGCTTCGAGGTATCCTTGGTGGTGAGAGGTCCGCCGCTATCGCCCTGACAGGAATCCTTGCCGGTCTCGCCGGCGCATACCATGCTCGGCTTGATGTCGATCTGGGCGACCGCGTATTGCGCTTTGCAGGTCGCTTTCGCGACGACCGGCACCTCCACCTCCATCAGCTCGTCGGACTGTTTTCCCTTTTCCCGCAGCAGACCCCATCCGATGACTTTGACGCGCGTGCCCGCTGCCACGCTCGTCGCGCTGCTCGCCAGCGGCAAGGGTGCGCTCGTGGCGTCCTCGGAGAGCTCGACGAGCGCGACGTCGTTCGCGTTGGTGTCCGCGTCGTACGACGGGTTGTTGATGACGCTCTTGATGGCGATTTCCTTCCCGGCGGCCTTGTCGCTCAACTTCCGGCGCCCGACGATCGCGATCTCGCCCGCGCGGACGTCGCAATGGACGGCGGTGAGCACCCAATGCTTGCCGACGAGCGTCCCGCCGCAATATTGAAACAGCGAACCGTCGGGCTTGCGGAGTGCGAGCGCGACCGTCCAGGGTCGCTCGGGCGCGGGTTTCCCTCCGACGATCTTCGGCGTCACCGTCGGTTTCGACCGCGAGGTCATGATCGAGTCGATGCGGCTGGCATCGCCCTCGGAAAGTGCCCTGACGTCCCCAGCGTGGACGTCTGCTGCGAGGCTGACTAGAGCAAGCGCGGTGAGAATCGATCCGAGAAACGTCATCGCAGTCCCTCCTCTGATTCTCGATAGGGATGGACGATGACGCGTCGCAATCGCGCGGCGAACGTTGGATCCGTCTCGCTCCAGAACGAGACAACTATTCGCCGCGGTATCACGAACCGCTACGAGGGAGGAACGAATGAAGCCTCGCGCGAAGCGCTCGCAGCATGCTCAGTACACGCCGGCGGGGGAAGACGGCATCGGCCGCCTCGAGCTCACCCGTCCCGAGAAGCTCAATGCGACCGATGACGACTCGCTCCACGACCTCGATCGCGCCGCGAGCCTCGCCGTGCGCGACGAGAAGGCGCGCGCCATCATCGTCTCCGGGCGCGGTCGGGCCTTCTGCGCCGGCATCGATCTCGCGGCTCTCGCCGGCGACGGCCTGAAAACCGACTGGTTCCGGCGCTGGGAGATCGCCCTCGCCAAGATCGAATCGATTCCCGTGGCGACCCTCGCCGCGATCCAGGGCCCCTGCCTCGGCGGCGGCCTGCAGATCACGCTGTGTTGCGATCTCCGCGTCGCGAGTGGGGAGGCGACCTTCGGTCTCTCCGCGGTACGCCACGGCATCATCCCCGGCCTCGCGAGCTACCGCTTGCCGCGCCACATCGGTGTGGGCGCCGCGTCCGAGATGATGCTCCTCGGTGAAACGTGGGACGCCGAGCGCGCGCACAGGCAGGGCCTCGTCAACGAGGTCGTGCCGCTCGATCAGTTGGACGC
Organism: Binatia bacterium; assembly: GCA_041476145.1. Taxonomy (GTDB): domain Bacteria; phylum Desulfobacterota; class Binatia; order UTPRO1; family UTPRO1; genus DP-19. The sequence goes on from JBGOSW010000046.1 coordinate 3,737, forward strand.
GACCGCGCTCGAGCTGGCGAGGAAGCTCGCCGCCAACGTCCGCGCTGCGAGCGTGGCGACCAAACGCCTCACCCGCCGCTCCAATGACGCCCCCTTCGGCCGCATTCTCTCAGAGTACGTCCGAGCACAGCGCGCTTGCTGGAACGACAACGAGACCAAAGAGAACCTCGCCCGCTATCGCGCCGGTCGCTGGCGGAAATCCTCCGTGAAGTAGCCCGTCGCGGGCCGCGGGGTGCAAATGTGCCAGCGGCCGTTCATTGGTGGGCGGAGGGATAGTTCTGGCACGTTCGGCGGCCGGGATGACGCGCATTATAAGGCGAATGCTGGGCCGCACGCCTGCAAAAGGTTTGTGATCCCTCCATCCCGCCCCGTGGCATAGGGGTTGCTTCGTCCGCCCGACATGGACGAGATGGAGCAGATCCGACACCTCGGCGGCGGGCGCAAGGGCCTCTTTCTGCTCCTGCGTTACATCTTCATCATCTCGGCGTCATACCTGCTCATCTTCCACCGTCCCGGGGCGGTGCTCGGTCCGACGCAGGCGGTCATGATCGCGGTCGCGCTCGCGAGCAACGTCTTCCTCTCACGGATGTCGGTGCTCACGCTCTTCAGTTGGTACGTCGAAGCGCCGGTCCTGATCGCCGACACGCTCTGGGTGTCGTGGGCACTGCACTCGACGGGCGCGATCGGCCAGGAATTCTTCCTGCTCTATTTCCTCGTGCTCTTCCTCGCCGCGACGGGCAACAACCTCATCATGATCCTCCTCGGCGCCGTCCTGATCAGCGCCGCCAACGTCTACTTCCTGTCACCGGGGGCCTTCTGGGCTTCCCCGGATCACCTCCTGCGCATCGTCTTCTTCTTCGCCGTCGCACTCTTCTACAGTCACGTGTTGCGGGAGATCCGCACGGAGCGGCAGCGCGCCGACAAGGGCTTCGCGTGGGCGCGAGAACTCGAAGCCAAGGTGGCTGAGCGCACGGCGCACCTGCAGCAGCTCTACGATCAGTCGCGCGCCGCGAGCGGCGCGAAGTCGGAGTTCGTGGCGAACATGTCGCACGAGTTGCGAACGCCGGTGAACATCATCATGGGCTACAGCGAGATGCTCCTCGACAAGCACCTTCCCCTGCACGAGCCCGAACGCGAAAGCCTCGTGCGTAGCGTCCGCGAAGCCGCAGGTACCCTGTTGCAGCTGGTGAACAGCGTCCTCGACCTCGGGAAGCTCGAGTCGGGACGCATGCCCGTGGACGTGCATCCGGTCGTGCTCGATCGTTTCATCGTCGAGCTCAAGCGGCGCAGCCGGGTCCCGACCCGGCCGCAGGTCGAGCTGCGCTGGCAGGTCGCGGAGAATCTGCCGGTCATCGAGAGCGATCCCGACAAGCTGATGATCGTCTTCGACAATCTCATCAACAACGCGAGCAAATTCACCGCCGAGGGCGCGATCACGGTACGGATGCGCGACCTCCCCGAGACGGAGCAGATCGAGTGCCGCGTCGACGACACCGGGCCGGGCATCGATCCTGAGCAGCTGCCGCTCATCTTCCAGCCGTTCCATCAGGTCGACGGCTCCAGCACGCGCCGCTACGACGGTGTCGGTCTCGGGCTCGCGATCGTCGATAGCTACATGCGCCTGCTCGGCGGCGACATCCGTGTCGAGTCACAGCGCGGCGTCGGCAGCAGCTTCATCGTGCGGCTGCCGCACCGGTTGGCCGGGAGGACGCGGGACGCCGAGACACGCAGCGCGGCCGTGGTCCCGCCGGCCGCGAGCGATCAGCTCCGCGACGACGCGCCCGAGCGCCTCGCGGGCTGACGCGACCGGACGGCGCGATTCTCACCGTCGCGCCGGGCCGCGTACAGGTATTTCCCCCTTGCAGCCTGCCGTCGATGGGGGTACGAATCGAACTGTCTCTGCTCTGTCTCTCCGTTCGATTCGGCCCGGCGCCGTGCGTACGGCGCCGGGCCGCTCTCCTCGAAACCAGCAGTCCGTCTCGATTTCGCTCTCCGGTCCGATGGGTCGAGCGCCGAGTTCCGCTTGGTTTACAAGGAAATCGCTGACCACCCGCAGCGGCATGCGCCTGCCCGGACCGCACAGGGGAAGTCCGGGGCATCGGCGCGGCCGTGTGGGCCGCGCCGATGCTCCTCTCCGCGCCGGACCCTCCCCGCGCAGCCCCCACTCATGGGCGGGCGCGGGGCGGCGGGATGCGAATGCCGATCAATCATTGTCAGCTGACTAAACAAAATCTGTTTCGTTGTCAAGCGCCGTTCGTTAGGCTATCCTGCCGTGGCGATGCAGCGCCGGAGTACGGCCCCGAAGGGTATCAAGGACGTTTTCTACGAAACCCGGGTGCTGACCGGCCGCGAGTTCACCGTCAAGCGCTTCGCGAAGGAAGTGCTCGCGGGCGCGGTCGACCCGGTGATGCTCGGCTACATCGAGCAAGGGAAACGCTTTCCCAACGAGGCGCTGGTACGGCGCCTGGCGGCGGTGCGCGGCGAGCCGGCGCCGCCGCTGCTCGCGGTGCTCTACCGCGACCGAATGTTGCACGCGTTCGGGCGGGAGCTGCGCCGAGCGCTGCACGATCCGACGGCGGTCGAAGGCATCGCGGACGCGGATCTCGCCGTGCAGGTGAGCCGCGCGATCGCCGCGCTCCCTGACGACGGTAGCTGGGTGCCGGTGCGCACGTGGCGCGCCCGGATCGGCGTCGCGGTGCGCGACAAGTCGCGCGGACGCGACGTGACGCGCGTCGCTTCCCTGCTGCGCGAGCGCAACCTCGTCGAGGAGCAGAAGGGTCGCGTACGCCGAGTGGCACGCCACTTCGTGGCGGAGACGCTCGCAGAGCGGCGCGCGCTGGCGATGGAGTTCTCGGCGATCTTTGCCAAGGCGTTGCTCGACAAGCTGAGCCTGCCGGACAGCGCCAAGGCAACCTATCTTCGCAACCACTACCTCCACATCGATCGTGCGCGGTTGCCGCAGTTCTACGAGCGGCTCGAGGCGGCGGCGCGCGGCTTGGCGGAAGAGTTCGCCGCCGACGCCGGCGCGGGTACGGAATTCCTCAACGTGCTACTGGTCGCGACTCCGGTTTGAAGGACATCGAGCGATGAACGTCGAGATGCGAGGGATGCGCACGGGACTGGCGGCGGCGATCGTGCTGATCGCGGTTCTGTGGAGCATGGCAGGCTGCGGAGGCAGCGGCTCGAGCGGCTTCGACGTCTCGCCGTTGACCGAGGCGCAAGCAATCACGCGTGCGATCGACAGCGGCCAGTGCGTGGCCTTCGAGCAGCAGACGATCTGCGCATCGGGCGCCGAAGCGCGCGCCACCAAGCTCGAGGGCGCATTGGTCATCATCGAGGAGCCCAGCTCGCCGCTGCTGTGTGATGGCGACGCCCCGGCGGAGCGCTGCACGGCGTCGCTGCAGTTCACCACCGTAGGATTCTCGACCCCGACCAGCCTGCGTGCCGCGGTCAGCGACAGCGAGCGCGGCCCCTGGTCGCTGGTGCCCTTGACTGTCAGCGAAGACGTCACAGGCCCGCGCAGGGTGTCGATCACGCTGCCGGGGACGCCCGATGCCACGAAGCCGGTGCCGGTGATCGCGGCGGTTCTGGTCGACATCGGCCCGGTACCGGACCCGGTACCGGAACCGGTGCCGCAGACCGCCGCACGCCTCGCCGACTTCGGCGCCGATGTGGTCTACGTGAGCTCGCGACTCGAGATCGTCGTTCCCCGCTAGAACGCTCCCGAGGGTGGGGAAGGGGGAGCTCCCGGCGGCGGCGGCGGAATGCTGTCCGGGGCGCTTCTCGGGGGTGGTGGTGGGCGCCGCCACTTCGATCGAGGTTCAGAGCCTCTGGGCACCGGGATCTGGTTGCCCTTGGCGTACATGCACTGCATGTAGGCGGTGTCGTAGCGGCGCTGGATGGTCCAACGTGTCGCCTCGGCGTTGCTGGCGCCGACGAGGCTACCGCCGAGAAGCCCGGCTCCCGCGCCGACGGCTGCGCCCGTCGCGGGGTTCCCCGAGGCGGCGCCGATCGCGGCGCCGGTCGCCGCGCCGAGCACCGTGCCGACGGCCGCGTTGGCGACGGCGGTATCATTCGCCGCGCGGCTCGCCCTTACGCCGGTCCGTCGCGCGGCCCACTCACGGCACACGTCGTCGTCTATTTGGAATTGGTCGAAGTCCTTCCCGGCACCGGGGAGCACCATGACGTTCGGTCCGGACGGCACCCGGATGCATGCCGCGAGAGAGAGTCCCGCGACGATCGGTAACAACCATGCTCTCCGCACCATCGTCTCCCTTCAATCCTCAGGCGGGCGTGGCGGCACCTTGATCCACTCCTGGCGGCACTCGTGGACCTTCGGATAGTACGCCTTGGAGCTCGGACAGTAGTACCAGTAGCCTTGGGGCGGCTCGGGCTCCTCCTGCTGAACGTAGGCCCGCGGTCCATCGTCGTCGTCATAGTAGGGCGGTGCCGGTGCGTAGCCGTAGTACGGCGACGGGTAATAGCCGTACGGGTAGGGCCAGTACGGATAGCCGAGGCCCCACCAGGGACCAATGAAGACCCCACCCCGGAAGCCGCCGCCATGGAACCCGTCACCGTGATGGAAGCCGCCACCACCACCATGGAAGCCGCCGCCGCCACCACCACCATGAAAGCCACCACCACCGCCACCGTGGCCGCCACCGCGCTGGGCGTTGCTCGCAGTTGCGGAGGCGAGAAGCATCACGATCGCCAAAAGCGAAGCCGCTGCGAATCTACTCATGGGTTGCATGTAACATACACCCGGCGCTCTGGTTGCGCCCATCGATGCCGGACCCGCGCCTTGGGTCCGCTCGCTGTGCGGCTCCGCTCCTTGCGAGAGCTCAACGCACCGGCGACCTCGTCGGGGCAGCCTGGGGTGTAGCGGCGAGGTCGCCCAGGACCTCCTGCGCGTGCGTCGCGGGCGTCACCTGCGGGTAGGTCTTCACGACCTTACCGTCCGTCCCGACCAAGTAGGAGATGCGGCGGGCAACCGGCTGGCTCGGATCGGCGGCGGCGCCGACCGCGCGCGCGAGCTTGCGATCGCGGTCCGACAGCAGGCGAAATGGGAACCCTCGCTCCCGGACGAAGGTCGCGTTCTCCGCCGGGGCATCGAACGAGACGCCGAGGATCTCGACGCCGCGTGCCTGGAAGGCGGCGAACTGGTCGCGGAGCGCGTCACCCTCGGCCGTGCAGCCGGGCGTCATCGCCTTCGGATAGAACCACAGGAGGTACGGCTTGCCCGCCAGATCGTGCGACGCGACCGTGGCGCCGGTATGGTCGGTGAGCTTCCATGCGGGAAACACCGTTCCGGGCTGCAGGACATCGCGCGCGTGCGCGGCGCTCGCGAGGAGGACGATCGAGACGACGGCGAGGAGGGATCGCATGGCGGAATCCGTCAGCGTTCGGCGAGCAGGTATCCGAGCAGGGCGATCGCCGCGGCGTTCTGGCGGAGATCCTCCGGCCGGATCTTGTCGAGCGTGTCGGCCTCGGTGTGATGGATGTCGAAGTAGTGGCGGCCGTCCGGTTGCAGGTTGAACGCGACCGCGCCGTCCTGGACGATCGGCTCCACGTCGGCGCCGAAGGCGTGATCACGAAAGCGGCGGATGCCGAAGCGTGCGAACGCGGGCAACAGCGGCTCCATCGCCCGCAGGCCCGCGTCGCCGCCGCCGACGCCGATCGCATCCGGCGCGCCCATCCCGTAGTCGGTCTCGAAGGCGGCGACGTGGTGCTCCTTGGTGTGCTGCCGGTGATAGGCCTTCGCTCCGGCGAGGCCGTACTCCTCGCCGGTGAAGAGCACGACGCGAATCGTCCGTCGCGGCACGAGTCCGGCCTCACGCAGCAGGCGAAGGGCCTCCATCACGGCGACGCAACCCGCGCCGTCGTCGGACGCGCCCTGGCCCACGTCCCACGAATCGATGTGGGCGCCGAGTAGAACGATCTCGTCCGCAAGCTCCCGGCCGCGGAGCTCGCCGACGGCGTTGGCGCTCGACGCATCCGGGAGCGTGCGCGCGCCGAGCGCGAGCTCCACCTCGACGGGTCCACGCCGCGACAAGCGCGCGAGGAGCTCGGCGTCCTCGAGGGAGAGCGCGGCCGCGGGGATCTGCGGCACGCCGGCGTCGTATTGCAGCGCACCGGTGTGCGGCGTGCGCAGGCTCACCGCGGTGACGGAGCGAACGAGCACGGCGCGCGCGCCGTGCTTGGCGGCCTCCGCGGCGGCATGCAGCCGCGCCTGCATTCCTCGGACGTAGCCCGGATCGTCCCGCGTCTCGTCGTAGGGTGGCATGCGATGGTTGACGAACACGATCTTGCCGTCGAGCGTCGCGGTCGTCGCCCGCAGCGCCTCGAGGTCGTCGAAGGCGACGACCGGCGCTCGCACGGTGCCGCGCGTGCCCACCGAGCCACCGAGCGCGAGCAACGCCATCGGCCGCGCGACCGGCCGCACGATCGTCGCGTGCTCCTTGCCGCGCACCCAGTGCGGCACCATGACGGGCTCGAGACGGACGTCGTCGAGACCGTCGTCGCGCATCCGCGCCGTTGCCCAGGCGAGCGCTCGCTCGAGTGCCGCCGAGCCGGTGATGCGATTGCCGATGCCGTCGGCGAGCTCCGCCAGTCGTTCCCACGCCGCAGCGGGAGCACGCTCCGACACCGTGGCGATCCGTGCGGCCGCCGCCGTGACCTCGATCGCCGGCGCCGGCGGCGCGGTCGGCGCACGACGGGATCCGACGGTGCATGCCGACAGCAGCACGGCGACGATCGCCCCGCGCGCGAGCGGGCTCACAGGTAGCTCATCCAGCGGGCATGGCTGCGCCGCTTGACGCCCGCGAACCAGCGGCACGCCGGATAGAGCACGAGCACGAAGGTCACCCAGAACGCGTAGACCGCAGGCAGCGAGTAGACGGGAGCGCCATTCGGAAAGCGTTGCATCACGGCATCACCGCCGAGCTCGTGCCACGCGAGCGCGATCGCCACGGTGTGGATGAGATAGAGGTGCAACACATAGTAGAAAAGCGGCACCCGCCCGTAGAGGGAGACACGTTCAGCCCATGGGCCGAGCGGTCGATCCATCCAGGCGAGCGCACAGAACGCCGGGCCGAGCGTCATCGCGAGGAAGAGCAGCGACGGCGGATACTTCGCACAGTTGAGGAAGCCGAGCACCGCGCGCAGCAGCCCGTGCTCGGTCGTCCAGGGTTGCGGGTCGCCGTACAGGTTGCCGGCGCGTAGGAAGATGAAGCCGACGATCAGCGCCGCGCCGAGACGTGCGAACCGCGCCCGCCGCTCGACCCGCGGCAAGAGCGCCCACGGTCCGAGCGCATAGCCGGCGGCGATCACGGCTATCCACGGAACCAGCGGGTAGATGACGAGCCAGCGCGCTGCGGTGAACGGCTCGAGGGCGCCGGGCTCGTGCAGCAGCACCCACAGCCAGCGCGCGGATCCGAGCTGCTCCGCATGGACCGCATCGAACAGGTTGTGGCCGCCGATGAGGATGAGCGCGAAGGCCGCGATCGCCCACTGCGGCAGCCACACCAGCCCCGCCAAAACGATCATCGACGCGCCGATGGCCCAGATCACCTGCAAGAAGAGGTGCTGGGGGCCGATTTCCACGATCCAGGCGAAGCGGACGACGGTGATCTCGAGCAAGACCAGCCACAGGCCGCGAGTGAGCAGATAGCGCGACAGCGCCCGGGTCGATGCGAGTCGTCGCCCGTGCAGACAAGCGGCCGTACCGGCGAGCAGCACGAAGACCGGCGCGCAAAAGTGCGTCACCCAGCGGGTGAAGAAGAGCGCCGGCGCCGCGGTATCGAGCTCGACCGCGCTCCCGAGCAGCGCACGCGTATGGTCGAGGGCCATGAGCACCATTGCCGCGCCCCGCAGCCAATCGATCGCTTCGTTGCGCGTGACCATGGCTCGGCGCGACCGTAACCCGCGCGCGCCGGCGACGAAAGGGCAAGTACGGGGGGACGCTCTCGCCGGAGCTCGCGCTCGTCGACGGGAGCGGCCCGTCGCTCAGTTCTGCGGCGCGATACGCAGGACGACGCCGGTCGCGTCGAACGGGACACCGCTGCTGTTGGCCAGGACGTAGACTTCACCGCTCGCGTCCTGGCCGAAGCCGAGCAAGGCGAGGTTGAGCGCGGTCTGGCCCTGGATCCGAAACTCCGCGATCGAGCTTCCGCGGATGCGTAGCCCCTGCACCAGCTCTCGCCTGCGAAGGTAGAACAGGCGGCCGTCGGCCGTGAAGGTGCGTGCGAAGTCGCCGAGGACGTAGTGGCCGACGAGGCGCGGGATGCGCGTGCCGCGATAGACGAAGCCGCCGATCACGGCGAGGCCCTCGTTGTGATCGTACTCGGCGACCGGATCGATCAGCCCGGCCGGCACGCCGGGATTGATCTTCGCGACGTAGCCGGGCAGGGCGCCGTCCGAACCGAAGAAGAAGCGGCCCTCCTTGTAACGCCAGCCGTAGTTCCCGCCCTTGGTGATGACGTCGACCTCCTCGAGCTCGTTCTGGCCGACGTCGCCCGCGTAGAGCGCACCGGTCAGGGTATCGAACGAGAAGCGGAAGGGGTTGCGAAGCCCGTAGGCGAAGATCTCTCCGAGAAAGCCGGCCTGTCCGACGAATGGGTTGTCGGCGGGAATGCCGTACTTCCCGTTCGTGGAGTTCGAGCCCAAAGGATCGATGCGCAGAATCTTTCCGAGCACGACGCCGGTGTTCTGGCCGTTGCCGTTCAGACCGTGCCCGATGGTCACGATGCTTCCTCCCGCGGGCTCGCCGCTGATGAAGGTCTCGCCGTCGGAATCGTCGGCCCCGCCGCCGTCGCCGAGCGAGACGTACAGCCTGCCGTCCGGTCCGAAGTTGAGCGCGCCGGCATTGTGGTTGAACTGAGGCTTGTCGATGCGAACGAGCTCGCGGCGGCTTGCGGTATCGACGACCGACGCCGCAGCGGACGGATTGGGCACGTGCCACTCGGCGACCACGCTCTGGTGATCGGCCGTCTCCGCGGGCGGCATGGTCGAAAAATCGGCCGCGCCGTTCACCGGCTCGGAGGTGTAGGTGTAGACGAGGCCGCTCGTCTGATAGTCGGGGGCGAACGCGACACCGAGGAAGCCGCGTTCGTCGAACGAGTCGGGCCCGAACACCCCGAGCGTCACGAGCCGCGGACTGACGTCGAGGAAGACGCTCTTCGAGCCGGTCGCGATGTCGACGGCCCACAGCGTTCCCGGTTGGTCGACCACGAAGAGTCGCCCGGGGGCGCCCGGGGCGGTGATGCCCCAGACCGGCGCGGTGAGACCCGTCGCGACGGTTTCGAGCTTGATACGAATCGTGCCCCTGCGGATCACCGGTCGGAGCGGGTTGGTGAGCGCTTTGCTCGCGGGCGGCGTCGGCAGGGCGGTCGGCGTGCCCGCGCTCCGAGCAGGCAGCGGCACGAGGAGGAAGGCGGCGAGCAGGAGGACGGTCGGCATTGGGCGCGTCATGGCGGATCTCCCGAGTCCATGGGGTGGGGTACTCTCCCCTTAGAGACATTCGTCGCTGAAGGCAAGGTGTATATGGGTATTTTTCCCATCCGCTCGAGGAGGCGTATGGGCAGGATTCCCACCCCGCTTGCAGCCGCACTGCCGCGCCCGCTACGGTGGGTGGGTGCGGAACGATGCCGTGTCGGAAGGCTTGCTACGCGCTGCGGCGGCGATCCTTCGTCCGCTCGTGAAGCGCCTTCTCGAGGCGGGCGTGCCGTTCGGTCGGTTGGAGGCCGGTTTGCGCCAGCTCTTCGTCGAGGTCGCGGAGCGCGAGCTCGCGATCCCCGGACGTCCGCAAACGGATAGTCGCCTCGCGCTGCTGACCGGGCTCAACCGCAAGGAGGTACGGCGCCTCCGCGCCGGCGGCACGACGCAGGCGGCGCCCACGTCGTTCAGCCGCAACCAGGCCACGGCCTTGATCAGCCGCTGGATGGCCGACCGGCGAGCGACCGATCGCGCCGGCAAGCCGCGCCCCATTCCCTATCAGGCCGATCGCGGACCGAGCTTCGTCAAGTTGGCGCGCGCGACGACGGTCGATCTTCCGCCGCGTGCGATGCTGGACGAGCTCGTGCGCACGGGGGCGGTGGAGCTGCGCAAAGGGAACCTGGTCGCGCTGCGGGAAACAGCCTACGTGCCGGCGCGCGGCCAGCCCGAGAAGCTCGCGATGCTCGCGGAAGATCCGGCGGAATTCATCGAGACCATGCTGGGCAACATCTTCGACGAGGAGGCGGAGGCACTGCTGCAACGCAAGGTCTTCTACGACAACCTCGGCGCCGCCGGCGCCGAGCGCGTGCGCCGCGAGATGCGCCGCGAAGGCGAGCGGTTCTTGCGACGTGTGGATCGTCTCCTGGCGAAGCACGACCGCGACCGCAACCCACAGGCTGCCGACGGCGACCGACGCTACGCCGGCATGGGCGTCTACTATTTCGAAGCGCCGCGCACCCCCGAGAAACGACGGACGGTGCATCGCATCCGGACGCCTCGACGCTCGACAAAGGAGCATCGGTGATGAGTTGGAAGCGATTGGCGCTGCTACCGCTCGTGATCGCGTTGGCGTCCTGCTCCATGGACGGAGGCTCGAGCGGCACGGGCATCACGACCGCCGAGGGCAACGTCGCAGGCATTCAGCGCGACCAGATGATGGGATCCGACGTGACGACGAGCACACGCACGGCGGTCGAGGGAATCCAGGTCGTCGTCGAGGGCACGGATGCTGCGGGCGAAACCGATTCGGATGGTCGGTTCGTCGCGCGCGGCACGTTCAACGGGCACGGCACGCTGCTCTTCCGCCGCGCCGACGACGACCTCATGGCACGGATGGACATCAACGTTCCCGCCGGTGGGACGCTGACGTTGCACGACGTGCAGATCGACCTCCCACAAGAGCAAGCGCTCGCCGCAAGCCAAGACGTGGTCTTCGATGCGTTGGTCTCGGGAACCGACTGCACGCGGCAAGCGCTGTACCTCGCGAGCCTGCAGAACGCCGATGGCGACGCCACCTACACCCTGCATCTCGAGACCTCGTCCCTGCGTGATCGTCACGGCAACCCCGTGGCCTGCGGCGACGTGCAGGACGGAGATCGTGTCCACGTGCAGGGGGCGGCCTACCGAGACGGGACCTTCGGCGCAGCCGAGGTTCAGGTCCACAGCTAGCCGATCCTACCGCGGCTCGGTGTGTCGCCCGACCGTTACACCGGTGACACCCACGCGTCGAAGCGACACCAAACGTCCGGCGGCGGGCGGCTCGTGGGTCCTGGATCTCCTCGGCACGTGCATTGCTCATCCGTACGAACGTGCAGCGCGGCGTGACGACGTCAAAAGTGTGACCCGGTGGATCCGCTTGCCGATTCCTCGGGCTATGCGCCCGCGTCCCGCGGCCGCCGCTGGCCGCTCGTCTACTTCCTCCTTGCCGCCTTCGACGTCTGCGCCATCCTGGCGAGCGTCTACTTGAACCACTCCCTCGTCCAGATGCACGCCGAGTCGTTGGGCACGATCCAGCGCTGGACGGCGCGGCTCGATCGCTACGCCGATCTCGAACGCCTTGCCGAGGCCGTCGGCGCGCCGCCGAAGGACGTCTTCGACACCCGCGACGCGCGCCTGGAGACGGTGAAGCTGCGCTCCGCCCGCCGCGCCTTCGACGTCGCCATCGGCGAGGCGCGCGGCGAGCTCGCAGACGCGCCCGATCCCGAAGAGCTCGCCGTTCTCGAGCCGCCGTTACAGACCGTCGTCGCCGCCATGGGCACCGTGATGGCCGAGGCGAACATGACGCTCACCTACTTCTCCATCGATGACCCCGAGCAAGCGGGCGAGCACATGGCGAGCACCGACCACGCCATGGCGAACGTGCACGCCGCGTTCACCGCGTTGCAGCGCGCCGCGAGTGAGAACCAGGCCAAGCTCTTCGCGCGCCAGCACGAGCTCGCCGCCGCGGCGGCGCGGGTCGACATCGGGATCGCGTTCGCCGTCGTGCTGATGATCGGTGGCGCGATCGTCTACGGCCGCAAGGTGATGCACGAGGTCGCGGGCGCCGAGTTCGAGCGCCAGCGGCACTTCGCGGAGATGGCGCGTGCGAAGGACGCGGCGGAGTCCGCGACGCGCGCGAAGTCGGCGTTCCTCGCCAACATCAGTCACGAGATCCGCACGCCGATGAACGTGATCATCGGCATGACCGACATCGCACTCGACGGCGAGCTGTCGGCCGAGCCGCGCGACTGCCTGCAGACGATCCGGCGCGCGACGCTCGGCTTGCTCGGGATCGTCAACAACATCCTCGACTGCTCGAAGATCGAAGCCGGCAAGGTCACGCTCGAGGCGGTCGACGTGAGTCTCCGCGGGCTCGTCGACGACGTCGTCGAGCTGCTCGCGCCGGCGGCGCGGGAGAAGGGGCTCGCCCTGGAATCGCATGTCGACGGCGCGCTCGTCGAGCTCGTCCGCGCCGACCCCGTGCGCTTGAAGCAGGTGTTCACCAACCTGGTCGACAACGCCATCAAGTTCACCGAGACGGGTGGTGTCACGATCGAGGTGACGGTGCACGACCGCAGTGCGACGGACGTCCGGCTCCGGGTCGCCGTGCGCGACAGCGGCATCGGGATCCCGGCCGATCGACAGGCCGCCATCTTCGAGAGCTTCACGCAGGTCGACGACAGCACGACACGCACGTACGGCGGCACCGGGCTCGGCCTCACGATCTGCTGGCAGGTCGTCGAGCTCATGGGCGGGTGCCTCGGCGTCGAGAGCGAGGTCGGCGAGGGCAGCACGTTCTGGTTCGAGGTGACGCTCCCGCTCGCCGACGCCGCGCACGCGGCGCCGCTCCTCGCGTCAGCCTGAGCGCGTCGCGTTCGCCGACCCCGCCGTCCATCACGGCGGAGACTCGCGATCGACGTCGCGTCAGAATGATGCGGGCATCCGAAAGCGCGTTTCGGAGCGACGCATCTCCTCAGGTTTCTCTTGCTCGTGCGCGCGCGTCCTTCTTATACGGGACGAAGTCTGCCGCAACGGCAGTGGGTTCGCTCATCGCTCACCGTTGAAGAAGGAGAGGAAAAATGCTGCCCATCAAAGTCGCGCTCGTATCGAAGACGTCGGAAGTGGAGTTCGAAGAGGTGAGTCGCGTCGCAGCCGCGCTGACGATGCAAGTCTCGCGTGACGTGACGCCCGTCTGGGGAATCCGCGCAACGGTGCGGCCCTTTGCGCACGCCACGCAGGTGCCCGCGGGATACTGGCCGATCTTCATCGTGCGGCAGCTGCCGCCGGGCGAAGGCGGCTTCCATTGGACGAAGCACAAGCAACCCTTCGCCGAGGTCGCGGCCGGTCCATCATGGTCGTTGTCGGCGAGTCACGAGCTCGTCGAGATGTTGGTCGACCCGAGCGGCAGCCGGCTCGTTGCCGGGCCGGAGCTGGTCGTCAAGGGCGGCAAGATCTCGGAGAATCACGCCAAGCAAGTCGAGTATCTGGTCGAGGCCTGCGACCCCTGTGAGTCCGCCGACTGCTCGTACCTGATCGAGGACGTCGTGGTGTCGGACTTCTTCACGCCGAACTATCACGATCCGGTCGTGGTGACGGGGACCCGCTACAGTTTCACGGGTGCGATTCGGCATCCGCGAGAGGTGTTGCCGGAGGGGTACATCAGCTGGGCCGATCCGACGAGCGGCGATCTGATGCAGATTCAATATTTCGGCGCGCCGAAGGTGGTGAATCTCTCGCAGGGCCAGGCGATCGCCGATCTGAGTCTCCGGGAGTTCGTCCACAAGGCCGTCAAGGATTGGCCGGCGCTCTCGAAGGTGGAGAGCTCGCACAGGGTGATGGAGCTGCGATCCGTGCGACGCGGGGCGATCGGCGCTGGGGCGGAGGGCAAATCGCGGCAGTACACGTCCGAAGACGCGTAGCGTTCGGCCGGCGAGCGAGGGGCGCGGGGCGGTCGTTCAGCGGAGCCAGTCGAGGCACTGCGCTGGCGCGAGGATCGCGTCGATGGCGTCGCGGGTGTCGCGCGTGCGCAGCTCCGCGTACCTCGCTCGCAACACGGCGAGCGACTTCGCATGGTACTTCTGCGTCTCCTGCGTGAACGGCGTTCCGGCGAGCGTGACCGTGAACGTCCGTTCTCCCGCGCCGAGAGCGCGGGCGTTGGCCGTCGACCAGGGGAGGAAGATGGCGGCGATCTCGTCGCGGAGGAGGGACACGAGCGTCGGCTGCAGCGCCTCCCAGGTTTCGAAGGCGCCGTCGGCGCGCGGCTCGAGCATGCGGGCGACCCAGGCGAGCGTCCGCGGCGCCTGCGCCCGCATGATCGCGCCCGGGGTCGGATCCGTCGCGCATTGGTAGAGCTGTGCATACAGCCCGAAGTCCGCGAGCGTCGGCCGCCCACCGAAGAGATACGGCCGCCGCTCGAGGTGCCGCTCGAGAATCCCGAGCTGGCGATGGAACGAGCCTTCGATGACGTCCTTCGTCGCCGCCGACGAGCCGACGAGGGCGAGCCGCGGCACCATCCGTGTCTTGATGGTCGCGATCGCGCTCACCACGGCGTCCTCGGCGACACCCGGCATCATGCTGCGCGCAATGCGTTCGGCGGCGGAGTCCTGGTCGGGCGCGTAGAACCAGCGGTAATGGAACATCGGCTTGTTCCCCCACTCGTCGGCGTACTCTTCAATGAGCGCGGAAAGGAACGCGAGGGCGGGGTCGGCGGGCTGGATCGCCGGCTCGGGATGGATGCGCTCGAGGTGCTCGAGGATCGGCGTCGAGTCTTGGAGGGCCGTCCCGTCGGGGGTGAGGACGAGCGGTATGAGCGGCAGCTTGGCGTGACGCTGGAACTCGCCCTCGGTCGCGGCGCTGCGGATCAGCCACTCGTGAGGGATGCGCTTGTAACGGAAATACGAGCGCACCTTGACGGAGTAGGGCGAGAGCTCGGAGCCGAAGATGCGATAGGAGTCAGTCATGAGAAGCGGCTAGGCGAACACGCGCGCGGACGCAAGTCGCTTCAGCGCGTCAGCAAGGTGCGCGCCCCTTTCGCGAACTCCTCGGCGGTGTCCTTGTCCACGTCGTCGGCGAGGTTCGGTATCTCGAACGGCACCTTCACGCCGCGCTGGCACGCCGGGCGCGCCGCCATGGCATCCATCCAGCGCCGCAGGTGGTCGAGCCCGGTGACGTCGACGCCCGACCACTTGTACGTGCGCACCCACGACCAGTTGGCGATGTCGGCGACCGAGTAGTCGTCGGCGAGCCACTCGCTCGCGGCGAGACGCGCGTCGAGTACCTCGAAGAGACGGCGGCACTCGTTCTGATAGCGGTCGATCGCGGGTTGAATCTTCTCCGGGAAGTAGCGGTAGAAGACGTTGGCCTGTCCCATCATCGGCCCGATGCCGCCCATCTGGAACATGAGCCACTGCGTCACCCGCGAGCGACCGCGGCGGTCTGTGGGGAGAAGCCGGCCGGCCTTCTCGGCGAGGTAGAGCAGGATCGCGCCCGACTCGAAGACGACGAAGCCGCTCTCGTCGCGATCGACGATCGTCGGGATGCGGCCGTTCGGGTTGAGCTTCACGTAGTCGGACTGCTTCTGGTCGCCCTGGAGGAGATTCACGATGTGAACCTCGTAGGGCATTTCCAGCTCCTCGAGGCAGATCGAGGCCTTCCAACCGTTCGGCGTGGGCGCGGTGTAGAGATCGATCATCGGGCTCCTCCTCTCGCGGGAGGGATCCTACACCAACGCCGACTCGGCGGTAGACGTGCGCGGTCCGTGAAGCGGTCCGTGAATTTGACTCGTGCGTCCTCGCGCGGCTAAGAGCGACCGACTCGCGGTACGCAGCCGGACCGCCAGAGGCACCCACCGGGCCGGGACGAAGTGGGGGAGGACGATCATGCGAATGACAGCCGCTATCACGATGGCCTCGACGATCCTGACTTGTGTGCTCGGCGCGCGCGGCGCGAGCGCGGCGATCGTGTTCGAGCAGTACACGTCGGAGGCGGCCTTCGCGACGCGTCTCGGAACGACGCGGGTCGTCAACTTCGACGACATCGACACCACGAAGACCGATCCGAAGGGTTTCGTCGCCTCGCGCTACAAGGCGAGCCACGGCGTCGTCATCACCGGCGAGGGCAGCAGCCAGTTCGCGAGCAAGGACTTCGGGTTTCCCGCGGAGTTCATCCCGACCTCGGCTCCGAACTCCTACGCGCCCGGACCGATCAGCGACATTCTCGGCGACGGCGGCAACTCGACCACGATCACCTTCTTCGTCGGCGCGCAGCCGGCGACGGTGGCCGGGGTCGGGATCGTCTTCATCGACGCCGACTTTCCGGCCGACGGACCGAGCAGCCTCGCGGTCTTCGGAGAGGGCGGTACGCCGACCGCGTCGTCGGGAACGGTCGCGGGGGGCAACGCCTCGCAGCTCTTCCAGGGCATCGTCGCCGTCGACAGCAACACCAACCAGCCGACGGCGATCATCTTCAGCGCCCAGATCATCAGCGGTCAGGGCTGGGTCGGGAACTTCGACAACGAGGGCGTCTCGCTCGACGATCTCGAGTTCGGGGTACCGACCCCCGCCCCCGGGCAGGCCGGCGAGAACTGCGACAACTGCGTCGACGACGACGGCGACGGCTACGTCGACCGCTTCGACCGCGAGTGCGTACCGCCCGCGGCCGGCGGCGGCCTGGGCGTCGGCGATGCCAGCGCCGGCAAGGCGATCGGGAAATGCGAGAAGGCGATCGCGAGCGCCGGCGCGGGCTTCGTGGCAGCGAAGCAGAAGCTCCTGCAAGCGTGCATCAACGCCGTGTTCAAGTGCGTCCAGGCCGGCGACCCGAACTGCCAGAAGGCGCACGACACGTGCGCGAAGAGCACGACGAAGATCGGCACGCTCGGGGCGAAGCTCACACAGGCGGTGGAGAAGGGGTGCGGCGGGGTTCCGCCGGCGGTCGATTTCGCGAACGTGCTTGCCGTCGACGGCATCGGCTACGCCGCCGAGGCTTCGGACTGCGCCGACCACTTCGTGAACACGCTCGCCTCCGCTACCGACGTCGCGACCTGCGTCGTGAACCAGCACGAATGCCGGGCCGAGCAGCTCCTCTCGGACCAGAATCCCCGTGCCCAGGAGCTGGCGTTGCTCGGCATCCTCGTGCCCGCCAACTTCCCGTGCATCAGCGGCGTCGCCAACGGCAATCAGCAAGGCATCGGCGGCACGCCGACGCAGGCGAAGGCGTTGGTGAAGTGCGCCGCCGGTCTGAGCAAGGCCAGCGCGACCTTCGCCAAGAATCGACAGAAGGCGCTGCAGAAGTGCCTCGGCGCCGTGCTCCCCTGCGTGCAGCAGACGCCGGGCGACGCCTGTCTCGAGAAGGCGCAGAAGAAGTGCGGCAAGATCGTCGCCGGTCTCGCCGGCGGCACGAAGACGCTCGCGAGCAAGACGGAAACCGCCGTCACCAAAGCCTGCGCCGACGCCGATCCGGCGGATCTCCTCGACGTGAAGGGTCTCGGCATGAGCGCTGCCGCCGCGGATTGCGCGGCGATCGGCGTCCCGACCATGGTGAGCGCCAGCAACTTCGCCAGATGCATGGTGCGCTTCGAGACCTGCCGGGTCGACCGTCTGGTGGAGAAGGAGTTCCCGCGCGCCGACGAGCTCTTCGGGTTGGCGGGCGTCGTGCCCTAGCCGCGCGCCGCCGGCCGCAAGTGTCGTTGGCGGAGGACACGATGTCCGCTGCGGTGAGCACTTCGTGCGGTCGCCGATGGCCGAAGCCTGGAACTCCGGTGTCCCTTGCACGTGGCAGGCCGCTTGCTCCTTCATCGGGGCCGTCGTGACGCGTCGCCCCGCACCCACGCATGCGAAATCGCCTCCTCCACACGACGCCGATCGCGGTTTTCCGCAACGCCGCCGTCACGCTCCTGCATGGGTCCGAGGAGTTTCGTCACGTCAGCCGCCGGCTCCTCAGCGACCTGATCGAGCGGGTCGAGGTGGTGCGCGTCACCGATACCGAGACGGTGAAGACGAAGGTCTTCCTCCTCGTCGTGCTCGAAGGGACGCTGACCGTAGCGCCGACGGCGCCGACCGCCGTTCCCTCCGCGTCGATCGTGCTGATGCGGGGAGTCTACTGGGCGGGCCGCGGGATACTCGACGCCGTCGGTGACGAGCTCGTCGAGCTGAAGGCGGCACACGACCACGCGGCGTACGTCGTCCATCTCGACAAGAAGACGTTTCTCAAGTTCCTGAGAGCGTCGCCGGCGCTCGGCAGCATGGCATCGCTCCGCCTGCGGCTTGCGCCCGGCGACGTGGCGGACGTCCACGTGGAACGCGTCTGGGTCGCGAAGGCTGGTGATCTGGCGGCACCGCTCGCAGCCCTGACGCAATTGCTCGCGGCGGCCATCGGATCACAATTCGACGAGCCGACGGGCATCGTCACGCTCGGCGCCGGTGCCGAGCTCGTGGTGTGGGAGAAGGATCGTTTCACTACCGTGCCGCTCGCCGCCGTCACGAGTCATGAGGACGTTCTCGCGAGATTCCTCGGGCACGTCGGGCGGTCGCAGAAGGAGAAGCTGCACCATCTCTTCTTCATCCATCCCGCCGAGCCGTCGGACGTTCCTCCTCCGTTCGCGGGTCCGCATTTCCACCGCGTGGTGTACGTCACCGACGTCGCGCCGAGCCACATTCCGCGCGGCATCAAGCGATTGCTGCACGAGGATCTTCTGACGCCGGACGGACACGCGAGCGCGGCGGGCACGTACTTCTCGTCGTTCGTCCCGGCGATCGTCGTGAAGCCCAAAGCGCCCGGCGCGAAATCCTCGGTGTTGGGCACGGTGGTCGCGTCGCTGGCCGCGGGCATCTTCGGCAGCGGTTTTCAGAGCGAGTCGATCGACGACGGCTACCCGGGTCGGGGGAACCCGGGGCCGAACGATGCGCGGCGGCGACTCCGCAAAGACCATTGCCGCCTTGCCTTCGACCTCGACGCCCTCACACGGGATTGGCGAGCCTGGAACGACGGGCCCGCCGTACAGGGCGGATCCTTTCTGGCGCACATGTTCGCCAACCGAGAGCGCGAAGAGACGGCGCGTCGCTGGGCGCGGTCGGTGACGAACCGGCGCGTCGGCGTGGCGCTGAGCGGCGGCGGTGCGTGCGCCTATCGGGCGCTGCCGCTCATCGAGATGCTGCGGCGCTTGGGCGTGCCGATCGATCTGTTCTCGGGCGTCAGCGGCGGCGCGCTGATCGGCGCCTACTACTGCAAGGACGGTGTCGCGGGGTTGAAGCGTGCGCGCAGTCGCGGACCGGGGTTCCTTCTGGCGACGATCGGTGCAATGGCATGGTCCGGCTTCATCGAGCGGCTAGTCGACGTCGACCTCGGCGGCACGCGCGTGGAAGAGCTCGAGGTGCTCTTCCTGCCGGTCACGACGGCGCTCGCCGATCCGCCCGCGGCGCGTGTCGTCGTCTCCGGAACACTCGGCGAGGCGGTGCGCGCCAGCGGCTCCGCTCCCGTCGCCTTCGGCCCGACGAGGAAGGGCGGGGTACGCTATGCCGACGGCGCCACCGCCACCATGATCCCTGCGAAAGTGCTCACCGACTACGGTGCCGACCTCGTCCTCGCGTGCAACTGCATTCCGGGGCCGAGGTACGGGAATCCCTTCGGTACGTACCTCCTGGGCAGGCTCGTGTACGGGTACACACCGGTCGGTCGCCTGATCGACGGCTGGGTCGCGAGCTCGTTCCTGCTGACCACCGCCAGTCGATTGGCCGGAACGGACGCGCAGGTGTATTGGGAGCCTTCGTTGGCCGACGATCCGCTGCTCGAGACCGTTCACTTCGAGCAATCGTATGCGATCGTCCGACGATCCCTGGAGGAGGACGGTCCTGCGATGTGGAAGGCTGCGACGAAGCTGCACGGGTTGTGGCAGGGTCTCGGTACGTAGCGATGGACGACACGCGGATGCCGGGCTCCGTGTCGCGCGTACACGCCCCGCTTCTCGCCGTGCGCATCGCGGGAACGTCGACCGTCGCACCGGGGCCGGCGATCAGCACGGCCGAGATCGTGCGCCGGGTCACGCCCGCTCGTGACGCGGCCGAGATCGAGGAGCGGACGGGGATCGCGAGCCGCCACTTCGTCCCTGCAGGGGTGTCGGCCGCCGAGCTCGGCGCCGAGGCGCTGCGGCAAGCGCTGGCAGCGGCGCGGCTTCGGCCCGAGGCGCTGAGTCGCATCGTGTTCATCAACTCGCTCGGTGGCGATTTGCTGTTTCCCGCGACCGCCAACCTGGTGGCCGCGGCACTCGGGCTCGCCGGGACGTGCGACTGTTTCGACCTCAACAACGCCTGCTTGGGCTTCCTCACCGCGTTCGACATCGCCGCGCGCGGAATCACGATGGGACAGGGACCGGTCGCGCTCGTCGTCGTCGAGCTCCCCTCCCGATACATCACGCCCGAGGATCCGCGGCCGTTCCTCGTATTCGGCGACGCCGCGACCGCCGTGGTCCTCGACCGTGGCCGCGAGAACGAGGGCGTCCTCGGGTCGTGGCTGCGGAACGACGGCGTGGCGTTCGGGAACGTGCGCCTCGCGCATCCGGGTCTGACCGGGCGTTCCGAGAGCATTCGCTTCACCGCTTCGAGCGAGCGGATGTCGCAAGAGGCGATCGAGGCGGTGCGCCGGAGCACGGACGCCGTACTCGCGCAGGCCGGTCTCACGCTCGACGACGTTCAATGGATCTTGCCGCACCAGCCGAACGGCGCCCTGCTCGCGGCGATCACGACCGAGCTCGCCGTTCCGCCCGAGCGTGTCGTCCCGGTCGTGCGGGAGTTCGGCAGCGTCGGCGCGGCCTCGATTCCTCTCAGCCTCGATCGGCTGCGGCGAACGCGGCCCGTCCGTTGCGGCGACCGTCTCCTCATGGTCGGCGTCGGCGCCGGCCTCTCCTCCGGGGCCATTCTCCACCAGGTCGGCGAATGACGGCCGCGGGAGGGAACGGAAGCCGAGCCACGACCGGCGCAGGCGGCGTTCCGCTGGCGACGTGGCTGGCATGCTGGCGGTTTCTACAATTGTACCACCGCTACACGGTCGAAGGCCTCGAGCACCTCGACGGCCCGCCCGCGTTGATCGTCGGCTACCACGGGCGACCGCTCGCACTCGACATGTGCATGCTCACCGTCGCGCTCCACGATCGGCTCGGATATCTCCCGCACGGCATCGTGCATCGCGGCGTCGAGACGGTGCCGGCCCTCAAATGGTTCGCCGACGGATTGGGATTCGTCACCGAGGACGGCGACGGCGTCGCGGCAGCGGTGGCGCGTGGTGAGCACATCGTCACGACGCCGGGCGGCGCGCGCGAGGGATGCCGCGATTTTCGGCATCGCTACGAGGTGTCCTGGGGTGGGCACATCGGCTACCTTCGCCTCGCGCTCAGGCACCGCTTGCCGATCGTACCGGTTGCGGCCGCGGGCGCGGACGACACCTACCTCGGCTTGAACGATGCCGAGGCCGTTGGACGGTGGCTGCGCGTGCCGCGCAGGTGGGCGTGGGCCCTGTGGATGGGAGTCGGCCCTCTCGGGTTCTACCCGTTCTCGCCGCCGTTCCCGGTCCGCCTTCGCCAGCTCGTCGGCGCGCCGATCGATCTCGCGGCCGAGGGCCCGACGCGGCTCGACGACACCGAAGGCCTGCTGCGGCTGCACCGACGCGTGACCGGCGCCGTGCAGGCGCTGCTCGATCGGGCGACGGGACGTCGCCCGCACGGGGTGCACGTGTGACTGACATGCCGAACTCTCCCGAGCAGCGCGAGCGTTGGGCGTTGATCCTCGGCGCCTCCACCGGTACCGGAGCGGCGATCGCGCGTACGGTCATCCGCGATCCGGGGCTGCACGTCTTCGCCATCCATCGTGGCCACTATCCCGACGAGGCCCGCCGCCTCGAAGACGAGCTACGCGCGACGGGACGGAAGGTCGTCATGCACGTCGGCGACGCCGGACACCCCGACGGCATCCGCGAGTGCGCCGAGGCGGTGCGGAATGCGATGGGCGTGCGTGCGGTCGGTCTGCTCGTGCACTCGATCTCGGGCGCGTCGATCGGCCACTTCTTGTCGACGCGCGGCGACGCCTTCCATCCCCGTCAGTTCGAGAAGACGTTCAACTATCTCGCCCATTCCTTCGCGTATTGGGCGCAGACGCTCCACGAGCAGGACCTGCTCGCGCCCCGCGCCCGATTGCTCGGTCTGACGAACGCCCTCCATGACGACAACATGCTCCACAATTGCGGTCTCATCGCCGCGGCGAAGGCCGCCCTGCAGACCTACGTGCGCTATCTCGCGGTCGAGCTCGGTCGCCTCGGCCATCGCGTGAACCTCCTCCAGTTCGGGACCGTGGTGACGCCGGCGCTCCAAACCGTGCTCGGACCGCAGGCGATTCAACGCATGGAGGCGCTGCACCGCGAGATGATTCCCGCGGGACGGATGTGCACGCTGGAAGAGGTCGCCCGCTTCGTGTCCGTCCTCACCCACGAAGAGACCGAGTGGTTCAACGGCGCGACGATCGACTTCATGGGCGGGATGACGCTGCGGCTGTTCGACATGGTGCTCCGTCCCGATTGACCTAGCAGGTTGCTGAAAAAGGGGCATCTGCTGCGTTGCTCGGTCGTTCGCTTGTGCGGCGTAGCTTGCGCTACGCCTCCGCGCTCACTCGCTCGCGCCTTGCAGCTGCCCCTTTTTGAGCAACCTGCTCGAG
>JBGOSW010000047.1:0-25566 GCA_041476145.1 Binatia bacterium
CGCGGAGGCCATGACGTCGGCCCCCGACTGCGGCTTCCCGATTTGCCGCGACTCGCGGAACTTGTGAACCGAGAGGTTCGCGAGTTTCACGCGGCGCCAGAGCTTCAGCATGTCGGATTCCGATCCCTGGCGGGCGATCGCCATCAGGATCTCCCGAGAGATCGACGGGTAGCGATGAATCTCCGCCTTCACCTCGGCCGGGAGGCGGGTGAGAACCAGCATGTTGGAGACGTACGGGCGGCTCTTGTGGAGCAGCTGTGCGAGCACCTGGTGGGTGTATCCGTAGCGGGCGACCATCGCGCCCAGTCCCTCGGCCTCTTCGAGCGCCGTCAGGTCCTCGCGTTGCAGGTTCTCGATCAAGGCGATCTCGTTCGGATCGTCGTCGCGGACGATCGCCGGCATCGCCCGTAGGCCGGCGCGAACTGCGGCGCGGTAGCGGCGCTCGCCCGCCATGATTATGAATCCATCGCCGTCGCGCTTGACGATGATCGGCTGCAGAACGCCCCGCATCCGCACCGACTCGGTCAGCTCGTCGAGACCCTGCGGATCGATGAAGCGTCGCGGCTGATTGACGTTCGGGTGGATCTGCTCGATGGGAATCGCGGCCAGCAGAACCCGATGTTCGCCGAGGAAGTGCCCGGCGGCGAGCCCGTTCCCTCGTACTGCTCCTGCGGTAGCTTCCACCTCAGCCTCCTTTCCCACCCACCTGCGCTTGCCGGAACCAGGAGCCTTCGGGACAGTCGGCGCGGATCATAGCTCGATCCCGCCGGGCCCCCAAGGACTTTCTATCCTCCCGAGACAAAAAAGGGGGGGCGGTCCCCCCGCCCCCCCTTCGTGCGACGTAGACGTCGCGTCAGCGCTCAGATCTTGCCTTGTAGGAAGAACGCGATCACGAGCGCGTACAAACAGAGCGCCTCCATGAGGGCGAGCCCGATGATCATCGGCACGAAGATCCGGTCCGCCGAGTTCGGATTGCGTCCGATGCTTTCCATGGCGGCCGCAGTCGCGCGACCCTGACCGAGCCCGACTCCGAGCGCGGCGATGCCGATGCCGAGGCCGGCGCCGAGCGCGATCAGCCCGCCGGAGCTGCCGCCCGCAGCCGCGCCGGCTTGCGCAAAACTCGGGCTGGCGATCAGCACCAGCCCGAGGGCGAAGGTGATTCCCGATACGATTCTCGACATGTGATCCTCCGAGTTAAGGCTCTTGCGGTCCGCCTCCGCCACATTCCTCTTGTCCTCTTCCACGCGCGGCGAGCGAGAGCCGGGTGAAACGTCGCTAGTGGTCGTGGCTGATCGCGAGGCCCACGTAGACCATCGTCAGCAACGTGAAGACGAGAGCCTGTACGAGCGACACGAACGTGCCGAGCACGTAAAATACGATCGGCACGACGACCTTGGTGAGATCGGTAAAGATACTGAGCAGCAGATGATCGGCGAACATGTTGCCGTAGAGACGAATCGCCAGCGACGCCGGCCGGAACATGTGGCTGAATGCCTCGACGACGATCATCAGCGGCGACAGCACGAGGAGCGGGCCCATGAACTGCTTCAGATAGGCGAAGCCATGGGCCCGCGCGCCGTAGTAGTTGTAGGCGATGAAGGAGATCGCGCCGAGCGCGAGGGTGATGTTGAAGTTGTCGGTCGGCGGGGTGAAACCGGGTAACAGGCCGACGATATTGGCGACCAAGATGAACATGAAGAGGCTTCCGAAGAGCGGGACGTACTTCGGCGCGTCGTGCCCGAGGATACTTTCCGCGAGACCCGTGATCATCTCCGTCACTACCTCGGCGATGTTGCGCGCGCTGAAGCCCGTCTCCGGCAGCGTCGGATCCGACGTCGCCGCCAGCTGAGCCCGGACCCGCAGGGCGAAAATCGTGAGGCCGATCATCACCAGGAGTGCGGTCGCGAGATGACCCGGGATCTCCTTCAGTCCAGGAATCGCTCCCACCCAACTGAAGCCGTGTTCCATCGTCTCCGCTCCTTCAGACGCCGTCGCGCACCGCAACGGGAAGACACGCGTCGAGCACCACCGCGACCGGCAACGTCGTCACACCGACCGCGAACGAGACCCCGTCGACCACGGATCCCGGCAAGAGCAACGCCGCCGCCGGCGCCGCGAGCAACACCAACGACTTGACGAGCGCCATCGAGACGATGTGCTGAGGCGGGATGCGCCGGGCAAGTGCTGCGGCACCGAGGCGGCGGAGCAGCGCGAAGTCGAGCAACGCGGCACCGCCGCCGAGCGCGATCCCGAGCGGACGCATCACGCCGAGCGCGAGCGCGGCGGCGGTCGTCCCCAACGTCAAAGACGTCATCAGCAACTCGATGCGCGCCAATCGTTGCGTCATAGGGTGCGTTCGAATCGGCGTAGGATTTGCACCATCCGATAGAACCCGATGGCCGTTCCGGCGATCGTCATGCCGAGAACCAACCACGGATCGGTGCCGAAGTAGCGATCTAGCTGAGCCCCGACGAAAACGCCAGCCAGAATCGCCCCGATGAACTCGAAGGCGAGCGCGCCGTACTTCGAGTAGCGGACGAACGCAGGCTCACCTGTGGGCTCACGTCCTGCCGTCATCGCGATCCTCTCGCAGCACCTCGTCGGCCGCCGCGAGGAAGTCGTCGACGTCGCTCTCGTCGTGAGCGAGTGAAAGGAACATCGCTTCGAAGGGCGACGGCGGGAGATAGAATCCGCGCTCGAGCATCCCAAAGAAGAAGCTCCGGAAGCGGCCGCGATCGAGCCTCTCGACGTCGGCAAGCGTGTGCGCGTACGGAATCCCGAAGAAGAGCGTGAGCATCGACCCCGCTCGCTGTACGCATCCGCGGACGGCGCGCTCGGTGAGGATGCGCTCGAGTCCGCCTGCGAGGCGAGCCCCGCGCTCTTCCAGTCGTGCGTAGGCGGCGGTGTCGAGGAGCGCGAGCGTCTCCCGTCCCGCGGCCATCGTGACGGGGTTCCCCGCGAGCGTTCCCGCTTGATACACGGGCCCGAGCGGCGCGAGCTGCTCCATCACCTCGGCGCGCCCGCCGAAGGCGCCGACGGGCAGTCCGCCGCCGATGATCTTGCCGAGGCACGTGAGATCGGGCTCGATCGCGAAGCGGGCCTGGGCGCCGCCGCGTCCGAGCCGGAAGCCGGTGATGACCTCGTCGAAGACGAGGAGCGCGCCGCACTCGCGCGTCGCCTCGCGGAGCCCGGCGAGAAAGCCTTCTTGGGGGGGCACGACGCCCATGTTGGCCGCCACCGGCTCGACGATCACCGCTGCGAG
Source organism: Binatia bacterium (assembly GCA_041476145.1). Lineage (GTDB taxonomy): Bacteria > Desulfobacterota > Binatia > UTPRO1 > UTPRO1 > DP-19. Next base: position 3,263 of record JBGOSW010000047.1, read on the forward strand.
CTCGGATCCCTTCGCCGCGACGTACGCCCGCACCTGATCGGCGGCGTTGTAGTCCGCGACGACCGTGTGCATCGTGACCGATTCGGGTACACCGGCGCTGTCGGGGAGGGCGAACGTCATCGGTCCCGACCCGGCGCGCACCAGCAAGCCGTCGGAGTGCCCATGGTAGCAGCCGGCGAACTTGAGGACGGTCGGGCGCTTGGTGAACGCCCGTGCCACCCGTACCGCGGACATGACCGCCTCGGTTCCGGACGTAACCATGCGCAGACGCTCGATCGTGGGCATCGCATCGCGAATCGCTCGACCGAGTTCGAGCTCGGCGCAGGTCGGCGCGCCGAAGCCGAGGCCGGCTGCTGCCGCCTCCTGGACGGCGCGTACGACTTTCGGGTGCGCGTGGCCCGCGATCGCCGCGCCCCACGAACCCACGAAGTCACGGTAAGTTCGGCCGTCCGCGTCGGTGACCGTAGCCCCATGACCGCGCAGCAAGAAGAGCGGCGTACCGCCGACGTTGCGCCACGCACGAACGGGGCTGTTGACCCCGCCCGGAAAGAGGCGAGTCGCCTCGTCGTACAGCTTCATGGAACGAGTCATCGTAGAGGCACAGCCGAGGCGCTGCCCTGCTACCATCCACCCTCCGCACCGTCAACGGAAACTCTTGCGTCCCTCCGTCAAAGAGACTAGAGATGCCGGGCTTTCGCGTCCATTCTCTCCCGCGCATCGGGCTCGATCCATGATTCGTCCATCAGTGCGGCGCCGATGAACCGGCTGGAATCGGTCGACACTTCCGCCGAGCGTGCTTGGCAACGCGCGCGCGCGATCCTGCTCGAAAAGCTCGGGCAGACGGCCTTCGATTCCGGCGTGAAATCTCTGCGCTTGTTCACCGCGAGCGACAGCGCCGTTCAACTCGTGGCGCCGAGCGCCGCCGCCGCGTCGTGGATGCAAACGCATCATCCGGGCGTGCTGGAGGACGCGCTGCGTACCGCCGGTTTGCCGGCGCGCGTCGATATCCTCGGTGAAGGTCACAGCCAGGGCGAGCTCTTCCCCGGCGAACCGACGACGGCGCGGCGCGCGCGAATGCGATTCGGGACGCTCGTCCCACGTTATACGTTCGACACGTTCGTGATCGGCGGCAGCAACCAGTTCGCGCAGGCCGCGTGCAAGGCGGTCGCGACGCAGCCCGGAAAGCACTACAACCCCCTCTTCCTGTACGGCGGCGTCGGCCTCGGTAAGACGCACCTCGCGAATGCGATCGGCCACGAGACAGTCGAGCGCCAGCCGCAAGCACGCATCGCCTACCTCAGCGCCGAAACCTTCATGACACAGCTGATCAACGCCCTCCGACGCGACCGGATGGACGATTTCAAAGGAACGTTTCGCAAAATCGACGTCTTGATCCTCGACGATGTCCAGTTCCTCGCCAATCGCGAGCGAACACAGGAAGAATTCTTCCACACGTTCAACGCGTTGCATGAGGCACGTCGTCAGATCGTGCTGACGTCGGACAAGATTCCGAAAGACATCGCCGGGCTCGAAGAGCGGCTGCGAAATCGCTTTGAGTGGGGCCTGATCGCCGACATTCAGCCTCCGGACATGGAGACACGGGTGGCGATCCTCGAGAAAAAAGCAGAGCTCGAAGGCCTCGACCTACCTCATGACGTCGCCATTTTCCTCGCCTCCCAGATCGACTCCAACGTGCGCGAGCTCGAGGGCTCGCTGACGCGGCTCTCAGCCATCGCCTCGCTCTCGAAGACGCCGATCTCCGTAGAGTTCGCCCGCACCGCGTTGAAAGATCTCCTGCGAGACCGTCGCGCGATCACGATCGAGGCCATCCAGGCGAGCGTCTGTGACTACTACAGCATCCGGATCGGTGACCTGCTCTCACAGAAACGGACGCGCAACATCGCCGGCCCCAGGCAGGCGGCGATGTACCTCGCGCGCAAACTCACGACATTCTCGTTCCCGGCGATCGGCGAACGGTTCGGGAACCGCGACCACTCGACCGTCATTCACGCCTTCACGATCGTCACCCAAAAGCTCACCGAGAACGGCACGCTCCGCTCCGCGATCGAGCAGATCGAGCGCACGTTGCAGGGTAAGCCGTGATCTGTGGACGAATTCTGAATGCGCGTTGGAACCGGCGGTGCGCAGAGTGGTGGACATCGCCCTCGCCACCGGCGGCGCTTGCTCAACGCGCGTCGTTTCCACAATCATCGACCGGTGATAACGCGCGAATCGGACGTGGATTCCGTTCCTCGTCCACTGATTGACGAAGCACCTACTACTAGTGGTCTTTCTTCTTACTTTTCCTTTATAACAGACCGCTGGAACCTGGCGGGGATCGTCTCCACACCGCATCGGAGAGACACATGGATCTGCGGGTCGAAAAAAGCGAGTTCATTCAAGGTCTGTACCTGACCCAGGGCGTCGTCGAGAAGCGCAACACGCTGCCGATCCTCGCCAACGTCCTGATCGAGTCGACCGGAAACGAGATTGTGTTGACGGCGACTGATCTCGAGGTCGGCATCCGGAGAACCTGCAAAGGCAAGATCTCGCGGCCAGGAACGGTGACGCTGAACGCCCGCAAGCTCTACGAAATCGTTCGTGAGCTGCCCTCGGACGATCTGATCCTCCGTTCCGGAGAAGGCGGCTGGGTCGAGGTAGTCGGCGGGAAGTCTCGCTACCGGATGGTCTCGATGGACCCGAAGGAGTTCCCGAGCATTCCGGCGAGCACACCCGTTGCGAAAAAGGGTGGCGTTGCGATGACGCTCGGCGCGGGGGTGCTCGCTGAAATGATCGAGAAGACACTGTTTGCGGTGTCGAGCGACGAGACACGGCTCAGCCTCGGGGGAGTCTTCATCGAGAGCGTCGAGAAGAATCAGATCCGCATGGTGGCGACCGACGGACATCGGCTGGCGTTCGTCGAGCGCCAGATCGCCGGCATCGAATTGCGGCCCGGCGTCATCCTGCCACGGAAGGGTCTCGTCGAAGCGAAGCGCCTCTTGGAAGGCAGTGAAGGTGACGTTACGTTCTCCGTCGCCGGCAACCTGGCTCGTATCGAGCGCTCGGGGGTGGAGCTTTTCATGCGGCTGATCGAGGGTGAATTTCCCGACTATCGCCAAGTGATACCGAAGGAGAGCAAGCGCCGGGTTCGTGTCGACCGTGAACCGTTGTTCGGCGCGCTACACCGTGTCGCGATTCTGTCGAGCGAGCGTTCGCGTGGTGTCAAGCTGCGTTTGCAACCAGGAACGCTGGAGGTCGTCACGACGAATCCCGATATCGGCGAGGCGATGGAGGAGATCGAGGTCGACTACACGGGCGACGAATTCTCGATCGGTTTCAACGCGCGATACCTCTTGGACGTGCTCGGGCTCGCGGGCGTTACCGGCACGGTCGAGATCGGTCTCACGGACGAGGTCAGCCCCGGAATCATACGTATCGACGACGACGAGGGATACTCCTACGTCGTCATGCCTATGCGCCTGTAACTTGCGAATGTAGCAAGCGGATTCGCTTTACCCTCCGCTCTCATCTTGATAGACTTCGAGGTGGTGGAAGGGGGTGGGGATTGGGCTGGGGATCGTGCCCCGTCGGGTCCCACTTTGAGGTCGATGGCAAACAACGTCGCATCCGACAGCTCCGGCTACAGCGCCGACAACATCAAGGTCCTCGAGGGTCTCGAGGCCGTTCAAAAACGGCCCGGAATGTACATCGGGGATACGAGCGAGCGCGGGCTGCACCATCTCGTCTTCGAGGTGGTCGACAACTCGATCGATGAGGCGCTCGGCGGTCATTGCAATCGCGTCGACGTCACGATCCACGTCGAAAACAGCGTCACGGTCGAAGACAACGGGCGCGGCATACCCGTCGACATCCATCCGACCGAAGGCATTTCCGCCGCCGAGGTGGTGCTGACGAAGCTGCATGCCGGGGGCAAGTTCGACAAGGGCGCGTATCGCGTCTCGGGTGGCTTGCACGGCGTCGGCGTCTCGGTCGTGAACGCCCTCTCGGAGTATCTCGAAGTCGAGATCAAGCGCGACGGCAAGGTGTACTTCCAACGCTTCCAGCGCGGGAAGGCTCAAGGACGTCTCCGCGAGACCGGGACGACGCAGCAACGCGGCACCAAGGTGACGTTCAAACCGGACCCGCTCATCTTCGAGGTGCGGGACTTCAGCTTCGACATCCTGTCGCAACGCCTGCGCGAGCTCGCGTTCCTCAACCAAGGCGTGCAGATCACGATCCAGGACGAGCGCGACCGCAAGCACCACGAGTTCCTCTATCGCGGCGGCATCGTCGAGTTCGTCGAGCATCTCAGCCGAACGAAGACGCCGCTCCACAGCGTGATCTACATCGAGGGCGAGCGCGACGGCGTCGAGATGCAGATCGCGTTGCAGTGGAACGAAGGCTACAGCGAGAGCATTTTCCCGTTTGCCAACAACATCAACACGATCGAGGGGGGGACCCATCTCGTCGGCCTCAAGTCGGCACTGACACGCACGATCAACGTGTACGCGACCTCCGCCAATCTCGTGAAGCGCGATGACGAGGCGCTTCAAGGCGACGATTGCCGGGAAGGCCTCACCGCGGTGATCGCGGTGAAGATTCCCGAACCGCAGTTCGAGGGGCAGACCAAGACCAAGCTCGGCAACAGCGAAGTGAAAGGTCTCGTCGAGGCGCTGATAAACGAGAAGCTCGGCGCGTACTTCGAGGAACATCCAGGCGACGCGAAGCGTATCATCCAGAAGGGGCTCGAGGCGGCACGCGTCCGCGAGGCGACACGCAAGGCCAAGGAGCTCGCGCGTCGCAAGGGCGCGCTCGACTCCGGATCACTTCCCGGGAAGCTCGCCGATTGTCAGGAGCGTGATCCAGCGCTCTCGGAGCTCTTCATCGTCGAGGGCGACTCCGCCGGCGGCTCCGCCAAGCAGGGCCGCGACCGGCGCAACCAAGCGATCTTGCCGTTGCGCGGCAAGATCTTGAACGTCGAGAAGGCGCGCTTCGACAAGATGCTGTCGTCGCAAGAGATCCGCGTCTTGATCACTGCCATGGGCGCGGGGATCGGCAAGGACGAGCAAGATCTCGCGAAGCTCCGCTACCATACGATCGTGATCATGACCGACGCCGATGTCGATGGCTCGCACATCCGCACGCTGCTGCTGACGTTCTTCTACCGGCAGTACGCGGAACTCATCGACAAGGGCTACCTCTACATCGCGCAGCCGCCGCTCTTCAAAGTGCGCAAGGGGAAGCAGGAGCGCTACCTCAAGGACGAGACGGCGCTCGAGGATTATTTGGTAGAGCTCGGTACTCAGGACATGCGGCTCGAGTCGAACGGCACGAGTCTCACCGGTATGCCGTTGAAGGGGCTCGTGAAGCGCGCCATCCGGTTCGAGAAGATCATGGACGTCGTCGAGCGCAAGAAGCGCCAGCGCCACGTCGTCGCCGCGATCGCGGCGCTCGAGGGTGGCCCGCAGGACTGGCTGCGCGATCGAGAGCACGTCGAGCGCGTCGCGGAGGCCGTCCTCGCGTACCTCCAGACGGCCGCGCCCGAACAACTGCCGCTCACCTTCGCCTGTGAGGACGACGTCGAGCACAACACGCTACGGATCACCTTCCTCACGCGCATGAACGGCGGCGGCACGCGCACGGTGATCGACATGGAGTTCTGCCTTTCGCCCGAGTTCGAGGAACTGCGCCGCCTCGCCGCCGAACTACGCGCCGCCGGTACGGCGCCCTTCACCTTGACCGCGGGCGAGCGTGTGTCGCAGGCGGGATCGCTCCGCGAGGTAGTGGGCGAGATCGTGCGCGATGCGCGGAAGGGGCTCGACATCCAGCGCTACAAGGGTCTCGGCGAGATGAACCCGGAACAGCTCTGGGAAACGACGATGGACCCGGAAACCCGCACCCTCCTCCAGGTGCGGCTCGCCGACGCCTACACCGCCGATCAGATCTTCTCGACCCTCATGGGCGACGAGGTCGAGCCGCGACGCAAGTTCATCGAGACGTACGCGCTCGACGTGAAGAACCTCGACATCTGAGCATCGCCGGCATCCCCGCGCGGCGCGAGTGAGCCATGGATCCCACCCCGAAGCAGCAGAAGATCCCCGTCAACATCGAAGACGAGATGAAGCAGTCCTACATGGACTACGCGATGAGCGTCATCATCGGGCGCGCGCTTCCGGACGTGCGCGACGGGATGAAGCCGGTGCATCGCCGCGTGCTGTACGCCATGTACGATCTCGGGAACGAATGGAACAAGGGCTACAAAAAATCGGCGCGCGTGGTCGGCGACGTCATCGGCAAGTACCACCCGCACGGTGAATCGGCAGTTTACGACGCGATCGTACGCATGGCGCAGGAATTCTCGCTGCGCTACCCACTCGTCGACGGGCAAGGAAACTTCGGCTCCGTCGACGGCGATCCGGCGGCGGCGATGCGCTACACCGAGGTGCGGATGGCGCGCATCACGGCCGAGCTCATCGCCGACCTCGAGAAGGAGACCGTCGACTTCGCGCCCAACTACGACGAGACGCTGCGCGAGCCTGTCGTCCTGCCGAGTCGGCTGCCGAATCTTCTGGTGAACGGCAGTTCCGGCATCGCGGTCGGCATGACGACGAACGTCCCGCCCCACAACCTGAGCGAGGTCGTCGATGCGACGATCGCACTCATCGAGCGGCCGGACATCAGCGTCAAGGAGCTCATGCAGCATATCCCCGGCCCCGATTTTCCGACGGCCGGGTTCATCCACGGGAAGGTGGCGATTCGCGAGGCGTACGAGACCGGCAAGGGCGTGCTGCAGGTCCGTGCGCGTGCCGCGACCGAGATCGACAAGCGCACCAGCCGTGCAAGCATCGTCGTCTCCGAGATCCCCTTCCAAGTGAACAAGGCGCGCTTGATCGAGCGCATCGCCGAGCTGGTGAACGAAAAGCGGATCGACGGCATCAGCGACTTGCGCGACGAGTCGGACCGCGACGGGATGCGGATCGTCATCGAGCTGAAGCGCGATGCGGTGCCGGAGATCGTCCTCAACCAGCTCTACAAGTTGACGCCGATGCAGGACTCGTTCGGCATCATCATGCTGGCGATCGTCGAGGGGAGGCCGCGTCTCCTCACGCTGAAGCAGGTCCTGCAGCATTTCGTGGCTCATCGCGCCGAGGTCGTCACGCGCCGCACAGTCTTCGACCTCCGCAAAGCCGAAGACCGTCTCCACATCCTCGACGGCCTGCGCATCGCACTCGAGAACCTCGACGCCGTGATCCAACTGATCCGCGCCGCCGCCGATCCGGCGATCGCGAGGACGGGCCTCATGGGGCGCTTCGGCCTCTCGGAGCTGCAGGCGCAGGCGATCCTCGACATGCGTCTCCAGCGACTCACCAACCTCGAGCGCGACAAGATCCTCGCCGAGTACCAGGAGACAGTCGCGCTGATCGCAGGCCTCCGCAAGATCCTCGCCGACGAGCGTGAGGTCTACGCGATCATCGTCGGGGAGCTACGCGAGCTCAAGAGCACTTTCGGCGACCCGCGGCGCACCGAGATCGTCGATGCCGCAACCGAGATCTCGATCGAGGACATGATCGTCGAAGAGGACATGGTCGTCACGATCTCACACGAGGGGTACATCAAACGGAACCCGGTGTCGCTCTACCGGGCGCAGCGACGCGGCGGTAAGGGCAAGATCGGGACGACGACGCGAGACGAGGACTTCGTCGAGCATCTCTTCGTCGCCTCGACGCACAGCTACATCCTCTTCTTCACGACCGTCGGCAAAGTGTACTGGATCAAGGTTCACGAGGTTCCGCAGGCGGGTCGCGCCGCGCGCGGGAAAGCGATCGTGAACCTCCTGACCTTGCAGGCGGGTGAGAAGATCTCGGCCTTCCTCCCCGTGCGCGAGTTCCAGGAGAATCGGTTCGTATTCTTCGCCACCAAGAAGGGCATCGTGAAGAAGACCGACCTCATGGCGTACGCGCATCCGCGGCCGTCCGGGATCATCGCGATCAGCCTCGATGCCGAGGACGAGGTCATCGGCATTCGTCTGACGGACGGCCGCCAAGAAGTCATCCTCTCGACGCGCACCGGCCAGTCGATACGTTTCAAGGAGGAAGAGGTGCGCAGCATGGGGCGCGGCGCCGGTGGCGTGAAGGGCATAACGCTCGAAGCGGCGGACGAGCTCGTCAGCATCGAGATCTTGAGCGCAGGGTCGAGCGTGCTGACCGTCGCGGAGAACGGCTACGGCAAACGCACCGAGACCGGCGAGTATCGCATTCAAGCGCGCGGCGGAAAGGGCATCATCACGATGAAGACGACCGACCGCACCGGGCCGGTGGTCGGCGTCCAGCAAGTGACCGACGAGGACAACCTCATGCTGGTCACGAGCAACGGCAAGATCATCCGGCTACGAGTCGCCGACATTCGGGTGATCGGACGGAATACGCAAGGCGTCCGGCTGATCGACACGGAGCCGGGCGAACGGGTGGTGAGCCTGGCGCGCCTCGCGGAGCGCGAGGAGGACGACGAGGAGAACGGACCCGCCGCGTGAGCGGGCGTCCTTCGGCTGGCGCCGTTCGCTATGAACGCGGCCTACGTGCCTGACGCACGGGCGGGTGCGGCCGTTCCTCGCCGCCCCGTTGCAGCAAGTCGATCGCCTCGTCGCACCACTCCATGTAGCCGCTGGCGTGACGAATCCCACGCAGAAGCGTGAGGTACCCGCCGAGGCGCAAGCGGTTCGACATCACCGGGCCGCTCCGCAAGAAGCGCTCGAGCTCCTGGTATTTCTGAAGCCGGGCGCGGTGGATCTCGCGATGTTTCGCGATCAACTCGGTTGCCTCGTCGTTCGTCAAGAGACCGCTGGAGAAGGTTTTCAGCATCATCTCGTCTTTGACACGTTGCGGACGGGCGGGAATGCGCAGCCACGTGAGGAGAGCTAGCCGGCCGCTCTCGCTGAGCGAGTAGATTTTCTTCGTAGGACGGCCACGTTGCTCGACGCTGCGGTGGGTGACGTCGCCGTTACGCTCGAGCCGGGCGAGCTCTTTGTAGATTTGCGGGTGACTCGCGTGCCAGAAATATCCGACCGAGCCGTCGAAGAGCTTCATGAGCTCGTAGCCGCTCAACGGATCGTGTGCGAGTAGACTGAGAATGGCGTAGCGGAGCGACACCGAGGAAGCGCCTCCTTAGAAAGGACGAGCTTCCCCTAACGGGATTCCGTATCGCCCGCAAGCAGAATCTGGCAGTACGTCGGCGCGATTTCCGAGAGGCGCGCTTCGTTGACTCGGTGCGCAGGCGGCAATTCGCGTTCCTTGCGGCGGCCCAGATGATGTGCGACACCGTCGCCGACGTGGCGACGATCGGCGTGATCGGGGCCGGCAGTTGGGGTACGGCCCTCGCAAAGATGCTCGCCGAGTCCGGTCACGACGTGACCCTCTGGGCGCACCGCGCCGAGGTCGCGCGCGACATCGCCGCACATGGCGAGAATGCTGCGTACTTGCCTGGCATCACGCTGCCCGTGACGCTCCGCGCCACCGCCGATCTCGCGGAAGGGGTGTCCGGAAAAGAGGTGCTGCTCTCGGTCAGCCCGTCGCACGTCGTTCGCGACGTGATGACCGAGGCGACGCGCCACGTGACCGGTCGGCCATACATCGTCACCGCCTCGAAGGGCATCGAGGAAGCAAGCCTGCTCACCATGGCCGGTGTCCTCGAGGAGATCGTCGGAACATCCCTGGCAGGTGGTGTCTGCGCCCTCTCGGGCCCGAGCTTCGCGCGCGAGGTCGCGGCGCATATGCCGACGGCGGTCACGGTCGGCGCCCGTGACCACGCCGTGAGCACGGTCGTTCAGGAGATCTTCACCACCAACTACTTTCGCGTCTACTCCTCGGACGACCTGATCGGGGTGGAGATTGGCGGCGCGGTGAAGAATGTGATTGCGATCGCCGCCGGCGTGAGCGACGGCCTCGGCTTCGGCTCCAATACGCGCGCGGCGCTGATCACACGCGGCATCGCCGAGACGGCACGCCTCGCAACCGCCATGGGCGCGAATCCGACGACGCTCTCGGGCTTGTCGGGGCTCGGCGACCTCGTGCTGACGTGCACCGGCGAGCTCAGCCGTAACCGCACCGTCGGCGTCCGCCTCGGTCGCGGCGAGGCCCTGGAGAGCATCCTGGGCGGCATGAAAATGGTCGCCGAAGGGGTTAGAAACACTCGCTCGGTGCGGGCACTCGCGACCAAGGTCGGTGTCGAGATGCCGATTACCGAGCAGATGTATGCAATGCTGTATGAGAACAAATCGCCGCGTGACGTCGTGACGGAGCTCATGGCGCGCGGCCTCAAACCGGAGTTCAGTCGAGCCGGCTGACGAACGATAGGAGCAACGATGCCGAAGGGACCATGCAAATTGGAGGGCTGCGAGAGCACGGCTGTGGGCAAGGGGTATTGCACGCGCCACTACAGGCAGTGGCGTCGGGGCGGGCTTCCCAAGGGACGATACAAGACGTGCACGCACGAAGCCTGCCACAAGCCGCGGAGCCTCGGCTCGAAGTGCGAGGAGCACGCACGCAAGGTCGCTGCGGCGGCCGGCGAGGCGGCCGCGTCATAGCAGCGGCAGCGCCCCCGCCTTCGCGGGGTAAATTGACAGGCGCGGGCTGCTGTGATGGATAAGCGCATTCCGTATGAAGCGAACCTTTCAACCGAGCAATCTCCGGCGTAAGCGCACCCACGGCTTTCTCGCCCGTATGGCGTCTCCTGGCGGTCAGCAGGTGTTGAAACGCCGTCGCGCCAAGGGCCGGAAGCGGCTCACCGTCTCGATTCCGCCGAAGCAACCGAGATGACCGCGCCCGTAGGCGAGGGCTTCCCGAAAGCGGCACGGGTGCGCCGCCGGCGGGAATACCTGGCGCTCGCTCGGACGGCGCAACGGCGGCACACGCGGCATTTCGTCCTGCTTTCCGAGGCGCATTCGAGCATTTCGCGCTTGGGTGTGACCGTCAGTCGGAAAGTGGGAGGCGCGGTGGTGCGCAACCACGTGAAGCGCTGCGTGCGGGAGTTCTTTCGGCGCGATCCGCAACGGCTGCTACCGCACCACGACCTGGTCGTGATTGCGAAGCCCGGTGCCGGCGAGCTCGTGTTTCACGAGATCGCGGACGAGCTCGCCACGGCCGTGGCGTCACGCGCCGAGCGCTCGCGGCGGAGCTGACGTGCTCGGGCGCGCCGTGCGCGAGGCGGTTGTCGCGCCGCTGCGTCTCTATCGACTGATGATGTCGCCCCTCTTGCCGCGCAGTTGCCGATTCGAGCCGACCTGCTCCGCATACGCTCTCGAGGCTGTCCTGCGGCACGGGGTCGCGCGCGGCGCGAGGTTGGCGGCGCGGCGCGTCCTTCGCTGCCATCCCGCGTGCATGGGTGGGGAGGATCCAGTGCCGGCGGACGCGAGGAGTTGATGGAGCAGCGTCGGGCGCTGGTCGCCGCTTTGATGTGCCTGCTCGTCCTCGTCGTCTATCAGGAGATCGTCCGCCGCGTGTATCCGGCACCGGCGACGCCGCCCGCAACCGTGGCGGACGAGCAACCGCCGCAACCGCCTGCAGCAGTGCCCGCGGGCGCGTGGACCGAACCATCGGTGCAAGTCGAGCGTGGAGCCGTCATCCCGATCGAAACGGCGCTCTACTCCGCTCGATTGAGCACCCTCGGCGGCCGCTTGCTCAGCTTTCGCCTGAAGCATTTCCGGACCAGCATCGAAGCCTCGAGCGAGCCGCTGCAGATGATCGAGGTCGCGCCGACCTCCGCACCACCTCTCGGCATCCGCTTCATCGCCGACGACGGCAAGGTCGAGGACGACACCACGGTGGCGTACAGCGCGGATCAGCCGTCGATCGAGATCGGAGAAGGCGCCACCGCGACTCTCCGTCTGCGCGGAACGTTGCCCTCCGGGGTCGATGTGGAGAAGATCCTGACGCTCGCGGGCGACGCGTATCCGATCATCGTCGCAGCGCGCGCCGAGGCGCTTCCGGCACAGTTCACGCGTGTCGGTATAGGCTGGCGGCGCCACGTCGTCGCGGGTAACCCCAAGGACCCCGACACCCGCTATCGAAGCGCGGTCGTCCTCGCCAACAACAAAGTGGTACACGAGCTCCCGGAGGCCCCGACGCCCGAGGCGCAGAAGCGCTTCGATCCGCCGGTCGCCTGGGCGGGATACGGCGACCACTATTTCCTCGCGGCGCTCGCGCCCGATGATCCGGCGACGGGCGCCGCCGTCGTGGGTCCCGAGGCCGAAGGGATGCAGATTCTGCTTTCCGCGCCACGCCGGGCGGACGGCGGAGCGGCGTTCACGTTGTACGTCGGTCCGAAGGACGTCGAGCTTCTCGAAGCCGCCGATCATGAGTTCGCGCGCGCGGTCGAATTCGGGTGGTTCGCGATCCTCGCGGTGCCGTTGCTACGCCTCCTGAAGCTCTTTCATCTCGTCACGCGGAACTACGGCGTCGACATCGTCTTGCTGACGATCCTCGTGAAAGTGCTATTCCTGCCGCTGTCGCAGAAGAGCATGAAGTCGATGCGGGACATGCAACGGCTGCAACCGCAGATGGCGAAGCTTCGTGAGAAGTTCAAGGACGATCGGGAACGTCTCAACAAGGAGATGATGGAGCTCTATCGGCGCCATCGGGTGAACCCGCTCGGCGGCTGTCTGCCGATGCTCCTGCAATTTCCGGTGTTCATCGGCTTGTATCAGGCGCTGAACCAGTCGATCGAACTGCGGCATGCGAAGCTCGCGCTGTGGGTGCGCGACCTTTCGGCGCACGAGTGCTATCCATGGCCGGGGCAGCAACCGACCCTCGGCTGCAACGACCTCTCGGTGTTGGGAGTGTCGATTCCCGTCCTCGTGATCCTCATGGGCGGGAGCATGCTCTTGCAGCAGTGGTTGTCGCCCTCGACGGGGATGGATCCGGCGCAGCAGCGCATGATGATGGTTCTCATGCCGGTCATGTTCACGGTGATGTTCGTCAACTTCCCTTCCGGGCTCGTTCTATACTGGCTGGTCAACAATCTGCTCTCGATCGGCCAGCAATGGTGGACGAACCGCGCGGCGGCCTGACGCATGCGATCCGTCGAGGTGGAGGGCGGATCGATCGACGAGGCGATTGACCGCGCGCTGCGGGCGCTCGGCGCCGTTCGCGATCAGGTCGAGATCGACATTCTCGAGAACGCGACGCAGGGACTTCTCGGGATCGGCAGACGCCCCGCACGCGTGCGAGCGACAATGCGCGCGCCCTTCGTTGCGGTGGATGGCGGAAGCGATCCCGCCGTCGATCTCGAGAACGACCCCCCGGCCGCGACGCGGATACCCGCCGTCGGTGGTGAGATCGGACGCGTGGTGGCGGCGACGAGCGCCGGGCGTTTCGACGGAGAGGCGTTCATCGGCGAGGTTCTCCGGCGCATGAGTCTCGAGGCGCGCGTTCGTTCCTCCGCGGATGGCGGAGGCGGCTGCGTACTCGAGATCGAGAGCGCGGACGCTGCCGTGATCGCCGCCTGTCGGGATGAGGTGCTCGCCGCGCTCGAGTTTGTGGTGAACCGAGTCGCCGAGCGGCATGCGAAGGAAAAGACGCGCTTCAAGATCGCGATCGCCGGTCGAGGAGCACGCGGCGACCTCGCGACGCTCGCCCGACGTTCGGCGGAGCGTGCCCGAACGCGCGGCAAGGCGGTCACGGTCGACGCGCTCGGTGAGGACGAGCTCCGCGTCGTCCTCGAGGCGCTGCGCGGCGAGCGTGGGATCACGGTGCGGACGATCGGCGGCGGTCCGCAGCGCAAGCTCATCATCGTTCCGGGGGGGCGGCGGAGAGGCGGCGGGACGACGGACCGCTGATCGTGACACCGGACACGATCGCCGCGATCGCCACTCCCCTCGGTCAGGGGGGCGTCGCGATCGTCCGCCTGAGCGGGCCCGAGGCACACGCGATCGTTGCGCGGCTGCTCGAACGCGGCGATCGGCCGCTCGCGCCGCGACAGATCTACGTCGGCCGGTTGCGCGATCAACCCGGCGGGAGATCCCTCGACGAAGTCCTGGTGTTCGCGATGCGGGCACCCCGCAGCTATACCGGCGAAGATACGGCGGAGATCCAGTGTCACGGCGGCTCCGTCGTCACGCGGCGTGTGCTCCAGGCGGTGATCGAGGCGGGCGCCAGGCCCGCCGCACCCGGCGAGTTCACGCGCCGCGCATTCGTGAACGGCCGCCTGGATCTCGCTCAGGCGGAGGCGGTCGCGGACTTGATCGCGGCGCGCAGCGATGCTGCCCAGCGGCTCGCATGGTCGCAGCTCGAGGGCCATCTTTCCGCGCGGGTCGAGACGCTGCGCGCCGCCCTTCTCGAAGCGCGCGCCCTCTGCGAGGCGGCGATCGATTTCCCCGACGAGGACGTCCCCGAGCTCGGCGACGCGCGCCTCGGGCGCGAGTTGGCGCGCGTACGCGAGGAGATCGCGGCGCTCGCGGGAACGTTCGAGCGGACGCGCGTCCGCTACGACGGGGCACGCGCAGTGCTCGTCGGTCGGCCGAACGTGGGGAAGTCGAGCGTCCTGAACGCACTCGCCGGGCGCGAGCGCGCGATCGTGACGCCGGTCGCTGGCACGACCCGCGACGTGCTCGAAGCGTCGATCACGCTGCGCGGCGTGCCGGTCGTGATTGCCGATACGGCGGGCATCCGCGAGACGGAGGACGCCGTGGAACGTGTCGGAGTCGAGCGGGCGCATGCGGCGCTCATGGACGCCGGCTGCGTTCTGGCGATCTTCGATCGGTCGCGGCCGCTCGAGGGCGCCGATGAGTCGGTCGCGGCCGCCGTCCGAGGACGGCCCGCGATTGCGGTGCTGAACAAGCGCGATCTCCCCGCCGCGATCGCGCCGGGCGACGTCTCGGCACTCTTTGGCGCCGCGCCGCCGATTGTCGAGTTGAGCGCACTCACCGGCGAAGGCCTCGACGAGCTCGAGACCGCGATCGCACGGATGTTGCTTGCCGGGTCGGACGCGCGTGAGGAGGAGGTCGGAATCTTCCGCGAGCGCCATCGGGATGCGGCGCAGCGCGCCGCGCTCGATCTCGCACGCGCGGAACGGGCGCTCTCGTCGCACGCGCCCCTCGAGCTCGTCGCGAGCGATCTCACCGCCGCGGCGGAGACGCTCGGGTCGATCACCGGGATCGTGACCTCAGAGGACGTACTCGACCGTGTGTTTGCCGAATTCTGCATAGGCAAATAAGGTTCGGCGCCGAACCGCGCGCGCGGTCGTGCCGGAACATGAGCGAACGCGTCTACGACGTCATCGTGGTGGGGGCGGGTCACGCCGGGATCGAGGCCGCTTTGGCGGCCGCCCGTCTCGGCGCTGACACGCTCGTCCTGACCTCGAATCTCGACCACGTCGGCCAGATGTCCTGCAATCCAGCCATCGGCGGTATCGGTAAAGGCCATCTCGTCAAGGAAATCGACGCGCTCGGCGGCGCGATGGCGCACGCGATCGATGCCACGGGCATTCAATTCCGGACGCTGAATACGAAAAAAGGTCCCGCCGTCCGTGCGACGCGCGCGCAGGCGGACAAGGCGCTGTACCGGGCCTACATGAAGCGTCTCGTGGAGTCAGCGGCGGGAGTCACGCTGCGACAGGCGAGCGTCGAGCGTGTGCTGGTTGCGGAGACTCGAGATCGCGAGGTTCGCGGGGTCGAGACGCAGATCGGCGAGTGCTTTCTCGGGCGCACCGTCGTGCTGACGACCGGCACCTTCCTGAAGGGCCTGATCCACGTCGGGCGGCGGCACTATCCCTCGGGTCGCGCCGGGGACTTCGCGGTCTTCGGATTGAGCGAGAGCCTCGCCGCCCTCGGGTTTCGGATCGGACGGTTGAAAACGGGCACCTGCCCGCGGCTCGACGCGCGCACGATCGACTTCGACATGCTCGTCGAGCAGCCGGGAGATCCGGACCCGGTGCCGTTCGCCTTCGAGAGTCTCGGTATCGTGCAGCCGCAGGTGCCGTGTCACATCACGTACACCACGCCGGTCACGCACGAGATCGTGCGTCGCGGCCTCCCCGAATCCGCGATGCACGTCGGCAACATCACCGGCCGCGGACCGCGCTACTGTCCCTCGATCGAAGACAAGATCGTGCGCTTTGCGGAAAAGCCGCGGCATCAGATCTTCCTCGAGCCCGAGGGCCTCGATACCGTCGAGGTGTATCCGAACGGCTTGTCGACGAGTCTGCCGCTCGCGATCCAGCAGGCGATGGTGCGCTCGATCCCGGGTCTCGAGCGTGCCGAGATCATGCGGCCCGGCTACGCCATCGAGTACGATTACGTCGACCCGCTTCAGCTGCATCCTTCGTTGGAGACGAAGCTGGTGCGTGGGCTCTTCCATGCCGGTCAGATCAACGGCACGACCGGTTACGAGGAGGCCGCCGCCCAAGGATTGATTGCCGGCGCGAACGCCGTGCGCCGTGTCCGAGGCGCCTCGCCACTCCAGATCGGCCGTGAACTCGCGTACGTCGGTGTCATGATCGACGACCTGGCGACGCGCGGCGTCGGCGACGAGCCATATCGCATGTTCACGTCGCGCGCGGAGCATCGACTCGTGCTGCGCGAGGGCAATGCCGAGGAGCGGTTGTGCAGCGTCGCGGCGGAGGCCGGGCTGATCACCCGTGACCGGGAGCAACGGATCAAATTGAAACACAATTATATTGAGGATGAGATCGCTCTGCTCCGGCGGTGCGGTCTCCTCGCCGAATTGCGTCGACCGGAAGCATCGTACACCGATCTGCGCGCCAAACGACCTCCCGAGGCTCCCGATTTTCCACGCGCGCTCGAGGCCGAGGTCGAGTGTCGAGTAAAGTATCAGGGCTACATCGAACGCCAGCTGAGGGAGATTGCTCGCCTTCGTGATCTCGAAGATCTTCGCCTTCCGCTCGAACTCGACTACATGGCCCTTCGCGCGCTCTCGAGCGAAGCGAGGGAAAAGCTTGCGCGCGTGCGCCCGGTGACGCTCGGGCAGGCGGCGCGGATTCCCGGCGTTACCCCGGCCGCGATCTCGATACTCGCGGTTCATGTGAGGTGCGCCCGTGAGCGCCGTGGCGAGTTCCCTGAAGCTCGGGAGCGCTGAGTACCAACGCCTCCGCGCGGGGGCAGCCGCACTCGGCGTGGCGCTCGACGAGGTAGCCCTGGAGCGCTTCGCCCTCTACGCTCGACTCCTCGACCGTTGGGGAAAGACGTCGAACCTCATCTCCTGCCGCACCGCGGATGAGCTCATAGATCGCCACCTGCTCGATGCGCTCGTCTGCGACTGGCCATGCGGGAAGGCGCGCGCGGTCGCAGATCTCGGCAGTGGCGCCGGTTTGCCCGGCATACCTCTCGCGATCGTCGCTCCCTCTCGTCGGACCCTTCTGGTAGAGCCACGTCGGCGCCGTGCGAGCTTCTTGCGCGAGGTAAAGCGCGATCTCGGACTGGATTGCGTCGAGGTCCTCTCCGTGCGGGCCGAGATGGCCGGAGTGGCGGAGCCTGTCGACGTCGCCGTCTGCCGAGCGGTATGGGCCGATGACGAAGCGCTGCGAGTCGCGGCGCCGTGGATCCATGAACGCGGACTGCTCCTCTGTCTCCGCAGCGAGAAGCATCCGAGGGCCGGGACGCCCGGCGCCGCGCTCATGCTGGAGCAAGTCCTGGCGTATCGCATTCCGGGCGGAGCGCGGCGCCGTATCGACGTCTATCGCAAGGGCCCATCGCACGGCGGCGAATGTTTCACGTGAAACATTCGCTTCCCGCGTCAGCGCCCATGTGTTAGTACGCGGCTCTGACCGTACTGTGTCGTGGAGGTGCATGTGGGACGGGTTCTCGCGGTCGCCAATCAAAAGGGTGGTGTGGGGAAGACCACGACGGCGGTGAATCTGAGCGCCGGACTAGCACTCGCCGGTCGCTCGACGCTCCTCATCGATTTCGATCCGCAAGCGAGTGCGACGAGTGGTCTCGGCGTGCATCCGCAAGAGCTCGAGGCCTCCGTCTATCACGTCCTCATCGGCGCACGCCCCGCCGAGGAGGTGGTTCGGGAAACGCAGATCGAGCACCTCAGTCTACTCCCTTCCAGCCGTGATCTCATTGGTGCGGAGATCGAGCTCGTGCCGTTGCCTCGGCGTGAGTATCGTCTGGACGACGCCATCGCGCAGGCGCGCCGCCAGTACGAGTTCCTCATCATAGACTGCCCGCCCTCCCTAGGCCTCCTCACCGTGAACGCGCTGACCGCGGCCGACGCGGTGCTGATTCCGCTCCAATGCGAGTACTACGCGCTCGAAGGATTGAGCGCACTCCTCGAAACCGTAGGCTTCATCCGCCAGAGCCTCAATCCAAGGCTGGACATCCAAGGGCTATTACTAACGATGTTTGATACTCGTAACAGTCTTGCCCACCAAGTCGTCAACGAAGTGCGGCAGCATTTCCCGAATCAGGTGTTCGACGCGGTCGTTCCTCGCAATGTTCGCCTCAGCGAATCTCCCAGCTATGGCGTGCCGGCAATGATCTACGACGCCGGTTCACGCGGCGCTCGAGCATATACGGCGGTGGCCCAAGAGCTGATTCAGAACATGGTTAGGAGATTATGATGCGGAGACCTCTCGGCAGGGGCCTCGACGCCCTCATTCCCGGTGCACCGAAGCCGACCATGCCGGAGATCGCCAGCGCTGGACACGAGCAGCAGGTGGCGATCGACCGCATTCGCGCCAACCCGCGGCAGCCCCGGACCGACTTCAACGAGGTGGCGCTCAACGAGCTCGCCGCCTCGATTCGTGTTCAAGGCATCATTCAGCCGCTCCTCGTCCGCCCGGACGGCGACGGCGCCTACGAACTCGTCGCGGGCGAGCGCCGCCTGCGCGCCGCCCGCCTCGCCGGGTTGCGCGAGGTGCCGATCGTAGTGCGCCAAGCCTCCGACCGCGAGAGCCTCGAGCTCGCGCTCATCGAAAACATTCAGCGCGACGATCTCTCGCCCCTCGAGGAAGCGGCGGCGTATCAGCGCCTGCTCGACGACTTCGGACACACCCAGGAGGAAATCGCGACGCAGGTCGGCAAGAGTCGGCCGGCAATCGCCAACACGCTTCGCCTCTTGCGTCTTCCCGAGCCGATCAAGCAGGAAATCGCGCGCGGACGACTCTCCGCGGGCCATGCGCGGGTGCTGCTCTCGCTCGAGAGCGCCGACGCGCAGCTACGGGCTTCCCGCCAGATCCTCGCACGGCAACTCTCGGTGCGCGACACCGAGAAGCTCGCCGGCGGTCGCCGCGAGCCGGAACGTCCCGCGCCCCGCGACCCGCATCGTGCCGCGCTCGAGCGCGAGCTCGCGGCCTCCCTCGGCACGCGCGTACGCATTCTGCCCCGCGGCCGGGGCGGCCGGATCGAGATCGAGTACTACTCGAGCGAGGAACTTCGCGGCCTCGCCGAGCGGCTCTCCCGGGGGAGTGGTACTGGCGTTGTTTAGCCAGTACCGGGGGAGTCGAAACTTTGACAACGCGTGATGCGGATGGTACGAGGACGCGGTTTTGGGCCGGCCGCCGACAACCGAATACGCAGTCGAAAGGAAGCCTTCCATGGCGCTCTTCGGGAAGGAAAACAAAGATCGGTACGACCGCTTGCTGGATCGCGACGACTCGCGCGCCGTGCCGGAAGACCCGGCTCGTAAGGACGCACACATGCCTGAGCCCGAGCCGATGCTTCCCGCCGCCAGCGGCGAGGTGAATGCGTACCTCGGAAAGGGAAGCAAGGTTGCCGGGAAGCTGACGTTCGAAGGCACCGTCCGGGTCGACGGTCAGGTCGAAGGCGAAGTTGCGGCTCAGGACACCCTCATTGTCGGTGAGACCGCAATCGTCAACGCGCAGATCATCGGCAGCACGATCATCATCAAGGGGAAGGTCACGGGCGACATCACCGCGCGCAAGCGCGTCGAGATCAAAGCCCCGGGGAAGTTGTTCGGCAACGTGACGACCCCGAGCCTCATCATCCAAGAAGGTGTCATCTTCGAGGGCCACTGCTCGATGGGCGGCGCCGACGTGGGCAAGGGCGATCGCAAGGTCACTCCATTCCCGAAGGATGATCGTAGTGAGGTGGTTGCGGCCAAGGCCGTGGTCTCCGAGGTGATGAAATAGTTCTCCCGGACGGGTAGTTTCGACGTCGCCATGGCGCGCCGGCGACCGCCGGCCGCCTCCCTGGCAGAGACATGATGAATCGTCGATGAAGCGCTCGAATCTCGCGCATCACCCGAGGTCTGAAGGCCGATGATCAAGCTGCCGCCGGATTGGACCTTCGTTGCGCAGATCATCTGCTTCTTCGTCTTCTGGCAGCTGATGCGATGGGCGCTCTTCGGGCCCGTTCAGCGTGCCCTGGAAGCACGCGCCGCACGGACGAGCGGCGACCGCGCGCGCGCCGAGGCGCTCCGGGCCGAGGCCGACGCACTCGCCGCCGCCGTCGAGGCGCAACTCGCGGCGGGCCGCCGCGAGGGCGCACGCGAAGCGGAGGAGATTCGCCGACGTGCCGAGACTGAGGAACAGGCGATCCTCGCCCGCTATCGCGCCGAGGCGCTGGCCGTGCTCGAGCGCGAGCGCGCGACGACCAGCACGCAAGTGACGAGCGCGCGCGCGCCGCTCCGCATCGAGACCGACCGCTTGGCGGCGAGCGTCGTCGAGAAGATCCTGGGGAGACCGGCGTGAGTCGCGAGGCGCGGCGAACGGCGGCGGCGCTCATGGCCCTCGGTATCGCCGACGCGGTGCCGCTCATGGCCGCCGAAGGTAGCGCGGAAGAGGCGCATCATCAGGGCGCGCACGCGCCGAATGTGACCGAGCTTCTTTTTCCCGCGATCAACTTCGCAATCTTCGTCGTCATCGTCATCAAGTACGTGATCCCGGCGATGCGCGAGTACTTGCGGCGTCGCGCGCAGGACGTGACGGCGGTGATCACCGAGTCGAGTGCCGCGTTGGCCGACGCCGAGGCGCTGATGAGCTCGACGCGCGCACGCTCGGATTCGGTCGCCACCGAACGCGAAAGCATCCGCCGCGACCTCGTCGCCTCCGCCACGCGACAGGGCGAGCGCCTGCGCGAGCAAGCGGAGGAGACCGGCAAGCGCCGCCTCACCGACGCGGCGCTGGTCGCCGAGCAGGAACGGCGGCGCGCGTGGCAAGAAGTACGCGCCGAAGTCGCGACGCGCGCGACGGAGCTCGCGGAATCGCGGCTGCGCGACGCGCTCTCGGCCAACGATCAGCGCGAGTTCGCGCAACAATTCCTCAAAGAAGCGCCCACACGATGAGGGCCGACGCCGTGGCGCGGCGCTATGCGCGCGCCATCTTCCAACTGGCGGAGGAGCAGGGCGGTGTCGATGCCGTCGCGAACGCGCTCGCCTCCACCGCGGCGCTTCTCGAGGACGCTCGCGTTGCACGGGTCCTCACCGGCCCGCTGCCCCGGGAGCAGAAACAGCGGCTCTTGCGCTCCATCAGCGACAACGTCGGCGCGCCGCCCGCTTTCCGCGATCTCTTGCTGCTGCTTTCCGAGCGCGACCGGCTACGCCACCTCGGTGCGATCCGCGAGGTCTTCGACGCGCTCGTCGATCGCCGCCGTGGGCGGACACGGGCGCGCGTTCGCAGCGCGGCGCCGCTCACGCCCGACCTGCTCGCGGAGCTGACGCGGGTGTTCGGTGCGCTCACGGGTAAGCAGGTGCTGGCGGAGGTGGCTGTCGATCCGGAGCTCCTCGCGGGCGCGATCGTCGAGATCGACGGCCGCGTCTACGACGGCAGTCTGCGGACGCAACTCGCGAAACTTCGCCAGCGCATGGCGAGCGCTAGTTAATCGAAACGGAGAGGCGAGATGGAGATTCGAGCCGCTGAGATCAGCGACGTCATCAAGAAACAGATCGCCGAGTACAGCCGCGATCTCGAGGTCCGCGAGACGGGCGTCGTGCTCTCGTGCGGTGACGGTATCGCGCGCATCTACGGCCTCGACAAGGCGGCCGCGGGCGAACTCCTGCAGTTCCCACACGACGTCACCGGGATGGTGCTGAACCTCGAGGAGGACAACGTCGGCGCCGTCCTCTTCGGCGAGGTGCAGGCGATCGGCGAGGGCGACGAGGTACGCCGCACCGGCCGCATCGCCGAAGTGCCGGTCGGCGCCGCGCTTCGCGGTCGCGTGGTGAACGCGCTCGGCGTGCCGATCGACGGCAAGTGACCGATCGCGACCACCGAGACCCGCCGCATCGAGCTCAAAGCGCCCGGCATCGTCGCCCGCCAGCCGGTGAAGGAGCCGCTCCAGACCGGCATCAAGGCGGTCGACACCATGATCCCGATCGGCCGCGGGCAACGCGAGC
>JBGOSW010000048.1:0-25460 GCA_041476145.1 Binatia bacterium
CCGTCCTTCAGCCGGTTCTCGGCATCCAGGCGCGCCCGCCGCGAGAGCGAGCCGTGGTGGGCGGCCACGCGGCCGTCCACGATGCGGTCGTTGAGGTCGCGCGCCAGGCGCTCGGCCGAGCGGCGGCTCTGCGCGAACACCAGCGTCGTGCGGTGCGCCTGCACCAGCTCGGCCACCTGCTGGAGCGTGGCGTCCCACACGGTGTCGCTGGTCGCGGTCAGGAAGTCGTCCACGGGCGCCACCACCGTGATGTCCAGGTCGCGCGCGAAGCCCGCGTCGACGATCACGGGATCGCGCGCGGTGGCGCCGGTGAGGAACGCCAGCGCGGTCTCCACCGGGCTCACGGTCGCCGAGCAGCCGATCCGCTGCGGTCGCGCGCCGGGCTCCTCGGCGGAGACGAGCGCCTGCAGCCGCTCGAGCGAGAGCGCCAGGTGCGTGCCGCGCTTGCCGCCCATCATCGCGTGCACCTCGTCGACGATGACGACGCGCACGCGGGCCAGGGCGGGACGGAAGCGGACGCTCGTCAACAAGATGTACAGCGACTCGGGCGTGGTGATGAGAATGTGGGGCGGCCGCTTCGTCATCGCCTGCCGCTCCGCCGGCGGCGTGTCGCCGCTGCGCACCGCGACGCGGATCGGCGGTAGCGCGTGTCCCGCCGCGAGCGCGCGGGCGCGGATTTCGGCGAGCGGCTCCTCGAGGTTCTTCTGGATGTCGTTGCCGAGCGCCTTCAGCGGCGAGACGTAGACGACGTGCGTGCGGTCGTCGAGCCAGCCCGAGCGTGCTAGGCGGACGAGTTCGTCGATTGCCCAGAGGAACGCGGCGAGCGTCTTCCCGGAGCCCGTCGGCGCCGCGATGAGCGTGTCGCGGCCGGCGGCGATCGCGCGCCACCCCGCCTCCTGCGGCGGCGTCGGCGCGGCGAAGCGCGCCGCGAACCACGCGGCGACGATGGGATCGAAACCGATGTCGTGCATGAAGCGGCGATCTTAGCACCGGCGGCCCGAATTGATCGAGGACAGTGGTCGGACGAGGGAACTCGGGAGCGACCGGGATTCACTCCCGGTCGCGACGCCCATCGCGCGGCGCACGTGAGCAAGGGCGCGGTTCGGGAGCGACCGGGATTTACTCCCGGTCGCGACGCCCATCGCGCGGCGCAGCCGCGCGGGGGCGAAATCAATTTGACGGGAGCATGGCGATCGGCGAAGAAGAGCCGGCGGAGGAACCCTCGATGAACCGCGAAGACTGCGTTCTCTTCAGTGGTGCTGCCGGCGGTGCGGAAGCGGAGTTCGGCGCGGCGGCGGAGCGGCATGGCATCGAGGAAGTGAACTTCACCTTCGAGGGCCGCAAGGTGGCACGCCAGCGCGGCATCCGAGTCCTCACCCATGCCGAGCTGCAGCACGGCGACGTGAGTCTCGCGTACGTTGCCAAGCTCATGCACCGTCGCTACCCCGACACCGCGATGTTCAAAAAGGTGCTGCAGAGCATCTGGCACCAGGTGAACAACGGCCAGGAAATCTACGTCGTCGGAATCATCCAGCGCGACGATACCGTGAAGGGCGGCACGGGATGGGGCGCGGAGTTCGCGAAGATCTGCAACAAGCCGCTCTTCGTCTTCGACCAGGAGCGCGACGGATGGTGTCGCTGGACGGGCGACGCCTGGGCAGCGGCGGGCAGCCCGGTGATCGCGCATCCGCACTTCACCGGGACCGGCACGCGCTTCCTGAAGGAGAACGGCACTCGCGCAATCCAGGAGCTCTTCGCGCGCACCTTCGATTGACGTCGACGTCCGGGACGGGCGCCGAACGCGGCCCCGCGCCCGCGCCCATGCGACCTCGCATATCGGGTCGTCGTGCGCCGACGGTTCCGTCAGATTTGTGTCGATCGACGCCGGGTGCGCGCCGTGACGTTGCGGCAAGCGCTGGCACAGCGGTTGCTGAGTCTTCTGTGATGCCGAAGCTTCGCGTGCCGCTGCTGGCCCAGCTCGCGCTGCTCTCGAGCACCACCGGCTGGATCGCCGCGTTCTACGGGGCGGTGTACATCTGCGCCGCCGGCGATCTGCGCGCGACCGGATCGTTGTGGATCTTCGGCTGGCCTTTCGCGGCGCTCCTCCTCGCCGCGACCGCGGCGCACACATGGCTCGCAGGCGGCGGCGCCGTCGTCGGGCTGCGGTCGCCGCTCGTGTGGGTGCGGACGACCAACGCGGTCGTCGCCGCGGCCGATGGCGACGAGCCCGTCAGTGACGCCGACACCGCGCTCGCGGTGACGCGCGTGCCCTGGGTGCCGGTGGCACACACGCTCTGGTGCTCGCTGCTCTCGACGGCGGTCGTCGTGGCGATGGCGGCGATCGAATGGCGCGTGAGCGGCGGGACGCGTAACGTCGGTGCCATCGTGGCCGGCGGTGCGATCGCGACGTTGCTGTACGCCGCGACGACTTTCACCGTCTGCGAGCTCCTGGTCGGCGAACACTGTCAGCGGCTACGCGGCGCTGCGTTCGCGCGCGGGCTCGACCCCTACGTCGGACCGTCCGTCGATACCTGGGTGCGCGTCGTCGTCCTCACCGCGCCGACGGTAGTGGCGCTGACGGTCGCCATGCGATGGACGATCACGCCCGATCTTCCACTCGGATGGCTCACGCAGGCGGCGCTCATGCTGCTCACCGCGGGGATTTGCGGCGCGCTCGCGTGGCTGCAAGCGCTCACGATCCGACGTGCCGGCGCCGACCTCGCGGTCGCAGCGACGCGCCTCGCGCACGGAGAGACGGTCGGTCTCATCACCGGCGCCATCGACGCCCACTTGGTGCGGATGGCGCGCGCGTTCAATGCCGCCGCGAGCGCCATCGACCGCTCGCGGCAGACTTCGGCGGCGCGCTACGCGGCGCTCTTCGAGGGCGCCGGCGACGCCATTCTCCTGATCGACGCGTCGAGCGGGCGCATCCTCGAGGCGAACCGCCGTGCGCAGGAGTTGACGGGCCACGACGAGGCGGCGCTGAAGGCGATCCCGTTCATGACGCTCTTCGACGCCGGGCCTTTGGCCGTCGACCTCGCAGCCGGCCGCTGGCCGGCAGGGTCGCGCGTGCGTCGCGCCGACGGCGGCGCCTGTCCCGTCGACGTGGCGCTCAGCATCGTGCCCCTCGGCGACCGCTCCGTGATCCAGGCGATTCTCCACGACATGAGTCGGCGCGAGCGCATCGAGACCGAGCTGCGCCAGGCGGTGCAGCGGCTCGAGAGCCTGTATCATCTCGCGGTGACGCTCGGTGGCAGCGTCGAGCAAGTGGCCGATCATCTCGCCGTCACGTTGTCCGAGCTCCTCGACGCGCCGACCGTCGCTGCCGCCCGCCTGGTCGGCGACACGATGATCCTGCTCGCGCTCTACGAGCACGGCGACGTGCTGCACGAAGGCCGCCAGCCGCTCGCGGGCACGGCGTGCGAGCACGTGCGTATCGCCAAGCGTGCCTGCGTCTTCTCGGACGCGACGGCGCGCTTTCCCGCCGACGGTTTCTTGCGCGATCGCAACGCGGAGACCTTCATCGGCGTGCCGGTGCTCGGACGGAGCGGTGCCGTCGAGGGACTCGTCGTCGTCCTCGACACCGTCCGTCGCTCGCTCGGCGACGAGGACATGCGGCTCCTCTCGAGCTACGCTCAGCGGTTGGCGCGTGCCTTCGACGAAGAGGAATACGCCCGCGAGCGCGAGGCATTCGTCCGCCAGCTCTCGACGCAGAATTTGGCGCTGAGCGTCGCGCAGGAACGCTTGACGCAGGCCGACCGCTTGAAGAGCGAGTTCATGGGAATGATGTCCCACGAGCTGCGGACACCGATCAACATCTTCATCGGGTACACCGAACTCCTCCTCGATGCCGCGCGCGACGCCGGTGACCTACCGCCTGCGGAGCACCGCGCGGTGCTCGAGCGCATGCGCGAGGCGGCGCGCACACTCGCCGGCCTCGTCGAGGACACGCTCAGCGTCCTGCGCTTGGAGAGCGCCGGCGTGGCGGCGAACCTCGAGCCGCTCGCGCTCACGTCCGTGTGCGACGAGTTACGGGCCGCCGACCGCTTTCTCGGCGCGCCGCGCGCGGTGGACGAGGAATGGCTGATCGACGCCGACCTGCCGACGATCGTCTCCGATCGGCTGAAACTACGCCAAATCCTCACCAACCTCGTGGGCAACGCGCGGAAGTTCACGCGTGTCGGCACGATCCGCGTCCGCGTGGCGCGCGCGCCCGGTGCGCGCTTCACGATCGTCGTCGAGGATACCGGATGCGGGATCGCCGCCGCCGATCTCCCGTCCATCTTCGATCTCTACCGCCAGGCCGAGAACGGCGGTGTGCACGACGGCTGCGGCATCGGTCTCTACATCGTACGCCGCTATTGCGAGCTTCTGGGCGGCGTGGTCGAGGTGACGAGCGAGATCGGGCAGGGGACACGGTTTACAGTGATCCTACCGGAGCGACCGGTAGCGGCATCGGACGTGGGCGTCGCGGGCCCGCGGCCGGCAGCGCCGGGCGGCCGCTCCGCCGCTTGAGCGCGACTCGCGGCTACGGCTGCGGCGGCTGCCGCTCGGCTTCGGCGCGCAGCCAGCTCACGATCGCGTGCACCGCGGTCGAATCGAGCCGCGCCGCGAAATGCGGCATCGTCGGCGTCTTGTCGCGCGCCATGTGCCACACCGCGACCCGAACCTGCTCCGGATCATGGGTCGCGAAATAGTGGCGGTCGAAGGCGACGGTCGGACGTGGAATCGCCTCGCCGAAGCTGCCGGCGCCGCGGCCGTCCTCGCCATGGCAGGCGGCGCAATAGCGCGAATAGCGCTCGAATCCGGGCGAGAGCAGGCGCACGAAGACCACGAGCGCGGGGCCGTCGTTTTCGGGGAGCGGCGGCGTCAACGCCGGCATACCGCGGCGGCCGTGACGCACCTTGGCGAGCAGCTCGCTGTCATCGACCGCATGCTGAAAGCCCGGCGTCGAGAGGTCGCGCGGCCTGCGCACGCCGGGCGGTACCGCAGCGGCGGGTCGGCCGAACGGCCCGTGGCAGATCTCGCAGCGGTCGACGAATACCTCCTCGCCGCGCTCCGCGAGTCGCCAGTCGACGTGCGGCAGTCGCGCCAGGTGGGTCGCCAACTCCTCGACCTCGGCCGTGCGCGCCTGTAGCGCCGCCGGATCGAGCGCGAGCGAATGTTCGGCGCCCTTGCGCACGATCACGACGATCGCATCGAGATCGCGTTCGCGGACGACGCGCTGCAAGTTCGCGGGCGGCGTCGTGAAGAGCGGCGCATCCGGCCCGTCGCCACGTCCTTTCGCACCGTGACAGGTGGCGCAGTGACGCGCATAAAGCGCGGCACCGGAATCGTGGGTAGGCCGCGGCCGAGCGGCGGACGGGTGGGCAGTCGCGAGATCCGCGAGCGCGAGTACGAGTGCGACGGTGAGCCTCGTCCAGCGGCGGCGCATCATCGAAGGACGGCTCGAAGGGCGCATTGTCGAACTAGGGGTTTGCAAAGCACCAGCCATGGCTCGCGGGTCGCGTATGAGCCGAAGTCCGGGTCGCCGGGCGGGCCCCTTCTCACCGATGAGACTCATAGGCATTGTAGCGACGACCCCCTTCCCACTTTCCGGAATCGATGCCCGGCCGCGCATGGAAATCACCGCCGGCATGAGACTTGGACTGAAGATACACATGCGAGTCAAGGATCTCATGGAACGCGACGTTCTCACGCTCGAGGCGTGCGACAGCCTCGATCTCGCGCGCGACCTCATGCAACTCGGGCGGATTCGGCACATGCCGATCATCACCAAAGGCCACCTCGTCGGCATTCTCTCACAGCGCGACCTCTTCCGCGCCGCGTGCTCGTCGGTCCTGCACTTCCGGCCGGCCGCCGAGCGCGAATGGCTCGCCAAGATCGCGCTCCAGGAGGTGATGACGCGACCGGTCTTCACCGTCGCGCCGGATGCGTCGGTGCGCGAGGCGGTCGCGATCATGATCGACAAGCGGATCGGGTGCCTGCCCGTCGTCGAAGGCGGGCAGCTCAAAGGATTGCTGAGCGAAAGCGACTGCATGCGATATCTGGCGCGTCTGCTCGAGCTGTCCGACGTCAAGCACGACCTTCCCGAGCTCCCGAAAGCGGGCTGATCGCCCCCGGAGCGCGCGATTGGTACCATCGGGTACATGACGACCGACGGCGGAGCGAAAGGGACGATCCTCGTCGCCGAGGACGAAGCGGCGGTGCGCGAGAGCCTGGCCGAGGTCCTGCGCGACGAGGGCTACCAGGTCGTGACGGCGGTTGACGGCACCGCGGCGCTCGCCGCCATCGACGGCCACGATTTCGACCTCATCCTCTCCGATCTTCGCATGCCCGGCGCCGACGGACTCGCGGTGTTGCGACGTGCGCGCGAGGTGTCGCCGCAGACGCTCGTGCTCCTGATGACGGCGCACGCGACCGTCGAAACCGCGGTCGAGGCGCTGCAACGCGGCGCCCAGGACTATCTTCTCAAGCCGCTCATCTTCGAGGACGTGCTCCACAAGATCGATCACCTCCTGCGCCACCGCCAGGTCGCGTGGGAAAACCAGCTCTTGCGCAGCCAGGTCGAGCGGCAATGGGACTTCGAGAGCCTGGTCGGCCGCTCGGCGGCCATGCGCGAGGTGATGCGGTTGGTGCGTCGCGTCGCGCCGACGCCGAGCACGGTATTGATCACGGGCGAGAGCGGCGTCGGCAAGGAGGTCGTGGCGCGCGCCATCCACCACTTCAGCGAGTTCGCCGAGCGCATCTTCCTGCCGGTCAACTGCGGGGCGATCCCGGAGCATCTCCTCGAGAGCCAGCTCTTCGGACATCTGCGCGGCGCGTTCACGGGCGCGATCAGCAACCAGGAGGGGCTCTTCCAACGTGCCCGCGGCGGCACCATCTTCCTCGACGAAATCGGCGACCTGCCGCTGAACCTGCAGGTGAAGCTGCTGCGCGCGATCGAGCAGAAGGAGATCCTGCCGGTCGGCGCGACGACGCCGATCAAGATCGAGATCCGCATCCTGGCGGCGACGAACCGTGATCTCCAGCTGGCGGTCGAAGCCGGACAGTTCCGCGACGATCTCTATTACCGGCTGAACGTCGTCGGCATCGAGATCCCGCCGCTGCGCGAGCGGCGCGAGGACATTCCGCCGCTCGTCGAGCACTTCGTCCGCCTCCACAATCGTGAGCTGCGCAAGCGCTTCAAGGGCGTCGACGGTCCGACGATGAAGCTCATGATGTCGCGGCCGTGGAAGGGCAACGTGCGCGAACTCGACAACGTGATCGAGCACGCGATGATTCTCGGCGAGGGCGATTGGATCACCGTCGCCGACCTGCCGCGCGCGCTGCAGGGTGAGAACGGCGTCGCGGTGCCGATCGGGGACGATCTGCGCGAGGCGCTGCGGGCGTACGAAAAAGCTCACATCCAGGCGGTATTGGCGCGCGCGGGGCACGACAAGAAGCTCGCGGCCGAGATGCTCGGCGTGTCGCTCTCGTCCCTCTACCGCAAGATCGAAGAGCTCGAGATCGGCCTCGGGGAACGTGGCGAGGGTGCCTGAACGGCACGCGGCGTTTTTGTCACACGCCGGAACGGGTCGCGGATGGAACTGCCAGACTTGGGAAGGATAGGCAGCCTCGGCGACGACGTCACGCCGATCTCTTGAGGCTTTCGGCGCCTGCGCTGCCGGCCCCGGAGTCTGGCACGCGACCTGCTCCGCGCAGGGCAACTGTCCCGAGGAGGTGCCATGCTCGAGTTGCCCGCGGAAGTGGAGACCATCCGGACGTCCTTTCCGACCACGTTCACGTGGCGGTACGAGACCCAAGACACGCACCTGCGTCGGCTCTACGAGAACGCCAAGCGTGATCAGTGGGACGGCGCCACCGCGCTCGATTGGAGCTGCGCGGTCGAGCCCGAGGCCGAAAATCTGCCCGACAGCCAGATTGCCATCTACGACTCGCCGCTCTGGCGACGGATGACCGAACGCGAGCGCGCCCGGCTACGTCACGAGTCGATGGCCTGGATTCTCTCGCAGTTCCTGCACGGCGAGCAGGGGGCGCTGCTCGCGACCTCGCAGCTCGTGGACGCCGTTCCGGCGATGGATGCCAAGCTCTACGCGTCGACGCAGGTCATGGACGAGGCGCGCCACGTCGAGGTCTACGACCGCTACCTCCGATCCAAACTCGAGACGGTGTATCCGATCAATACGCATCTGAAGACCCTGCTCGACCAAATCCTCGTCGACCCACGCTGGGACATGAAGTACCTCGGCATGCAGATCCTCGTGGAGGGCCTGGCGCTCGCGGCGTTCGGCTTCATCCGTGCGCACGCCAACGAGCCGTTGATCCGCGACCTCACGTACCACGTCATGCGCGACGAGTCGCGTCACGTCGCCTTCGGCGTGATGTCGTTGCGCGATTTCTATCGTACCCACTTCACCGCCGGCGAGATCCGCGAGCGCCAGGAGTTCATCTATGAAGCCTGTGTGCTGATGCGCGACCGCTTTCTCGCGCGCGACGTGTGGGAGCGCGTGGGACTTCCGGCCGACGAGTGTTGCCGGTACGCGCTCGAGGCGCCGAGCATGATCGAGTTCCGGCGCATGCTGTTCTCCAAGATCGTTCCGAACGTGAAGAAGCTCGGGCTTCTGAACGGCTGGCTGCGCGCGCGCTTCGAAGAGCTCGGCATTCTCCAGTACGAAGCTCTTGAGGCGGCGGACGAGGGCGTGCTCGAGGTGGCGCCGCTGACGACGGCGATGCACTGATCATCGCCGCGCGCCCGGGGCGCGCGGTACGCCATACCGATGGCGGGCACGCCGGGCAACTGCTACATGCCCGGCATGTCGAGCCGTGGGCGCAGGGAGCAGGACGACGAGCCCGCGGCGGCCGCGACACCGCCCCGGGGGCTGGTGGCGCGAAGCGAGGGGGACTTGCTCGGTCAGGTGGGTGTCGACGACGCCGAACGGGCGCAACGACTCGCGTTTCTCGGATGGGGGCCGGAGGACGAAGAGCGCCTCGCCGAGGTACGGGCCTTCGCGCACGCCCACGTCGACGAGATCGTCGACGCTTTCTACGACCACCTGCTGCGCTTCGACGAGACACGCGTGACCCTGGGCGATGCGAAGCAAATCAAGAGATTGAAGGAGCTGCAGCGCGAGTACTTCTTACGGATGATCGAAGGACGTCTCGACGCCGAGTACTTCGAGAGCCGCTTGCGCGTCGGCGCCGCGCACGCCCGCATCGACCTCAAGCCGCACTGGTATCTCGGGACGTTCAATCTCTACCTGCGTCTGTTGATCGAGCGTCTGCGGGTCCATTTCAGCGCCGATCCCGAGCGTTTGCTGGCGCTCCTCGGCTCGTTCTCGAAGATCATCTTTCTCGACATGGGCCTGGCGATCGACGCCTACATCTGGGGCGGCTACGTCGACCGCGCGCTGGCGCACGAGTATCGGCGGATGGCGGAGGTCGCCGAGCGCACGCTCGCGGAGAAGGCCGAGGTCGAGCGCATGAAGGCCGACCTCACGAACATGATCGTGCATGATTTGAAGGGGCCGCTCGGCGGCATCCTCACGGTGGCGCAGCTCGGCCTGCGCAAGCGCGCCGAGTTGCCGCCGGGCCACGCGCGTCACCTCGAACAAGTCCAGCGCAGCGCCCGCGACCTCATGCGCATGATCGAGAACCTGCTCGAGATCGACATGATGCAGGAGGGACGGGTGACCCTCCGCGCCGAGCCCATCGATCTCGGCGCTCTGCTCGGCGAGTGCGCCGACGAGTTCCACGCCGCGGCCGAGATCGCGGGCCAGACGATCGCGGTCTCCGTGGGCGACGACGTGCCGGTGGTGGTCAGCGATCGCTGGCTCTTGCGGCGGGTGCTGAACAATCTCGTCGTGAACGCGATCCGCCACAGTGGCGCCGCCGGGCGCATCGACCTCGAGGCCGGCTGCCACGTCGACGGCGTCGAGTTGCGCGTGCGCGACGCCGGCTGCGGCATTCCTCCGGAGGAACAGGCGACGCTCTTTCTCAAGCAGGCGCGGCCGGCGCGTGACGGACATCGCGACGACACCGGCCTCGGCCTGGTGTTCTGCAAGATGGCCGTCGAAGTGATGGGCGGGAGGATCTGCGTCGAGAGCGCGCTCGGGGCCGGCACCGTCTTCGTCCTGACGCTGCCCCCGGTGGTCGCGGCGTGAGCGGCTTCGGCGTGCCCCGACGCGTGGTGCCCGTCGCGGTCGCGCTCCTGGTCGTCGCGGCCTGTCGGCCGGTCGGAACACCGCGGCCGCATACCGCCGCCGAGGCGCCGATCCGCGCCCGCGCCGCCCGCGGCGCAGTGCTCTACGCCGGCTATTGTGCCGGCTGTCACGGCGCCGACGGCGACAGCGTGGGCCCGGTCGCGGCCCTCCTGCAGTTGCGACCGGCGCACCTCCGCGACCCGGCGGTGCTCGCGGCCGACGACCGTGCGCTCGTCGGTGCCCTCCTCGGCGACGAACCGCTGGTGATTTCGCCGCGACGGAACGCCGTTGCGGAGGATCTGCAAGTCAAGGCGCTGCTCGAGTATCTGCCGAACCTGTCGTCGCAAAACTGGCCCCGGGTGCGCGCTGGTCGCTTCGCGTACGAGTCCTCGTGCGCCCCCTGTCATGGCACGTACGGGACCGGCGAGGGCGTCCTCGGGTCGTGGGGCGACCGGCCGCCCGCCGACCTCCACGACGCCGGCCGGCGCTACACTGACGCCGGCCTCGAGGGCGTGATGCGCCACGGGGTCGGCTACATGCCGCCCATGGGCGACTTGCTACCGCCGGCCGAGCGGCGCGCGATCGTCGCCTACGTGCGCATCCTGTCACCGGCGTATCGAGCCTACGACACGTACTGCGCGGGTTGCCACGGCGACGATGGTCGCGGCGTCGACCCGGAGGACTTGGCGGCGCCGGAGGTCGCGGGACCGCCGATCGATCCCGCGGCGTTGGCGGGTCTCGACCCGGCGGAGCGCCGAGCACGGGTGCTGCACATGTTCCGCCGCGAGCACGGCCTCATGCCGCACTTCCGCGACACGCTCGAGGAGCCGGAGCTGCGCGACATCTTCGCCTATCTCCGCAGCGGAGCGTCGTGAGCCGGTCGACGCGCGTCCTCGCCGGCGTCGGCATCCTCCTGCTCGGCGCGCAGCTGGTGCGGCCGGCGGCGGACAATCCGCCGGTCGCCGATGACGTGGCGGCACCGCCGCCGGTCGACGGCATCCTGCGTCGGGCCTGCTACGATTGCCATTCCAACGAGACCAGCTGGCCGTGGTACGCGTCGATGGCGCCGCTCTCGTGGCTCGTCGCTCATGACGTTCGCGAGGGACGCGAGGAGGTGAACTTCTCGACGTGGAACGCTTACGACGCGCGCGCCCGCCGCAAGAAACTCGCGAAGAGCGCCGCCGAGGTGAGCGAGGGCAAGATGCCGCCGTGGTACTACCTGCTCGTGCATCCCGAGGCGCGCCTCGGCGAGGCGGAGCGCACGGCACTGCGCGCGTGGACGGCGGCAGCCTCACCCGCGGACGCGGGCACCGCGGCGCCGCGCTGATTCGTGGCGTCGCTTCCTCCGCGGCGGCCTCTGTGAAAGAAGGAGAGGCGACCGAAGATGGCGAGCGCCGACGAGACGACGAGCGTCACGCGCCACGGCCGCGCCGTGCCGGTCGAGCTCTTCCTACCGGTCGGGACCGCCGGCCCGCCGCCGTGGCCGGGGGTGGTGGTGATCCACGAGATTTTCGGCGCCAACGACGACATCCGCGGCATCGCGCGCCGCTTCGCGGACGCCGGCTATCTCGCCGCGGTGCCGGACCTGATGGTGGGTGGCTTGCACCTCGTCTGCGTGCTGCGCGCGATGCGAACGTTGCAGGCGGGCACGGGGCCGATGGTCGATGAGTTGGAAGCGGTGATCGGTCTCCTCGAGGCGCGGCCGGACGTCGGGTGCGTCGGCGCCGCGGGCTTCTGCATGGGCGGCGGCTTTGCACTCCTGCTCGGCACGCGCGCGCGCGTCACCGCCGCCGCCGTCTTCTATGGGGATACGCGGCCACGCGCCGAGCTGGCGCGCGCCTGTCCGCTGACCGGCGGATACGGTGGTCGTGACCGCGTGTTTGCGCCCAAGGGCAGGGCGTTGATCGCCACGCTCGACGAGCTCGGTAAGGAGCACGACGTCCGCGTGTACGAGGACGCCGGCCATTCGTACATGAACCGGGCCGGACACCCCGTCATGGCGTGGCTCGCGCGGCCGCTCATGCACGTGGAGTACGACGCCGCCGCCGCCGAGGACTCGTGGCGGAGGATGCTGACATTCTTCGCCCGTCATCTGCGCGGCTCGACCGCCGGCGCGACGACGCCGGAAAAGGAGTGACGACAATGCAGGTCTTTCGACGGATTCTCGTACCGCACGACTTCTCGGACGCCGCGACGGCCGCGCTCGCGGTCGCGGCCGACCTGGCGGTGCAGTACCGCGGCACACTCACCGTCGTGCACGCGATCGCGCCGGTCTACCCAGTGAGCGCCATGGCCGGAGCCGGCGAGCTGCCGGTGTGGATTCCGCCCGAGAGCCTGCGCGGCGAGGCCCGCAAACACCTCGAAGCGGAAGTCGCGCGCGTCGTGGGGAAGCGTGTGCCGCGCACCACCTGTCGGGTCGTCGTCGGGGATCCGTATCGCTGCATCCTCGAGGCGGCGCGCCGCGCCGACTCGATCGTGATGGCGACGCTCGGCCGGACGGGCCTCGCTCACCTCGTCATCGGCAGCGTCGCGGAAAAGATCGTCCGCCACTCGCCCGTCCCGGTGCTGACGCTACGACCGGCCGCGAGTCGATCGGCGCTGCGCGGCCGACGTCGGGCGCCGGCGCGCAAGGGCAAGGTGCGCGGCGGCGCGGCGCGGTGAAACGCGTCGCCAACGGCTGAGCTCCCGCGCGTGCGCTTCGACGCCTCGACGGCCGAGTGTCTCGTTTTCACCACCGCCGAGGGCGTGCTCTCCGCGTTCGCGCACGACCTGAAGCTGCGGGTGGAGACGTTCGCGCTCACGGTCGACGAGACGACCGGAGCGGTCGCGGCGGACTTCGATCCGGCATCGGTGCGTGTCGTGTGCGCCATGCACGGAGAGGACGAGGCAGAGGCCGCCCTCGGCGCGGGCGACGCGCGCACGATCGAGGCGACGATCGCCGGTGAGGTCCTCGAGGCGGTGCGTTATCCGGCAATTCGCTTCCGCGCGCCCGGGTCGCCGCGCGCTGATCCGGGGGAGTCCGGGCTGCGGATCGACGGCACCCTCCTGCTCCACGGGACCGTCCGCGACGTCGTGGTCCATGCGGCTCGGCACGGCGGGTGTTACGTCGGCGAGGCCCGCCTCCATCAGCCGGACTTCGGAATCCGGCCGTACAGCGCTATGCTCGGAGCTCTGCGGGTGGCGCCGGACGTGCGTGTCCGGATCACGATCCCGCTCGAGCCGTGAGACGATGAGCGCGATCAACGACTTCCTCGACGTGCGGGCCCACGGGTTCGTGCGCGTCGCCGTGTGCGTGCCCGAGGTGCGGGTCGCCGACCCGGCGTTCAACGCCGACGCGCACGTACGCGTCCTGACGCGCGCGCACGCTGCCGGCGCCCAGTATGCGCTCTGTCCCGAGCTCGGCCTCACCGCGTATTCCTGCGGCGATCTCTTCTTCCAGGAGACGTTGCTCGACGCGGCGCACGCCGCGCTCGAGACGATCGCGCGCGCGACCGCGGGGTGGAACCTGCTGGTCTCGGTCGGCATGCCGTTGGTCGCCGACGGGCTCCTTTTCAACGCCGCGGTGACCTTGTACGGCGGCCGGCCTCTCGCCGTCGCGCCCAAGGCGTATCCGCCGAACTACCGCGAGTTCTACGAGCTGCGCTGGTTTCATCCCGCGGCCGACGCGCGCAGCGACGCCGTCCTGCTCCTCGGGACGCGCGTTGCGTTCGGTACCGACGTCCTGGTGCGCCCGGCGCACCTCCCGGGCTTCGTCCTGCACTGCGACGTGTGCGAGGATCTCTGGGTGCCGATTCCGCCGGGCACGCTCGCCGCACTCGGCGGCGCCACCGTGCTCGCAAATCTCTCGGCGTCGAACGTCACGGTCGCGAAGAGCGAGTACCGCGAGGAGCTGGTGCGCAGCTCGTCGGCGAAGAACCTCGCCGTCCAGATGTACAGCGCCGCCGGCTTCGGCGAGTCGACCTCCGATCTGGCGTGGGACGGACATGGAATCATCGCCGAGCGCGGCGAGATCCTCGCCGAGACCGAGCGCTTCGGCCTCGTCGGCACGTTCGCCCTGGCCGACGTCGACCCGCGCGCCCTGATCGAAGACCGCATGCGACAGACCTCATTCGGGCAGAATGCCGCGCGCCACGCGACGGCGTTCCGTGTCGTCGCCGTCGACGGTCAGCCCGAACGGCGCGCGCCGGAGATGTTCCACCGGCTCGAGCGGCGGGTGGCGCCGCACCCCTTCGTCCCCGCGGACCCGGCACGACTCGATCAGCGTTGCGCCGAGGTCTTCCACATCATGGCGACCTCGCTGGCGCGGCGGGTGACGGCGTTGCCGGAGGACGCGCGGCGCATCGTGCTCGGCGTTTCAGGCGGCCAGGACTCGACGCTCGCGCTCCTGGTGGCGGCGCACGCGCTCGACCTCCTGTCGTTGCCGCGGACGCACCTCCTCGGGGTCACCATGCCGGGCTTCGGCACCTCGGCGCGTACCTACGGCAACGCGTGCGCGCTGGTGCGCGCGCTCGGCGCGAGCTTTCGCGAGGTCGACGTGCGCGCGCTCGCGGGAGGCGTCTTCGCGGCGATCGGGCACGATCCGACGCGCCACGACGTCACCTTCGAAAACGTGCAGGCGTGGACCCGGAAGTTCCTGCTCTTCTCCTTCGCTTCCGAGGGACGGGGCATCGATCTCGGCACCGGCGATCTCTCGGAGCTGGCGCTCGGATGGTCCACCTACGGCGGCGACCACATGTCGCACTACGCGGTCAACGCCGGCGTGCCGAAGACGCTGGTCTCGGCGCTCATCGCCTGGGCCGCGCGCCACGTCTTCGCCGGCGAGCCGGCGGCGACGACGCTCCAGGACGTGCTCGCGACGCCGATCAGTCCCGAGCTCCTGCCGCTCGGCACCGACGGCGTCTCCGTGCATGAGACCGAGAGCGTGCTCGGCCCCTACGAGCTGCACGATTTCTTCCTCTACTACTTTCTCCGTTTCGGCTTCGGGCCGCGGCGGATCGCGCGGCTCGCCGCGCACGCGTTCGGCGGCCGTTACCCGCTCGGCGCGATCCGCGACCGGCTCGTTCTCTTCCTCGAGCGCTTCTTCGCCAATCAGTTCAAGCGCAACTGCGTCCCCGACTCGCCCAAGGTCGGCTCGGGCGGCTCGCTGTCGCCGCGCGGCGACTGGCGCATGCCGTCCGACGCCTCGGTCGCCGCCTGGGTCGCCGAGGCGCGCGCGATTCCCGGCTAACCGTTTCACAGGTGATCCGCCGACTCGGTGGCCGTCACCGATGCGCGCGGGCCACGGAAGGAGGAGCGATGCAGCACAGTCGGATGCAGCAATGGTTCGGTGTCGTCGCGATCGGCGCGATCCTCGCGTTCATGCCGGGTACGGCCCGAAGCGCGGACGTCAACGACGTCCTGGCGCGCATGCGCAGCGCGACCGAGCCGGGGAAGGACATGCGCGCGACGATCGTCTTCGCCATCACCAACGAGCGCGGCGAGATCGTGAAATGGACCGGGCATTTTTACCGGCGCAGCGGCGCCTCGCCGCGCATCCGGCTGGTGTTCGACGATCCGATCGATCTCCGCGGTACCGAGGTGTCGGTCGGCCGCTCCACCGATGGCACGACGAAGACACGCATCTATCTACCGTCGCTACGGCGCGTCCGCGAGATGGAATCCGACATGCGGGGCGAAAGCTTTCTCGGTACCGATTTCAACTACGAGGACCTCGGGCTGCAGCAACTCGACTACCAACAGCACCGCTTGGAAGACGCCGCGGACGCGTCCTGCTACCACGTGGAGTCGACGCCGAGTCGCGGATGGTGGTACGGGCGCATCGATCGCTGCATCGACAAGAAGGACTACCTCCCTCGTCGCACCGAGTACTATGACCGGAACGGCGTGCTCTGGAAGGTCCGCATTCTCAACGACGTGAAGAAGATCGGCGGCCATCCGACCGCGACCGAAATCACGATGCAGACCATTCCGCAGCACACCTCGACCACGATCACGCTCAGCGAGGTGCAGTACGATACCGGCCTCACCGACAGCCTGTTCGGGGAGCCCTGACGTGGTTCCGGCTCCGTCGCGCGCGCGGCTCGCGGCGGCGGTGTCGAACCCGATCAGTCCTGCTGTGGTGCCGGCGGCGGCGGCGCCGCAGCCGGCGCGCCCCCGCCGCGGCGGCGCCGGCGGCGCCGCCGGCGCCGGCCGCGATGCGGTCCGTCCGGTCGACGCCCGTCCGTGGGCTGCCCGCCGGTCGGCGCCTCGGTGCGCGGCGGCGCTGCTCCTTCACCGGAGGCCGTGGCGAACGATCCCGCGGCTACGGGGGAGGTCGGCGGGACGGCGGAGGAGCCCGAGGTCGCCCCATCCGATGCGAGCGCCGTCGAGGTCGGGCGACGACCGCCGTCGTCGCCGGCAGCGACGCCGTGGCGACGCCGCCCGCGGAGTGCGGCGGCGCGCGCCAATCCACGCGGCAGGCGCACGCGTCGGCGGCGCTGCAGGGGCTGAATGATCTGCGGCGCGCGCGCCGTGACGCCGCGGCAGACGTCGCAGATGCGACACGGCACGCCGCCGTCTTCGCCGAAGTAGCGCCGGAGAAACACGGCCCGGCACTCGTTGCTGGCGGCGTACTCGGCGACGGTATCGAGGCGGCGTGAATCCTGCGTGCGCTGCGTCGCGAAGCGGCCCGCGAGACTTCGTGCCTCCTCTTCGATGGCATCGCTCGGCACCAGGATCTCGACGTCGCCGTCCTCCATGCGGATGAGCCCGGCCTCGGCGAGAATCGCGAGGAGCGCCTGCGTGGCGCGTGGACCGAGCGACGCGGAGAGTGCCAGCGCTGCGGCCGACGGCGCGCGCTCCTCACCCGCCCAGGCGGCGAGTGCGGCGCCCACCTTGTAGAGCTGATCGGGGCGGACGCGGCTCTTCGCGAGCAGGGCCTCGTGGATGGCGCGGTCATCCGGATCGTAGAGGAGGATGCAGTCGGCGCGGCGGCCGTCGCGGCCGGCGCGGCCCGCCTCCTGGACGTACTGCTCGAGCGACGCCGGCACTTGATGGTGGATGATGTAGCGGATGTCGGGCTTGTCGATGCCGAGGCCGAAGGCGCTGGTCGCGACCATCACGGTGCGGCGGCCGGCCTTCATGTAGAGCTCCTGCTCGGCGGTGCGCTCCGTGCCCGTCATCTTCCCGTGGTAGTGATGCGCCGGGACGCCGAGGGCGCAGAGTCCGGCGTACACGGTGTCGACCTCGCGGGTCGTCGCGCAGTAGATGATGCCCGGACGCTGGAGCCGATAGGCGAAGCGCGCCAGCGCGCGCGAGCGCTGATCGCCGGTGGCGGCGATCACCTGGAAGGCGAGGTTGGAGCGATGCGGTGAGCTCGCGACGACGTCGGGCTCACGCAGCGCGAGGAAGCGTACGATGTCCTCGCGTACCTTGGTCGTGGCGGTCGCGGTGAGCGCGAGGACGGTCGGTGCTCCGAGCCGCTTCAGCTCCTCGCCGATGCGCAGGTAGGCGGGACGGAAGTCGTGGCCCCACTCCGAGACGCAATGTGCTTCATCGACGGCGGCGAGCGCGAGGCCGCTCCCGGCGAGCGCTTGGGCCAGCTCCGGTGATCCCAGAGTCTCGGGCGTGGTCATGACCAGGACCGGCCCACCGGCGGCGATGCGGGCGAGCGCCTCGCGCCGTGCCGGGCCGCGGACGGTGCCGTCGAGACGGACGCTGGCGATGCCGCGGGAGACCAGTTTGGCATGCTGATCTTGCAGCAACGCGAGTAGTGGCGACACCAGGACCGTCGGTCGTGCCAGCACCATCGACGGCACCTGGTAGCACGCCGACTTGCCGAAGCCGGTCGGCAGGACGCCGAGGACGTCACGTCCGCCGAGCGCATCGGCGATGATGCGCTCCTGTTCGGGACGAAGGCGCGCGATTCCCAGGCGGCGGGCGGCGGCGACGACGCGTCCGGTCGCCGGTGCCGCGCCGGCGATCAGATGGCGCCGGCCACGACGGCGGCCGCGACGCCGCCGTCCCTTTCGCGCGTCGGTACTCGACGGCGGGTGCTCCTCGGGCACGATGGGCATTCTATCACCCCAGACCTTCCCAAAATTGCAAACACCGGCACGCCGGATTCCCGAACGGTGACGTCGCGGCGGAGGCGCACGTCACGACCCGGGATCGAACGCGGCGCAATTCGAGCGCCTGCGGCCCCAGGGGCGCGGCACGGTGGTTGCTGAGTACCATACACCTATGCAGGACTTCCGCGCCCGCCGCAATGACATGGTTTCGACCCAGATCGCCGCTCGGGGAGTCCGCGACCCCCGGGTTCTCGCCGCGGTCGCGGCCGTGCCGCGCGAGCGCTTCGTCGCCGACGAGCTCGCGGAGTTCGCGTACGAGGACGCCCCGCTGCCGATCGAGGAGGGGCAGACCATCTCGCAGCCCTTCATCGTCGCCCTGATGGCGGCGGCGCTCGAGCTCCGTCCGGGTGAGCGCGTGCTCGAGATCGGCACCGGGTCCGGGTACGCGGCGGCGGTGCTCGCACAGCTCGCCGCCGAGGTCTACAGCGTCGAGCGGCACGAGGCGCTCGCCGGGCTCGCGCGCCGGCGGCTCGAGGCGTTGGCGTATCGGAACGTCCACGTGCTCCACGGCGACGGGACTCTCGGCTGGCCCGAGCACGCCCCGTACGATGCCATCGTCGTCGCCGCCGGCGGCCCGGACGTGCCGCCGGCGCTGCGCGAGCAACTCGCGATCGGCGGCCGGCTGGTGATGCCGATCGGCGCCAGCCCGCGCCTGCAGACTCTGGTGCGCGTACGACGCACCGGTCCCGACGCGTACGCCCGCGAGACGCTCGGCGAGTGTCGCTTCGTCCCGCTCATCGGCGAAGAGGGCTGGAGCGACACCGAGACGCCGACGGCGTTGCGGGCGCCGCGAGCGGCGAGCCGCCCCGAGGTGATCGCGCGGCTCATTGCCGAGGCGAGCGAGCCGATCTCCGACATCGACGGCGCCGAGCTCGGGCCGCTCCTCGAGCGCATCGGCGACGCGCGCGTCGTCCTCCTCGGAGAGGCGACACACGGTACGTCCGAGTTCTACCGCATGCGAGCCCGGATCACGCGCGAGCTGATCATGCACCGCGGTTTCACCATCGTCGCCGTCGAGGCCGATTGGCCGGATGCGGCGCGCGTCGACCACTACGTGCGGCACCTGCCGGGCCCGCCCGCGCCGTGGAAGGCGTTCACGCGCTTTCCGACGTGGATGTGGCGGAACCGCGAGGTGTCCGAGTTCACCCATTGGTTGCGTGCCTACAATGGCGCGATCGAGGCGCGCGAGCGCCGCGTCGGCTTCTACGGACTCGACCTCTACAGCTTGTACACCTCGGTCGACGCCGTGCTGCGCTACCTCGACGGCGTCGACGCCGAGGCCGCGGCGGTCGCGCGTCGCCGCTACGGTTGCCTGACCCCGTGGCAGGGCGACCCCGCGACCTACGGGCGCGCCGTCGTCACCGGCGGCTTCCGCGGCTGCGAGAAGCCGGCGGTGGCGATGCTGCGGGACATGCTCGACAAACGCCTCGCGTACCAGATGAGCGACGGCGCCGCTTACCTCGACGCCTTGCAGAACGCGCGGCTCGTCGCCGACGCCGAGCGCTACTACCGTGTCATGTACTACGGCGCGCGCGAATCGTGGAATCTCCGCGACCAGCACATGTTCGAGACGCTGCAGACGGTGCTCGCGTTCCTCGGTCCGGAGGCGAAGGCGGTCGTCTGGGAGCACAACTCGCACGTCGGCGACGCGTCCGCGACGGAAATGGGCGCGCGCGGCGAGCTCAACGTCGGACAGCTCTGTCGCGCCGAGTACGGCGACCGCGCTCATCTCGTCGGCTTCGGCACCGATCACGGTACGGTCGCCGCCGCGACCGACTGGGACGCGCCGATGGAGGTGAAGCGCGTCCGTCCGGCGCACGCGGAGAGCTACGAACGGCTGTGCCACGAATCGGGGCGGCCGGCGTTCGTGCTGCCGCTGCGCCGCCCGAGGCGCGATGCCGTTCGCGAGGAGCTCATGGCGCCGCGGCTCGAGCGCGCGATCGGCGTCGTCTACCGGCCCGAGACCGAGCTGCAGAGCCACTACTTCCAGGCCGTCCTTCCGGTGCAGTTCGACGAGTACGTCTGGTTCGACGAGACGCGTGCGGTGACGCCGCTCGCGACGGTCGAGACGCACGGCGTCCCCGACACCTACCCCTTCGGGCTCTGACGGTGAAGGCCGCGGCGCGGCTCCCGGGCGCGCTTCTGCTTCGCGGCGCCGCCGCCTGACGCGCGCCGGGTTCGCGCGTGCGGTGGCGAGGCGTGTCGCCGTCGCATTCGTGCCCGAGATTCAGTAGGAATCTTCGACCGGCATGCCGACCCACACCCTCCAGGTTCGCCGCCTCGGCATCGACACCCATCAGGAGGCGATCATCTACATGCGCGCCGACTGCGACGTCTGTCGCTCCGAGGGATTCGAGGCCGAGGCGCGCGTCGAGGTGCGCCACGGTGACCGTGCCATCACTGCGACGTTGAACGTCGTCACCTCGGATTTGCTCTCGGCCGGCGAGGCCGGGCTCTCGGAGGCGGCCTGGACGCGACTCGGCGTCACGGAGCACGACGTCGTTGCGCTCGCGCATCCGCGACCGCTGGAGTCGCTCGGCGCGGTGCGCGGCAAGGTGTACGGACGCCCGATCGACCCCGTGGCGATGCGCGCCATCGTCGCCGACGTGGCCGCCGGCCGCTACTCCGACATCGAGCTCGCCGCGTTCATCACCGCCTGCGCCGCGGGCCGGCTCGACCGCGACGAGATGCTGGCGCTGACGCGCGCCATG
This sequence comes from Binatia bacterium, assembly GCA_041476145.1. GTDB lineage: Bacteria > Desulfobacterota > Binatia > UTPRO1 > UTPRO1 > DP-19. The sequence goes on from JBGOSW010000048.1 coordinate 21,022, forward strand.
GTCAATGTCGGCGAACGGCTGCAATGGGACCGGGCTCCGGTCGTCGACAAACACTCGATCGGCGGGCTTCCCGGAAACCGCACGACCTTGCTGATCGTGCCGATCGTCGCCGCCTGTGGGCTCACGATGCCGAAGACGTCGTCGCGTGCGATCACCTCGGCGGCGGGGACGGCGGATACGATGGAGATGCTGGCGCCGGTGGCGCTCGACGTCGCGGGAGTGCGGCGGGTCGTCGAGCGTGAGGGCGGGTGCGTCGTCTGGGGGGGCGGTCTGCGCCTGAGCCCGGCGGACGACGTCATCATCCGCGTCGAGCGGCCGCTCGATCTCGACGCCGAGGGGCAGCTCATCGCCTCGGTGCTGTCGAAAAAGGTGGCTGCCGGCTCGACCCACGTCGTCATCGACGTGCCGGTCGGGCCCTCCGCCAAGGTGCGCACGGCGGAGGCGGCGGCGCAGCTCGCGAGCGATCTCTGGGAGGTCGGGCACGCCGTCGGTCTCGAGGTCGAGGTGGTGCTGACCGACGGCCTCCAGCCGATCGGGCGGGGGATCGGGCCGGCGCTCGAGGCGCGTGACGTCGTCGGCGTCTTGCGCGGTGAGGCGGACGCACCGCAGGATCTCCGCGAGCGCGCACTGCTCCTTGCCGGCCGCGTGCTCGAGCTCGGTGGATGCGCGCCGGTGGGTGCGGGTCGGGCGCTCGCGGTGGACGTGCTCGCCGACGGTCGCGCGTGGCGGAAGTTCGTGGCGATCTGCGAGGCGCAGGGCGGCATGCGCGAGCTCTCGCGGGCCGCGCACACGCGCCCGGTGCTCGCCGCCGCGACGGGGCGGGTGCAGGCGATCGACAATCGCTTGCTCGCCCGTGTCGCGAAGTTCGCCGGCGCGCCGGCCGAGCCGACAGCGGGACTCGAGCTGCACGTGCGCATCGGCGCGTACGTGGAACGCGGCGCGCCGCTGTTCACGGTGCATGCGGGCGCGTCCGGCGAGCTCGCGTACGCGCTGCGCTTCGCCGAGCGCCATCCGGCGATCGTCGACGTGAGCCCGTCGTGAGCGGGGCGCGGCGCACGCGTGCGCGCCGCCCGATCGTGCTGGGGCTTCCCGGGAACGCACGTCTCGCGGGCGCGCTGGCGCGACGACTCGGCGCGCCCCGCGGTGGCCGCGTCGTGCGGCGGTTTCCGGACGGCGAGACCTACGTGCGGGTGCGGACACCCGTTCGCGGCCGCGACGTCGTTCTGGTCTGCACGCTCGATCGTCCCGACGAGCGCACGCTGCCTGCGCTCCTGCTCGCCGCGACCGTGCGCGATCTCGGTGCCCGCAGCGTCGGGTTGGTCGCGCCCTACTTGGCGTACCTGCGCCAGGACGCACGCTTCGCACCCGGCGAGGGCGTGACGTCGACCTATTTCGCGCGTCTGGTCTCGGGGGCAGTCGATTGGGTGGTGACCGTCGATCCGCATCTGCACCGGCATCATGCGCTCGAGGCCGTGTACGCGATCCCGGCGCGGGCGCTCACGGCCGCGCCGCGGATCGCGGCATGGATCGCAGCGCACGTCGAGCGCCCGCTCGTGGTCGGGCCCGACGCGGAGAGCGCGCAGTGGGCGGAGGCCGTCGCGTCCGCGCGCGGCCTGCCGTGGGTGATTCTCGAGAAGGTTCGCCGCGGCGACCGCGACGTGGGCATCTCGGCACCCGACCTGGCGCGCTGGCGCGGTCATACGCCGGTCCTCGTCGACGACATCATCTCGACCGCGGGGACGATGATCGCGACCGTCCGGCGGTTGCGCCGCGTGCGCCTGGCGCCGCCGGTCTGCATCGGCGTGCATGCGGTCTTCGCCGACGGCGCCTACGACGAGCTGTGCGCCGCAGGTGTCGCGCGCGTCGTCACGTGCAACACGATCGCCCACGCCTCGAACGCGATCGACGTCGCCGACATCCTCGCCACCGGCGTCCGCCAGCTCCTGTGCGCGCCGCGCCGGCGGCGCGGCTGAGCGTCGCGCCGCGCCGGTCGGGCGAAGGGAAGGCGGGCGCCCGCGGCGCGTGCTCGCGGCGCCGACGGTCGCGACAAGCCCGGCCCGCGACGTCTCAGCCGGTCCACTCGTGGACCGGCCGACCGGTAGCGGCGGCGGCGAGATAACGCTCGAGCATCGCCGCCGCCGCCGCGGCGCGCGGTCGCGCGGCGCCGAGACGGTCGAGCGTGCGCCGTTGCCAACGCGCACCGGTCGCGCCCGTCGTGGTCCGTGCCGCGATGATATCGAGCCACGCATCGGCTTCCGCGGCATCGACGCCGTGGCCGACGAGGCCGGCGTGCGCCAGTGGCAGGAGCCTGGTCGCGAGCGCGGCGGCGGTGACCGGCTGCGGCGAGGGTGAGGTGTCGGTCGGCCACAGGATCTCGGCCGCGAGCCCGTCGCGCGCCGCGCAATAGAAGTTGCGTCTCGCCTGGCCGAACGTGAGCGCCGCGAGCAAGGCGTCGACGCGCGACGCCAGCGCGAGCGTCAGGCCGACCAGGAAGGCGGCATTCGCTACCATGTCGGCGACCGTTGGGCCCGACGGCAGGGCGCGCAGCTCGATGCGGAGATGACCGCCGTCGGCGGGATCGTAAACCGGGCGATTCCAATGCCAGATGGTGCCGTGGTGGAGACGAAGCTCGTGCAGCGTCGGTACTCGGCCGGCGGCGACGGCCGCGCGCGGGTCCTCGTCGCCGCAAACCGGGAGCAGCGGTGGGTGGAGGGCGACGCCCTCGGCGAAGAGTTCGTACGCGCTCGCGCGCACCCAGCCGTGCCCGAACGAGACGCGCGCCGGGCGCCAGTCCTCCGGCTCGGCGTCGACGCGCTCGTCGACGGATTGCCGGAAGAGCGCCACCCGCGTCTCCTCCCACAGGCGATGGCCGATGAAGAACGGCGAGTTCCCCGCCGTCGCCAGGACCGGCGCGACGGCGATCTGCGCGGCGTTGTAGGTGCGCGCGAAGGCGTCGGGGGCAACGCGGAGATGCACTTGGAAGGACGTGTTCGCGCCCTGCAAGGTGACGTCGTCGGAACGCAGCTCGAGGGGATCGTCGCCGCCGATACGGATCGCGAAGGGCTCGTGTCGTAGCGCGCGGATCGCCGCCGAGAGGGCGCGGTAACGGGCGGAGTCGGTGAGCGCCGCCGGCGTCAGATCGTCGGCGGTGAGCGTCGGAAGGATCCCGATCGTCACGACGCGGCCGCCGTGCAGCGCGGCGGCGCGGCGCAGCTCGCCGAGGCCGTCGCCGAGCTCGGCGGCGAGCGTGGTGAACGGCCGGCCGGCGAGCGCGCCGGGGCGCGTATTGAGCTCGAGGTTGAAGCGATCGACCTCGAGCGTGACGCGCGGGTCGACGGTGCTGGTGAGGACCGCGCGGTTCACCGGCAGCGGCCGGCCGTCGCGGTCGACGAGCGACACCTCGAGCTCGGCGCCGAGCGAGGCCGGACCCTCGCCGAAGTGCGGTCGCGCGAGCAGCGTTTGCAGCGCCGCGAGGCCGGCGCGCAGGCGCGCCGCGAAGCGGGCGTAATCCGTGGGATCGAAGCGCTCGCGGGTGATCTCGAATCCCATTGCGGTCAGACGGTGAGCTCGAGCCGGCAGCCGGCGACGAGCTCCGTCGGACCGATCGCGATGCGGCGGACGGCGCCCGAAGCGCCGCGGTGGGCGAGGTGGTCGATCGTGATCGGCTCGCCGAAGGTGCGCACGATCTCGATCGCGATCGTGCCCGTCGCGTGGTACTCGAGCGTCGCCCACAGCTGCGGGAAGAAGACCGGGCAGCGCAGCGTGCCGATGTCGCCGGCGGTGCGCGGCGCGATCTCGAGGGTTCGGCGCGGGACGTCGAGAGCGGCGCCGGTGAGCGCGTTCAAGACGCCCCAGATCACCGGATGCGTCATGTAGATCGACTCGCCGGTGGCGCGAAGGCCGGCGCTCCACGCGTTGCCGTCGTGCCAGATGCGGTCGTAGATCGCGTGCATCGTCTGCAGCGCCTCGTGGACCTGGCCGACGTAGATCTGCTCCATCGCTTGATACGCCAGCACCTGCCACACGTAGGTCATCTCCTCGTCGGCCGGGAGGCCGGCGGCGAGCGGCGGCCGCACCGGGGCGCCGTCGGGGCGCGCCTCGGCACGCGGGAGCGCACGATAGCGATCACCGGCGGCGCGCAGCGCGTCGCGGACGAGGAGACGGTGGGCATGACGCAGGTGGCTCGCCGCACGCGCCGGATCGAGGATCGGATCGAGGCCGGCGTAGCGTGCCGCCCAGTCGCCGGCGAGCGCGGCCGTGAAGATGGTGTCGCGATCCGGGGTGGTGCGGTAGAAGCCGCGATCATCCCACAGCTCGCGCTCGACGACGTCGGTGCAGGCGACGTAGCGCTCGCGATAGATCGCCGCGCGCTCGGGCGCGACGTGCGGGGCGACGTCCGCCATCAGACGCAGGGTCGCGAGGTAGAGCGTCGCGGTGTA
>JBGOSW010000049.1:0-25413 GCA_041476145.1 Binatia bacterium
CTCCGAGTCGCAGTGATCGGGTGCGGCGCCGTCTCGGAGATCTATCATCTGCCGGCGCTGCGTCGTTGCAGTCGGGGGCAGCTCACCGCCGTCGTCGACGCCGACGCGACCCGCGCCGCGAACGTGGCCCGTCGGCACGGAGCCCCCCTCGCGATGACGGACTTCCGGGAGCTTCCCGGCAAAGTCGACGCCGCGGTCATCGCCACGCCCAACACAAGCCACGCGGACATCGCGTGCTTCCTTCTGGATCATGACGTACACGTTCTGTGCGAGAAGCCCCTCGCCACGACACTCGCAGACGCGCAGCGTATGGCGCGTGCGAGCCGCCGCGGTTCAGCTCGTCTCATGGCCGGGCAGTGTCGACGTTTCAACCCCAACGCCGAGCTCGTGCGGGAGCTCATCGCACGTGGTCATCTCGGAACCGTCACGCAAATCTCGGCGGCATTGGGCGGGCGCTACGGACAATGGCCGCAACGCACGGATTTTCGCCGCATTCGCGCCCTCTCCGGCGGCGGGGTGCTGCTCGATCTCGGAATCCATCTCATCGATCTCGCCTTGTGGCTCGCAGGCGAAGAGGCGAGGGTGGTTCGTTACGAGTCGACGGACACGATGAATTGGGGCGTAGAGAACGACGCCGAAGTTACGTTGGAATTCGCCGGCGGTGGCCGGGCGCTGCTTGCGTGCAGCTACACGCATGGCTTGAATCGGACCCTCCGTGTTGAGGGAACCCGCGGGTGGGCGGAGACCAGCGTCGACGGGTTTCCCGCCGTGACGTTCTTCAGTGAGCAGTCTCGCCTGTGCCAGCAGGCGGGCGCTCAGCACCTGTTGGTTCCTGAAGCCGACGTCTATGGCAGCCAAATGGATCATTTCGTCGGAGCGGTCCTCGACGGCAGCCCGTTCGCGGTGGACCTCGATCAGGTACTCGCGGGAGTGCGACTCGTCGAAGAGTGCTACCGCGTAGCGCGAGCGGCATGACGGCGGGCAACGCGACGCTCGTCACCGGCGCGACCGGATTCATCGGCGGTCGCCTCGTCGAGCGGCTACGAGAGTGCCACACCTCGACGCACGTACTCGTGCGTACGAGCGCGGCCGGCGAGCGTTTTCGAGCGTCGGGATGCGAAGTGTTCTTGGGAGACGTCACGCTGCCGCATTCGCTGGCCTCGGCGGTCACCGGCTGCAAGACCGTCATCCACTGCGCCGTCGGCGGCAGCGATCTTCAGCAGGCGCGCGAGATCAACGTCGAAGGCACGCTGAACTTGATCGACGCCGCGGCTTCCCTCGGCGTCCGCCGCGTCGTGCACGTGAGCTCGGTCGTGGCGCACGGTCGCGATTGGCCGCTGGTCCTGGACGAAAGCGCACCGCTCCACTTCGAAGGTGATCACTACGCCGTCTCGAAGGCGGAGAGCGAGCGGGCCGGGTTCGAGCGTGCCCGATCGGCGGGAATCGAGTTCGTCGTCGTGCGACCCACGATCGTCTACGGCCCACGGTCGGGGCGCATTCTCGTCGATCTCGATCGAGTCAACCTCGAGCGCATCAAGTTGATCGGCGGCGGGGACGGTCTCGCAAACCTGATCTACGTGGAAGACCTCGTCGACGGCCTCCTCGCCGCGGCCGAGCATCCGCAAGCGGCGAACGAAGCCTTCCTCATGTCGGGCGAGTCTCCCGTACCATGGCGCAACTATTTCGCGGAACTCGCGCGCATGTGCAGGAAGCCGCCGCCGCCGTCGATCGGAGTGTCCCGCGCTCACGCCGAGGCGTGGTGGTCGAAGTGGCACTTCCGCTTCACGCGCTACCCGAGACGCATCGAGGACACCGACTTCGCCCTCATGTGCCAGCCGTCCGCGGTCAGCATCGCCAAGGCGCGGCGACTTCTCGGCTTCGCGCCGCGCGTATCGCTCGTAGAAGGCATGCGGCGAACCGAGGCGTGGCTCCGCGCGACTGGTTTTCTCGCTCCCGCGAGCGGAAAGCTCGCCGCCTGACGGCAGCCCACGAGCGCCCGTTCAATGCGCACCGCCCTTCTCAAGAACTTCTCGTTCCTCACCGCAAGCAGCGTGCTGATGCCCTTTGCATCGATGGCACTCGTCGTCGCGATCAGTCGCCTCGGCGGCGTCGAGATGATGGGAGAGTACTCGCTGCTGCTGACGTTCTTCTTCTTCGGGCAGACGTCCTGCACCGCCGGTCTGCAGATCTTGATCACACGCGAAGTCGCGAGATCGCGCGCCAAGGCAGGAGCCTATCTGGTGTCCGGATCCGCGATCGGAGCGATCGCGGCCACCGTAATCTCGGTCATTCTCATACCGTCTTTCACCTGGACCGTTGCCGAAGGAGATGTCGAGATCGGCCTCCTGCTGATGGCGGCGGCGCTTTTCCCGACCGTAGTCGTCGCATTCGGCGAGTCCGTGTTGTTGGCGTTCGAGCACGCAGAGGATTTCGTAGTCATCGGCTTCGTGGAGACGCTGGTTCGCGCGATTGTCGGCACTCTTCTCATCTGCCTCGGGTACGGCATCATCGCCATCGCGCTGACGTTCCTCCTCTGCCGCCTGGCGGCCGCGTGGGCGACGGTGCACAGAATGCGGCGGCGAGATCCCGAATTAACGCTCGCGTTCGATCGCGATTGCTTCTCCGAGCTCGCTCATCAGTTGCCGATAGTCGGCGCCCTCCCGATCCTCAATTCGCTCTATTGGCGTCTCGACACGCTCATCCTGACGTGGATGCGTGGACTGGTCGACGTCGCTTACTACAGCGCGTCGACTCGGATTTTGGACATCACTCGCAATTTTCCGCAAGCCTACGCGCGCGCACTCTATCCCGTGCTGTCGCGCCTTCGGCACGAGGACGAGAAAGAGTTCGAGCGTCTCTCTCGGAGCTCGCTCGTCTGGGTGGTGGTCGCGACCTTCCCCATCTCGCTGACGACTTTCGTGCTCGCACCACGAATCGTCACGCTCTTGTATGGAGACGCGATGAGTCCCGCGATCCTCGGTTTGCAGATCGTCGCGTGGCTCATCATTCCATATTCTCTCACGAGCACGTTGGCGCAAATTCTCTTTGCGTCCGGCAATCAGGCCCTCGATCTTCGCGTGAACATCGTCGCGGTCCTCGTGGACACGGCGTTGAACCTCATCTTCATCCGGCAATGGGGATTTGTCGGCGCGTCGCTCGCCGTCCTCATGTCGATGATGCTCCACGTCAGCCTGCAATACCGCTACGTTCGGCAGTGCGTATTCGATCCCACCTTGCTCACGACGTTCGCGCGCCTCGCGATCGTAGGATGCGCCTCCTACCTCGTCACGCTCGCGGGCCAGGGCTACAATTCATGGTTGGTTACGCTCGCCGCGCTCACGTGCTATGCCGTGGGATTGTGGACCATCGGGGTCGTCCGCCGACATCACGTCGTCTCGGCGGGGAAGCGCGCGGTGGCCGCAATCCGTGCCGGCTCGCGCCAACTCAACCGGATGCGGATGCCCGCATCCTGATGCGCCGTCGCCTCCTCGTACCGTGATAGGCCCTCGACAGGATGCGCCCGTGCTGACTTCTCCCACCTCCACCTCTCCACAGGCGCTTGCGCGCCTCCGCTCGCGCATCCCGCTCCCGGTCGTAGCGGGCGTGCTCCTGGGACTGTCGACCGTCTACATTTGGTCGGAATACGAAGCCAAGTGGGTCTTCTATATTCTCGCGGGTCTCTTGTTCGCCGCCGCGTTGCCGATGGCGACCATGCTCGTCGGCGGTCCCCATCGGCTCTTTCTCGGTTTTTTTCTCTTCTCCCTGCAATTCTACTTGAGCTTCAATCTCGCCCACGACGACAAGCCGATCCCGGGCGGCGTTCAAGGAGTCAACATTTCTCTCCAATTCTTGGCCGCGGTCGCATACTTGTGCGCCTGGAAGTGGATGCGCCCTCCGGACGACGATGACCCTCGCGCCGTCAACCAGCCGTTTGTGATTGCTTGCATGACGTTCCTCGCGCTAGCGGCGTTGTCGATCTTCAATACGACCACGAAATCATACACGATATACGGGCTAGTCTATCATTTCTCCCTGATCGTCGTCGCGCTGGCCGCGTGTCACATCTGTTCCAGCCGCTCTGGCATCTCTGCACTCTGGAAGGCCGTGTGCGTGATTCTGGTGGTTCAGTCTCTGGTGATGCTCGTGCAGCGCGCGACGCACGTCGCATTCTCTCTCACCGGCGAGATGATCAATAGCCAGTGGCAGGAACGCGCCGGGGGGACGATGGGCGTGGCGCCCGTGAGCCTCGCGACGCTTCTGGAAGGCTTCCTCTTGTTCGCAGAAATGCGCGTTCTTCGCGGGAACACGCGGACCCTCATCGTATGGGGGCCCGTCTTCGGCCTAGGATTCTTGTGCTTGCTGCTGAGCCTGACCCGATCGGCATGGATCGGATACGGCATCGGGACCGTGCTCGTGCTCGGATGGACCGTGCGCCACGGTGGTCTTCCCAGATCGCGCTGGTTGGCGCTCGCGAGCGTGGTCGTCATCGGCATCGCCGTGGCGTACGCTCCGGTACGGGACCGACTCGATGAGAATCATCACAGGGCCGCCGAGGAGCGCTGGAAGCTGAACTTCGTCAATATCGAGATGATCAAAGCCCATCCGCTCGTCGGCGTCGGACTAAACACCGCGTACGACGTGAAGAACTCGTACATTCCGAGCTTCTTCACCGAAGACGATTGGGTATACATCGCGCACAACCAATTCTTACTCATCGCCGCCGAGACCGGAATAGTCGGGTTTGCGGGATTTGTGTGGGTGCTCTGGATCGCCTTGAAATCCGCATACGCCGCAGCTCGCGCACCCGATCCCGCAGTTGGAGAGACGGGGGTCGTGATCCTTGCCTACCTTCTCGCAATGACGTGGGGCATGACTTTGGACTTTTACGGTGGGATGCAGGTCTATACGATATTGTGGTTCATTTTGGGATGCGCCGCTGGGCTGCAAGTCCTCGTCGAGCGCGAAAAACAACAGAGCACGCGAGAGCCGGCGGTCGTCGGGGCCGCGGCGTGAAGTGAGGAAGGGGCGACGGGATCCCGCCATGCCGAAACTACTCGTAGACCTGATCGTGGGAGCTCGCCCCAACTTCGTGAAGGTGGCGCCGGTGCATCGTGCCCTTCGCGCGTTCGCTGACTGGCTGGATGTGCGCCTAGTTCACACAGGTCAACACTACGACACGAACATGTCGGACGTGTTCTTCACCGAGCTCGACATACCCAAGCCGGACATCTTCCTCGGCGTCGGCTCGGGGAGCCATGGGGCTCAAACGGGCGCGATCATCACCCACTACGAGGAGATTCTGTTGGCGGGCAAACCCGCCTTGACGCTGGTATTCGGAGACGTGAACTCGACCATGGCGTGTACCATCGCCGCGGTGAAGCTGGGTGTACCCGTCGGCCACGTCGAGGCCGGGCTCCGCAGTCGTGACCGAACGATGCCCGAGGAGATCAATCGCATCGTGACCGATCACCTCGCCGATCTTCTCTTCACACCGTCGGCCGACGCCAACGTCAACTTGGAACATGAAGGCATCCCGTCGGAGCGGGTTCACCTCGTGGGCAACGTCATGATCGATACCCTCGTGGCGTGTCGGAGCAAGATCGAAGCATCGGGGGTCTTGTCGCAACTCGGCATGTCGCCCCGAGGATACGTGCTGCTCACGCTTCATCGGCCGAGCAACGTCGACGACGACGACAGCTTGCGACGCATTCTGACGGCCTTGGACATCGTCCAACAGCGCGTTCCCGTCGTCTTTCCGATTCATCCGCGAACGCGACAGCGCCTCGAGGCCGGCAGCCTCCGAACGCTCGTCGGCCGGCTCGGAAACATTCGATTTCTCGACCCGCACCCATATTGTGATTTTCTTCGCCTCATGGGCGACGCGGCGTTCGTGATCACCGATTCCGGCGGAGTTCAGGAGGAGACGACCTATCTCGGCGTTCCATGCCTGACGGTGCGCCCGAACACGGAGCGACCGATCACGGTGCAAGAAGGCACGAGTACTCTGGTAGGAAACGACACCGAGACCATCATCCGCGAATCACAGCGGATTCTCGACGGCAAACCGAAGCGTGGGCACGTCCCCCCGCTCTGGGACGGCCAGACGGCACCGCGTATCAGCGCGATCATCGAAACCTACCTCAAACCCCGGGAGCTCGTGTCCGACCGGACCGCGCATGGGGGATGAGTCTCAGCGAGAGCTGTTCCCAGGCGCGACCGACACCGATACACAGCGGCTGATCCGCTTCTCGAAGCGGCGCCCGGTTCAACGTTGCCGCCGCATCCTCGATAGGTGCCTCGATCTCACGCCGGGTGAGATTGTCCATCGCGTCGGTGCACTGCTCGGACGCGAGCCCGGAGCGGGCCGCACGGACATCGACTCGTCCGCCGCGCTGACACGCGAGTCCGTACTCGAGGCGCTCGACCGGCGGTTCATTTTGCCGCGACGCGCGGCCGCAGAAGCGGTCGCGGCGGTCGCCTCGGATGCGGAGACGGCCGCACGCGTACGGAACGAATCCCGCCTCCTCGAGTCCGAAGGTGCTCGCATCTTCGATCGGTTGGTCGCTCTCGATCCCGCGACGCTCGACTGGCAGGCTGATCCGGGGACCGGGCGGCGCCTCTGGCCGCAGACGCGCCTGGACGAGGCCGGTGCGGTCCGCGCGACGCGCGCTCCCGACGGCTTGGCGATCTCGGACGTGAAGTACGCATGGGAATTGAATCGACACCAGTTCCTGCCGACGCTGGCGATCGCCCATCGCATGGACGGCTCGTCGGGAGCCGCAGCGCGCGTGGGCGCGCTCGTCGAGCGCTGGATCACGCAGAACCCCGTGGGGGTAGGCGTCAACTGGGCGAGCGGCCTCGAGGTCGGGATCCGTATCCTCTCGTGGCTGTGGACGATGACGTTCGTGCTCGAATCGCCGCATCTGTCGCCGGCTCACGCCGCGCTGTGGGTAGCGAGCCTCGTCGAGCACTATGATTTCCTACGCCACCATCTCTCGACGTACACGGATCGCTCGAATCACCTGATCGGCGAGGCGACGGCGCTCTGGATCGTTGCGTCGGTGCTCCGAGACCTGCCTGACTCCACCCACGAGCGTGCGCGGGCGCTCGACATCCTGTCCGTCGAGATCGAGCGGCAGGTCACCCGCGACGGAGTGACCTGCGAGCAAGCGGTCGGCTATCATTGCTTCGTCCTCGACTTCTATCTGCAAGTCGTCGCACTCGCGCGACGTCAGCGGTTGATGGTGCCCCCCGTCATCGAATCGCGAGCCATGGCGATGCTCGAGTTTCTCGAGCGACTGCTGGGCGCGGGCGGCGCCCTCCCTCAGATCGGTGACGGCGACGACGGCAAGGGACTGCCGTTCCCCTGTGCGCCAACGACCCGCGAGCGAGCAGAGACGCTCTTGGCACTCGGCGCCGAGCTCTTCGCCCGTCCGGAATGGTCGCGTACAGGCGTACCGCGTACACTCGCCCGCCTCCTCCTCACGGCGACCGAGGCGCCGGCACCGCCTCCCGCACCCGTCGACGTGATGCGGAATCGTTCGCGGCTCTTTCGTGAGGGTGGTTACTGCTTCCTCGAGGCGGTCACCGAGCACGGCGGAGCACGCCAGCTCGTCTTCGACATCGGCGGGATGGGCTATCTTCCGAACGCCCCCCACGAGCACGCCGACGCATTGAGCGTTCTCGTCCGCGTCAACGCCACGCTGCTGTTGGCCGATCCTGGAACGGGAAGCTATACGGGATCACGTGCCGTTCGCGACGGATTTCGGTCGACCGCTGCGCACAACACCGTCACCGTCGACGATCTCGATCAAGCGGACGCGCTGGACACCTTCAAGTGGATCAATCTCACTCGCACCCGCCTCGTCGATTGGCAGGACGGGCCGGACTTCGACTATGTCGCCGCCCTCCATGACGGCTACAGCCGGCTCCGCAAAGCGGTCATCCACATGCGCGAGATTCTATTCGTGCGTCCCGACTACTGGATCATCGTCGACCGTATCGTCGGCCGCGGCAGTCACCGCGTGACCCGTCGTTTTCATTTCCCACCCGATGTCGACGTCACGCAACCGCAGGCCCGGACCTTCGACGCCGTCGCGCACGATGCGGGGGACGGGCTCCGGCTCGTATTTCCCGACGAGCAGGCGCAACCGGCGGCGACGATTCGGATTCGACGGGGCCCGTGGTCGGCGGGATACGGAGTCTGGGAGAGCAGCGCGTGCCTGACGGCGAACGTCGTAGGCGAAGCGCCGCTCACGCTTTTGACCTTGCTCGTACCCATCGATCGCGGGCAGTCTACTCTGGAGGTGACGGCTCCCGCGACCGAGGATGGACATGCGTACGGTGGCAACCACGAGGTTGTGCTCTGTCGCATCATTCGACCCGATCGCCCTGGACGCGAGGACCGCTTGATCAAACGACACCGTGCGGATGACCGCTCAGGAAGAAGCGAGGAGATCCTCTTCATCCGTCGCGAGGAGGGGCGTGAGGTGACTCGGCCCTTCGGCGCTCACCGAACGGATCGCTAGGCGGCGGACGGCACCCATGCGCGTGCTCCACGTTTGTCACAGCACGTACCCGGACGTAACGGGCGCGAGCATCCGCAGCCGCTATCTCGTTGAAACCCAGGCGCGCCTCGGAATCGAACCGCTCGTCGTCAGCTCGCCCTTCCAAGCACCTGCCGATCCCCGGCAAGTCGACGGAATCGAGCGTGTGGCGGGCATCGAATACTATCGTTGTTTCGACGCTCGCTACGACCAGCAGTTCATGGTGGCCCGCAAGTCACCCCTGGCACGACTACGCAAGCTGACGGCACTGGGCTCGTTCACTCGATTCGTTCGACGGATCGCGGCGGAGCGACAGGTCGACGTGATCCACGGCCACAGCTTGTTCTTTTGCGGCCTCGCGGCGGTGTTCGCTGCACGGAAGCTCGGCATACCGTCGATCTATGAAGTACGATCACTCATCGAGGACACGCTGGTGCGTGAAGGGGGCGCATCGGAGCGTGGCGTCCTCTATCGCGCATACCGGTGGTTCGATGACCTGGCGATTCGGCTCTCCGACCACGTCATCACGATCAGCGATGGTCTGCGACGAGACCTGATCGCCCGCGGCGTCCCCGAAGCGCGGATCACCGTCGTCGGAAACGGCGTCGACGTCGCGAAACAGCCGCGCGCTTCCGAGCCGGATCCCGTGCTCCGCGCGCGCCTGGGATTTCCGGAGGATGCATTCGTTCTCGGATACATCGGAACGCTCTTCGCGTACGAAAGCGTTGAAGTCGCGATCGACGCGCTCGCGACCTTGCACGCCAGGCATCCTCAGCTCCGGCTCCTCATCGTCGGCAATGGCGTCGCGCGTCAGGCGTTGATCGCTCGCGCCGAAAGCCGCAAACTCGGCAGGTACGTACACTTCGTCGATCGGGTTCCGCATGAGGAGATCGGACAATACTACGCGCTCATTGACCTCTTCGTGCTTCCCAGGCTCCCGAACCGGCTGACCGATCTCGTGACTCCGCTGAAGCCGCTCGAGATCATGGCGCGCGCGAAACCCTTGCTGGCAAGCGACTGTGGAGGCCATCGCGAACTGATCATCCACGAGCAGAACGGCTACCTGTACGATTCGCGGTCCGCGAGCGGCTTGTCGGACGCCATCGCGTCGCTCTGCGACCGCCGTGCCGAGTTGCGGCGACTCGGCGCTCAGGCACGCGAGTGGGTCGGCGCCAACCGTTCCTGGGAAACGGCGATTCGCCCGACGATCCCCCTGTACGAAGCGCTCGCCGCGCAAGCGAGAGGCCGGGCCGTGCGTGCATCGTCGAGCCGCCGGGTATCCGAGTCGGACGCGGGTTGAGCATGCCTGCGCGTGGCGGAGTCCTGCTGGTCGGACCACGTTCACCAGGTCCCCTCGTCGGCGGTATCGAGAATGGGATCGACATGATCTTGCGGTCGAGTCTCGTGGACCGACACGGGTTGCGATTTTACAACTCGTTCCGCGAGCGCGATCCGCATCGTTCGGTGTTCGAACGCATGCGCTATCAACTCAGCGTCTTCCTCGACTTTCTGCGAACTCTCCTGACGATTCGACCGGAACTGGTGCACGTCAAGGTCGCCGACGGAGTCAACTTCCTTCAAGGTGTCGGATACGTGGTCCTCTCGCGCTTGACCAGGCGACCCGCGCTCCTGCAGATTCACGGTGGCGAGTTCGACGCATGGTATCGTGAGGCTTCCCGTTGGCGTAAGGCCGTCATCCGCTGGTGCCTAAACACGCCGACGGCGCTGCTCGTCCTTTCCGACTATTGGCGAGACTACGTCGCATCGCTGCTTCCAACACCGAAGCCCATTCACGTCGTACCGAACGGCGTCGAGCTCGACCATCTGCCCGCGAGCGTACCGTCGTCGGACGGCCGACTACGCGTGCTCACCATCGGCGCGATCGGCGCACGGAAGGGTCATTTCGACATCGTCGAGGCCGCGATCATTCTCGGCGCCGGCGCACCGTTCGTCTTTCAGTTCGTCGGCTCAGACGATTTCGGTGGCGAGACCGAGCGCTTGCGCCGCCGGGTGCGCGACGCCGAGGTCGCCGCGCAGGTTGAATTCTTGGGGCCGCTGACAGGCGACGCGAAGTGGAGCGCGCTCGGCGCGGCCGATATTTTTCTCCTCCCGGCATATAACGAAAACATGCCGAATTCCGTGCTGGAAGCGATGGCCGCCAGCCTCCCCATCGTGTGCACCGATGTTGGAGCCGTCCGTCAAATGGTGGGCGATGCGGGAGCACGTTTCGTTCCAGCGGGAGACCCGAAAGCGATCGCAGACGTCCTTCGGACGCTTTTCCGAGACGTGGAGACTCGAGTCCGGATGGGAGCCGCGAATCGCCGCAAAGCGACCGATGAATACTCATTCGATCGCGTCACCCGCGACCTCGACCGGCTCTATGAACAATACGTACGACACCTCACGAACCGCGGCGCACCGAGCACTCGAACCGCAGCCGCTCGGCAGTCGTGAACCCTTTGAAGGAACGCCCACGATGTCGACTTCGGTAGACGCCTCGATCCACTTCTACGACTCGCTGTGGAGTCGTACGAAGCGGACGGATCAACACCACAAGTGCCGGATGCACGCGATAGCCCGGCTCCTCGATCTGCTGCCGCGTACGGAAGGGCATACGCGGGGGATCTTGGAGCTCGGCTGCGGAAGCGGCATCGTCTCGGAGTTTCTCGCTCGATACGGAAACGTGACCGGCGTGGACCAGTCTTCGGTAGGCATCGAGACCGCACGTGCACGGGGATGCGGACGGTTTCTCATCAGCGTGCTGCCGACGATTCCTTCAGAGGCGACCGAGTTCGATCTGTGCGTCCTGTCGCAAGTCGTCGAGCATTTCACCGACAGTGACCGCGTCACGCTCTTGCGAAACGCACGCGACGCGGTCCGTCCAGGCGGACACCTCGTGGTCACGACACCGAATCGCCCCGTGGCGTCGCGCATTCGCTTGCGCCCAGGCGAAGCAGAGCCGATCGAAAACTGGCTGGATCCCGCCGAGCTTCACACGCTATTGCGCGCGACCGGATGGGAACCGCTGAAGACGCGGTTCGCGTTCAGCTTCTTACCGATATCATCGAGCCGCTATCGATGGGTGCGCGCGCTACGCTTCGCCGCGTACGACGTCCTGAGACTACGCAACGTGGTCGAGGACCTGACGGGTGGATGGGGCGTCGGCGATTGCACCGCCGTCTTGGCTGCGAGAGTGAACACCTGACACCAGCGAGCCCGGACACGAGAATCGCGTGAGTACCCGACGTCTCCGCATTCTGTCGATCGCAAGCGCTTGTCCGTTTCCACCTCACGGTGGAACGCGGATTCTCATCTATCATCAAGTGAGGGAGCTCGCCCGTCATCACGATGTGGACCTCGTCATGGTCGACTGCCCGACCGCCGTCGAGTGCGACCCGGGGGGATTGGATTTTTGCCGCTCGGTCCGACTCGTCACTCTCTCGACGCCGGAGCGATCCTGGTCGCTCGCCGAGAAGGTGCGACTCACGTTGTCGACCGGCGCCCCGTTCTTCGTGTTCCAGCGGTATTCGGAGGAGGCGCAACGCATCGTTGACGACATGGTCGCCGCGACGCAGTACGACGCGATCATCGCGGAGGACAACGAGGCGGCCCTCTACGTACGCGCCACGTGGGGACCCACGAAGATACTGACGAAGCATTCGATCCTGAGCTCGCAGCGCGCGCAACTCGCGTGCATCGCCGCGTCGAAGCTCGAGCGCTGGCGTGATCGCGCCTATGCATTCTTGCAGAGGAGCCAGGAACGTCGGGAGGCGAGCCGATTCGATCTCGTCAAGGTACCGACGGCGTCGGACCTAGGACAGTGGCAACGCATCACCGGACGGAGCACCGAGGGCATTGCCATCACGAATGGCGTCGACGTCTCGTTTTTCCCCTACCAAGAACGCCACGGAGACGTCGACAGCTTGATCTACACGGCCAATTTCGCCGGCGTTCCCAACGTGGACGCCGTCCTTCGATTCATCGACGACGTCTATCCTCGCGTGACGGCACAGATTGGCGCGCTGCCCTTCTACGTCGTCGGCAGATCTCCGCCGCCCGAGTTGCAAGCGCGGAAGTCCTCGAGCATCGTCGTGACGGGTACGGTTCCCGATGTACGGCCGTACTTCACGGCGAAGCCGATCGCCGTCGTCCCACTACGCGTCGCATCCGGGATCATCAACAAGGTCCTCGAGCCGATGGCTCTCGGCGTTGCCGTCGTCGCAACGCCGTTGGCCGTCGAGGGTCTCGATACCGACCCACGAAGCGTCTGCATGGTTGCCGAGAGCGCGGAGGAATTCGCCGACGCGATCGTACGACTCGCATCCGACGCGGCACTGTATTCGGATCTCACCCGCCGGGCCCGCGAGTACGTCGTGACTCGACACTCGTGGCCGCACCTAATGCAGCGGTATCGTCACGCGATCGAGACTGCCGTCGCGCATGCTGGATCAGTCGTACCTGCGCCGCTGCGCACGCAAGACCAGGCAGAAATGCGAGATCCGTTGCCGCGTGACATGAGAACGTAACCGCACGCAACCCTTTGTATTTTCTCTGCGCGGTTGCAGGGCGCGGGTGAAACATGTAACGACCTGTCCACGATTGCACAGCGGCTCCGTCGAGCTTGTGACTCAACCGGCCGCAGTGACTCCAAGCCGTCGCGGATGTACTGTCATTCGGCCGTGCATCCGTCTAGATGGGCGTGAAAACGTGAGCGGTCTGTCCCGTCGGTCGCGCGCACATCTTCCCTGGCCGGTGGGCACGCTGTTTGCTACCCTATAGGGAGCAACCATCTCTCAACCGGGCGCAATTCCCTCTCGCACTAGGAGCCGTGATGAATAGACCGCGTCGACCTCGCCCACTACGATTCGACCCCTTTGCGCGAGCGTCCATCATCCACAGCGTGCAACTGGCCGTCTTCTGTGCGTTCTTGGCCGCAGCCACGACAAGCGGCGCGACCACGTACTGGATCGACGCGAGTAAGACCGCCGTGGCGAATTGCGGGAAGACCGCCGCTACGGCATGCCCCTCGTGGTCGCGCCTCATGGGAACGCTCGGATGCCCGGGGAGCTGCGGCTGTGACGCGGACGGCTGCGAGAACAACATCACGGCGGCGAGCACCGTCGACTCCATCAACTTCGTCGGCCCAGGAACGTATGTCGGCGACGGCAACGGACGTTGCATCGGGTACCCATTCAATCGTGCGGCGAACAGCGAGCTCACGATTCAATGCACCGACGCATCGGGAACCTACACGCCGGGTAAATGCACAATCAGTGCGACCGGCTTGAGCCTCCCTGGTTCGCAGGCAGTCGTGATCGCGGGTGCATCGACAAAGTGCGCCGACGACTCGGCGACGTTCGTCAAATGGAAAGGCATCAACATCACGAACATTCCGCCGGGAACCGGAGGTTGGCGCACGAAGGGCGGGGTCAACAGCCACCATCTCCTCCTGGCGGACTCGCTCATTGATGGCACCACGTCCGCGACCGGTGATCTAATCATCTACGGAGACCTCACTCACTACGTTTCCTTCGTCAACAATGTCATAACCAACTGCGGGGCGACTGCCTCCTTTGGATGCCTAGGCAATGAACGGAACGACCATGAAGCAGTGGTTGGCAACGCGGTCGGCCCAATTCGCAACTTTCCGGTCGATCGCAACACGGACGGCATTACGGTGCAAAACGCGGATACGGTGCTGATCGACGGCAACATCGTCCATGGGAATCCCGATGGCATCGACGTCGGCATGCTGGATTCTCGATTTCTCGGAAACATCATCATTCGATATAATGACACGTACGACATGGCGGGTGACGTCAGCGCCGGTGCCGACAATAACATCGTCTTATCGGGAGATTCCACCTCCGGTACCAATACAGGACCTGTCGTTGCCTACAAGAACGTCCTGCGATCGACCAATCCAGCTTATTCCATAGGATTTTGGCGAACGAAGGAAGGAGCCAAGGACGCCGACTTCTGGTACAATACGACTTTCGGCGCCAACTATAATGTCGGAGATGTCAACAATAGCCATCTTGCAAATCTCGGCCTCAGTAGCGGTTCGCAGGTACCCAGCACGAACCTGCCAATCATGTACAACCTGTTCGACGGCACAACCGTCCAGAACCTCACAACGTCCTGCTCCAGTGCGGCGTGCCCCATGAACAACGCCGTCACGACCTGCACCGCCGCCTCATGCAAGTTCGTCGGGAACGGCCTGTGGTACGCGGAGCGTGGCGGCAGCTCCAGTTGCCTCCGATTCAGCACCAGCGACATCCCTGGATTGACGTTCAAGTGTGACCTCACGCGCTTCGGCGGCGGTGCGGGGTTGAACAGCACGGGCGCAAATACCGGCAACTTCCGCGCCGATCCCAAGTTCGTAAACCGGGGCGGCACACATCTCGCCGACTATGCGCTCACGAGCGCCAGCACCTATATCGACGCCGGCAAGAGCTTCTGTCATGCGGTGAGCGCGGGCAGCGGCAACACGATCACGGTGACCTGTGATGGCGCGTCCACCGACCCCCGACACTTCTTCCCGCAGCCCAGCAACTATTACAGCGTCCAGAACGGCGACTGCGCCGGCAGGGGGACGCGTGCGAGCGAAGCCAACGGCTCGCTTCTCGGATGCTACGATATTCAGATTCAAGGATGCAGCGGGGGCGGTGGTCTCGGCAACCTCACCGGAGTCCGCACCGTGACGAGCATGACCGGGACGACGATCACATTCAGCGGCGCATCCTGTACCTGGGCGGCGAACGCGATGGTGCACGTGCCCTGGACGGGCAATGCCCCGGACGTCGGCGCTCTGGAGTTCGCGTCCACCGCCCCCCAGGCACCTACGCTCATCGATGTGCAGCCAGTGCCCTAGTTTGTCGTTTCTGAGCGCGTTGTTCATGCCGTAGTCCGCGAGCACCTCCTGGAGCATCCGCTTGTCGAGCGTCAAATCGGCCGACGAGCTGACTCACGTGGCTTGATCTCGGAGGAGCGTTACAGATATTGATCGCGGCCCGGCCGTGCCGGATTCCACCCACAGGATTCCCGCAAACGGGCTCCGAGCATCGCGTAGGGCAGCCTGCTCCATCGAGGTAGTCTCACCTCCAAGCTCATCTATGCAAGTCTCCGCGACAAAGAGTGCCCGGACCACCGTTCGCTACGCGTGGGCCGATCGCGCGAGAGGCATTGGAATAGTTCTCGTGGTGCTCGGTCATACCCTCGGTGGTCTCATGGGCGCAGGTGTCATCGAACACTCTTCGATGTCCGACGGGACTTACGACTTCATCTACAGTTTTCACATGCCTCTCTTTTTCCTTCTGTCTGGCATATTCAATCGACATTCGATCGCCCGCCGGGGCTTTCTCGCCGACAAAGTACGCACGATCCTCTATCCCTACGTTCTCTGGTCGCTGATGCAGGGGACCATCAGCATGCTCGTACCGAGCGGACTCAACGATCCGCTGACCACGCGACGCCTCCTCGTGGGCTTGGCCGTCGATCCAATCGGGCAATTCTGGTATCTCTGGACGCTCTTCGCGCTCTGCCTGCTTGTCGACGTCGCTCACCGAGCCGGTCTCGAAGCGGGCGCCATATTTGCGGCCGCGGTGGGGCTGTGGGCGATCGGATTCTGGCCGACCGCATTTGACGCATTGGGTTTGATGCCGCGTTCGCTCTGCCGCTACGGTATCTACTTCGGCTTCGGTTTCTGGATGAGCGACGGATTGCGCAAGACGCCGCCCGTACGGAGCTGGACCTTGATCACGGTCGCCATGCTCGGCTTCGCGGGCGCGTGGGTGACCCGAGAGTGGCGGTTCGACCTTCGGTTTGCCCCGCTCGCGGCAGCGATGGGAATCGTCGCCGTGTTGGCCGCGAGTCACGTGTTGGAACTCGGAGCGTCCTTGATGAACCGACTCGGTCGCTGGTCACTGCCGATCTATTTGGGACACGTCATTGCCGCCGCCGGCGTACGCATCGGACTGCTACGGTTCGGCGTGACGTATCCGCCGGTCCATCTGGTAGTGGGGACGACGATCGGCCTCGGCGCGCCCGCGCTGCTCGGCTGGGCGCGCGACTTCGGCTACCTCGAATGGCTATTCGCCCTGCGGCGGTCGTCGCGGCCGAGCGTCGAACGCGCCGACGCCCTTTGTTGAGCGGTGATCCGGCGGCTCGCCATGTGGCGGTCCTTCAGCCAGTCCGGAGCCAGAATCCGAAGCCGTGCGACGCGTCGCTTTTCATCTCGGCCCAAAGTGGCGCGAGGACGGCGCTCAGTCGAGGGTCGTTGGCAACGAAGAAATTGGGCAACATGATCTCGAACTTCGGAAAGCCCGCGAGCAGGTAGCAGGCGAGCAGATATTGTTCTGCATAGTACCGCTCGATCCACTCCTGCGGATAGTCGTACGGAAGAAAGATGTCGTGGACTTGGACCAAGATGCCGCGCGGAAGCTTCGGAAGAACCTCGAGAAACAGCACCGTGACATCCGAGTTCATGAAGCATCGGTGAGAACTGTCGATGAACAGGATGTCCCCTTCGTGGAGCTCATCGAAGACGGTCAGGTTGCAGTTCTCGAGGGGCGACCGAATGACCGTGTCGCAGAGAGCGTCGATCTCGGCGCGGGGATGCGGATCGATGGAAACGATCCGCGTCCGCAGATGATGATCCGAAATGGCACGCCGAACGAAGCTGGTGCTGTAGCCGGATCCCACCTCGAGGTACAGGCGTGGATTGGTCATCGCGACAAAGCAATAGAGCGCGACGGCGTCGAGCACGGGCTGATACGGGTTCAGCCACGACGGCTCCGAACTGCCCTGAGGAACCGACTTGGGAATGCGAAGCATGTCAGGCGTGAAGTCGAGGAAACGCGCCAATTGATCGGCGTAGACGTCGGAGCGGTCGGCGATGATCTTGCGCAGCTGCGGATGGGGGTTGGCGATGTCGTATCGAGGCCGCGGACTCACCGGATAGTCCAGGACCATCGGGATCTCAGGTCGCGCTTCCTTCAGGATCCAGAGAAGCCGCGTGCTCCATTGCGGCTGGCTCTGGAAGAAGCGAAGAGTCGCGTCTCGGATTTGCTTGCGAATCATGGGTCCAATAGGCAGTGGAGAGACCCGTCGTCAAGCGTGGGGTGAAGGAACTGCGCTGATGTCGCCCCGCGAATGCGCCTCGATTGTGCGCTAGAAATCCAGTACGATGGCACCTTCCTGGAGGGTTCGATGGCGCAGTCTGGACTGGTATCTCTCGCCGGTGAGTTCTGGAGCTTTCTCCGCGTCCGCAAGAAGTGGTGGCTCGCACCCATCGTCATCATCATGGCGCTCTTTGGATCGCTGATCGTCTTCACGCACGGTTCCGCGCTGGCGCCCTTCGTCTACACGATCTTCTAGAGCGAATCGTGCCCCAGTCGTCACGCGATCTCCGCAAGTTCGGCGTGACCGTCGGCCTCGCGTTCCTGGTGTTTGGAACCGTGAGCCGATGGCGCGGCCATGAGCTCCCCCCGCGCGTGCTGTGGACGCTCGGGATGCTCCTTCTCGTCCCGGGTCTCGTGGCGCCCGCGCTCCTCCGACCGGTGCAGCGCGCGTGGATGGCGGCCGCCGAGGTGATGGCGAGCTTCAACACGCGCCTGATCCTCGGCCTGCTCTTCTACGTCGTGTTCACGCCCGTCGGATTCGTGATGCGCCTCTTCCGCGACCCGATGACGCGTTCGATGCGCGATCCGACGCGCAGCCAGTGGATTCGCCGCAAGCTCGAGCCCGTCGATCGCGCCCGCTACGAGCAGCAGTTCTGAGGGGCGACGTTGACGACGATTCTCGGCATCTCCGCCTTCTACCACGACTCCGCCGCCTGCCTGGTGCGCGACGGAGAGATCGTCGCCGCCGCGCAAGAAGAACGCTTCACGCGCAAGAAGCACGACTCCGAATTCCCGAAGCACGCGGTCGAGTACTGCCTCCGCGAAGCGGGTATCGGACTCGCCGAGCTCGACTACGTCGGCTTCTACGACAAGCCGCTCCTCAAGTTCGAGCGCATCCTCGAGAACTATCTCGGGGTCGCGCCACGCGGCATCAAGTCGTTCCTCACCGCGATGCCGGTCTGGCTGAAGGAAAAGCTCTTCACGCGCGACCAGATCCGGCGCGAGCTCGACGGCTACCCGGGACCGGTCCTCTTCAGCGAGCATCACGAGTCGCACGCGGCGAGCGCGTTCTATCCCTCACCGTTCGCCGAGGCGGCGGTACTGACGCTCGACGGCGTCGGCGAGTGGGCGACGTCGTCGTACGGCGTCGGGCGCGGGAGCTCGCTCGACCTGCTCGCCGAGCTCCACTACCCGCACTCGCTCGGCATGCTCTACTCGGCGTTCACCTACTACACCGGCTTCAAGGTGAATTCCGGCGAGTACAAGGTGATGGGCCTCGCGCCCTACGGTGAGCCGCGCTACGTCGACCTCATTCTCGACAAGCTCGTGCAGCTGCGGGAGGACGGCTCGTTCAAGCTCAACATGGAGTATTTCAACTACCTCCATGGGCTGACGATGACGAACGGCGCCTTCGATCGCTTGTTCGGCGGGCCGCCGCGCCAGGCGGAGTCCGAGATCACGCAGCGCGAGATGGATCTCGCCGCCTCGATCCAGGTGGTCACCGAGGAGATCATGCTGAACATGGCGCGGCACGTGCACCGTGAGACCGGCATGGAGAACCTCTGTCTCGCCGGCGGTGTGGCGCTGAACTGCGTCGGCAACGGACGGCTGCTCCGCGAAGGTCCCTTCAAGCGACTGTGGATTCAGCCCGCGGCCGGCGATGCGGGCGGCGCGCTCGGCGTCGCATTGACGATCTACCACAAGGTGCTCGGCAACGAGCGGCACCATCGCTCCGAGGGCGACAGCATGCACGGGTCGTACCTCGGCCCGGCGTTCTCCGACGACGAGATCGAGAGCTTCTTGACCTCGGTCGGCGCCGTCGCCGAGAAGCTGCCTGTGCCCGAGCTCATCGACCGCACCGCCCGCGCCCTCGCCGACGAGAAGGTGGTCGGGTGGCTGCAGGGGCGGATGGAGTTCGGTCCTCGTTCGCTCGGCGACCGCAGCATTCTCGGCGATCCGCGCTCGCGGAAGATGCAATCGATCATGAACTTGAAGATCAAGTTCCGCGAAAGCTTTCGGCCGTTCGCGCCGAGCGTGCTGCGCGAGCACCTCACGGAGTACTTCGAGCTCGACGTCGACTCGCCGTACATGCTGCTCGTGGCGCCGGTCAAAAAGAGCCGCCGCATCGCGATGAGCGACGCCGAGCAGCGTCTCTTCGGCATCGCCAAGCTGAACGTCCCGCGCTCCGACATCCCCGCGGTCACGCACGTCGACTACTCGGCACGCATCCAAACCGTCCATCGCGAGACGAATCCGCTCTACCACGCACTCCTCGAACGCTTCCACGCGCTCACCGGCTGCGCCGTGCTCGTGAACACCAGCTTCAACGTGCGCGGTGAACCGATCGTCTGTACACCGCGCGACGCCTACCTGTGCTTCATGCGAACGGAGATGGACCATCTCGTGCTCGGACCCTACCTGCTCGACAAGACCCGGCAGCCTGCACTACGGGATGACGTAGACTGGAGAACTCAGTACCAACTCGACTGACGTCGCCGGCGCGAGACCGCGCCGCCAGCTCGCTCGCATCACGACACGGCGGAGCGCTCGCACTGATTCTTCTTCTCGGAAGCGTCCTGCTGCTGCCCCGCCTCGCCTCGCAGAGCCTCTGGCTCGACGAGATCCTGACCGTCGGACCGGCGCTCGAGGCCACGAGCCTCGCCGACTTGATCGCCCGTGCCCGTACCGCGGACACCCAGCCGCCTGCCTCACATTTGCTACTCTACGCGTTACGCGGCGCGGACCTGCACCGAGAGTTCGTCGCGCGACTGCCTTCCTTCATCGCCGTCGAGCTCGCGATCATCGTGCTCTATTCGCTGGTCGCGCGACTGTGGAACCGAGAGATCGGCCTCACGGTGGCGGCGTTGGCGCAAACCTCCCCCTATCTCTGCTTCTATGCGGCGGAGGCGCGAAACTACGGACTGTGGCTGCTGGTCGTGACGACGTCGCTCTGGCTCGCGACCCGGTGGTACGAGGCCACCCTCCACGAAGGCGCCGGCCGGACGTGGGGTCTCGCGCTGCTCTGGGGGATCACGAACGCGCTCGGGCTGTGGATCCATCTGTTCCACGCCTTCGCGATCATCGCGCAGCTGATCGTGCTGGCGATGATGATCGCGGCGCGGCGCGCGACGTTGCCGTCCCTGGGTCGCTGCCTGGCATCGGCCGCCGCCGCCCAGATCGTGACGGCGGCGCTCTTCGCCCCCTGGGCGCTCTTCCTGGCCCGAGCGCTCGGCACGGGGCGGGTCGGCGTCCCTTGGACGCGCGCATTCTCGCTTGGAAGCATCCTCTACTACGTGTTCGCCGCGCATTTCGGCGCCTCGCTCGGACCGAATCTGCGGACGCTCCATATGATCCCGTTCGCCGACGTGCTGTGGAGCAATCGCGTCGCGCTCACGCTGGCCGGCGCGGCGATCGTCGTGACCGGCTGCACCTACGTGTCGCTGCTGCGCAAGGCGGCTAGCGACGCGGAGCGCCGCTGGGAGTTGCTGCCCCTACTCGTGTGGCCGCTCGCCTCGATCGCGGGACCATTCGCGTACGCCGCCGCGACGCAATTTCCACTGCATCCTCGACATCTGATGCTCATATGGCCCGTCCTGCCGCTCGTCCTCGCCCTCGGTCTCAGCCGATATCGCCGGCTGCGCGTTCCGCTCGCGGGTGTGATCGCGCTGCAACTCGTGGCGCTGGGGAATCTGCTCTTCGACCCGTACTACGCCAAAGACGACGAGCGCGGCGCCGTCGCGTTTGCCGAGCACCAGTCCGGCGCCGTCGTGTACGTCCTCGGCGACGTGGCGCCGTACTATGCCACCCGTGGCGAGGGGCGACTGCAGACCTTCCGGGAGTTCGCGGCCGACACCGACGACGTATGGCTCATCGACAACCGGTCTTGGGAAGAGCCGAGTCGACGCAATCTCCGCACCCTGGCGTTGCGCTTGGCCGATCTCGGGCTCGTGTACCGCGGTGGCACGACACGCTTTCGGGGCATCGTGCTACGCCACTGGACGGCCCGCCGACCATCGCCCGCGAACCCTTGACCGCATCGGGTGAACCGAGCAAGTGGCTGGATGGACGCGGCTCCTGTCGGTCGGGACCTGACGCCCGGGCATTCCCTGCAGCACCCGACATCGGCCCGGACACTCTCTCGGATGCAGGAAGAAGCCTCAAGTACACGTAAATTTGTTGCAAATCTGACCACGAACCAGTAGGCTTCTGCGGCCAGACGGATCCTGTAGCCCGTCACCTCTGAAGACACCCTGATGCTCGCGGCTCCCAGTCCCGATCGCCGCCGGCGGCGCCTGCTCCTCGCACTAGCGCTGCTCGTCGTCGATATACCGAGCTTCACCGGCTCGGCGCTCGCGACACTTCCCTACGGCTTCCAAGAATCCACCGTTTTCAGCGGCCTCACCCAACCGACCGCCTTCAAGTTCGCGGCCGACGGGCGGGTTTTCGTCGCCGAGAAGAGCGGCCTCATCAAGGTCTTCGCCAACCTCAGCTCGCCGACGCCGACGATCTTCGCCGATTTCCGCACCAACGTGCACAACTATTGGGACCGCGGCCTTCTCGGACTCGCGCTCGATCCCAATTTCCCGACGACTCCGTACGTCTACATCCTCTACACGCTCGACGCGGCGCCGGGCGGCACGCCGCCGCGTTGGGGCGTCGCCGGCGCCACCTCGGACGACTGCCCCGATCCGCCGGGCGCCACCACCAGTGGTTGCGTCGTCGGCGGCCGACTGTCGAGGCTCCAGGCTTCGGGGAGCGTCATGACCGGCTCCGAGCAGGTGCTGCTCGAAAACTGGTGCCAGCAGTTCCCCAGCCATTCGATCGGCACGCTCACGTTCGGGTCGGACGGGGCGCTCTACGTGAGCGCCGGCGAGGGCGCGAGCTTCACCTTCGCCGACTGGGGGCAGACAGGCTCTCCTCAGCTGAATCCCTGCGGTGATCCGCCGAGCGGCGTCGGCGGGACCCAGACACCGCCGACCGCGGAGGGCGGCGCGCTGCGCGCCCAGGACATCCGCACCACGAGCGACCCCGTCGCCTTCAGCGGCGCGATCCTTCGCGTCGATCCGGCGACCGGCGCCGCGATGCCCGACAATCCCCTCGTCACCACTTATCCGAACGCCGGCCGGATCATCGCCTACGGCTTGCGCAATCCGTTCCGCATCACGACGCGTCCTGGCACGAACGAGCTCTGGATCGGCGACGTCGGGTGGAGCGACTGGGAAGAGATCGACCGCGTCGGCGATGTGAGAGACTCGATCGTCGAGAATTTCGGCTGGCCCTGCTACGAGGGCATCGGACGCCAACCCGCCTTCCAGAGCGCGGGATTGAGCGCATGCCAGGGACTCTACAACTCCCCAGGCTCCGTCACCGACCCGTTTCTCGCCTACTATCACTACAGTCAGGTGGTCCCCGGCGAGTTGTGCGGCTCCGGCAGCTCGTCGATCTCGGGGCTCGCGTTCTACGGCACCGGAAGCTACCCCACCATGTACGATGGCGCGCTCTTCTTCGCCGACTACAGTCGGGGCTGTATCTGGGCGCTCCTCACCGACGCCAACGGCGATCCCGACCCGACTGCCCCCATCACGTTCGATGCCGGCGCGTCGGGACCGGTCGATCTCCAGATCGGGCCCGGGGGCGACCTTTACTACGCCGATCTGACCAACGGTACGATCCGTCGCATCCGATACACCGCAAACAATGAGTCGCCGATCGCGTTCATCCAAGCCGACAAGACCAACGGCCCGAACCCGCTCACCGTCCACTTCGACGCGTCAAGCTCGTTCGATCCCGATCCCGGCGACCCGATCACGTACTCGTGGGATCTGAACGGCGACGGTACATTCGGTGACTCGACCGCGATCGCCCCCACACGCGTCTACACGACCTCCGGCACCTACACCGTGGGCCTACACGTCACCGACTCGCACGGCGCGGTCGGCAGCGACTCGATCACGGTGACGGTCGGCAACTCGTCGCCCACCGCCACGATCAACACCCCGCTCGCCTCGACGAAGTGGAACGTCGGCACCTCGATCAGCTTCTCGGGCTCGGCGACCGATCCGGAGCAGGTCAACCTGCCGGCCTCGGCGCTCTCCTGGACGTTGATCGTCCACCACTGCCCCTCGAATTGCCATACGCACACCGTGCAGACGTTCGCGGGAGTCGCGAGCGGCTCGTTTGCGGCGCCTGATCACGACTATCCGACTTTCTTCGAGCTACAGCTCACCGCGACGGACGCCGGCGGGCTGACCGACACCAAGAGCGTGCTCCTGTACCCGAACACGGTAGCGCTCTCCTTCGACACGGTGCCGACGGGATTGACGCTCGCCGTCGGCTCGAGCGCCTCGACCGCGCCCTTCGAGCGGACGGTGATCATCAACTCGGTCAACTCGATCTCCGCAGCCTCGCCGCAGACGCTCGGCGCCGTCACCTACACATTCAGCTCCTGGTCCGACGGTGGCGCCGCCAGCCACAACATCACGGCGCCCGCTGCACCGGCGAGCTACATCGCGAGCTTCGTCGTCGGCGGCCCCACTCCGACTGCAACGCGCACGGGTACCCCGACGCCGACTCGGACGGCAACGCCGACGGTGATCGCGACGCCAACCGCCACCGCGACGCCGACTACAAGCGCGACCCCGACGATCACGGCAACACCGACCCTCACGGCAACACCGACCCTCACGGCGACGCCGACCGTCACGGAGACGCCGACGATCACCGCGACGCCGACGATCACGGCAACGCCGACCATCACAGCGACGCCGACCATCACAGCGACGCCGACCATCACAGCGACGCCGACCATCACGGCGACGCCGACCGTCACAGCGACGCCGACCGTCACGGCGACCCCGACCATCACCGCGACGCCGACGATCACCGCGACCCCGACCATCACCGCGACGCCGACGATCACCGCGACGCCGACCATCACCGCGACGCCGACCATCACGGAGACCCCGACTGTCACGGAGACCCCGACCGTCACCGCGACTCCGACGATCACCGCGACTCCGACCGTCACGGCGACTCCGACCGTCACGGCGACCGCAACCCTCACCGCCACACCAACAATCACGGCCACACCAACGATCACGGCGACCCCGACCGGCGCCGAGACACCCACGCCAACGGGCACGGCAAGCGCGGCGGAAACCCCGACCCCGATCGAGACGGCTACGGCGACTCAGACCGTGACACCGACCGACACCGCAACGCCCACGATCACCGCAACGCCCACGATCACGGCGACGCCGACTCTCACGGCGACGCCGACTCTCACGGCGACGCCGACTCTCACAGTGACGCCGACTCTCACAGTGACGCCGACTCTCACAGCGACGCCGACTCTCACAGCGACGCCGACTCTCACAGTGACGCCGACTCTCACAGCGACGCCGACTCTCACAGCGACGCCGACTCTCACGGTGACGCCGATCGTCACATCGACACCGACTGACACCGCGACCCCGACGCGCACGGCGACGCCGCTTCCGACCGTCACACCGACCACGACGTCCACACCGGTGCCCCCGACGAACACGCCAACGCCGGTGCCGACCCAGACGGTCGTCGCCCCCACATCGACATCGACACCCGTGACCTGCGGCAACGGCGTGCTCGACGCGGGCGAGCAGTGCGACGACGGCAACGCGGTCGGCGGCGACTGCTGCTCGGCGACGTGCCAGATCGAGGCGACGCCGTGCACCCTCACCCAGCGCGGCACCGCCGTCGCCCTCATC
>JBGOSW010000050.1:0-25257 GCA_041476145.1 Binatia bacterium
CACGTTGTCGGAGACGCTGCCGAGCGCGACCGAATCGAGCTCGGGAGCGACCGGTGCGAGCATCGCCTCGGCGTAGGGGACGCGGATCAGCTCGGAGAGCATGCCCCCGTACTCGACGCCCGAGAGCGGCTGCATGCCGTAATCGGAGAGCACCGGGAATTTGTCGCAGTTCGCGGTGTGGCCGGCGCCGCAGGAGCGGCACGTGCCGCACGAGACCTGGAAGGCCACGACCACGCGCTGCCCGATCTCCAGGCCGCGGACCGCGTCGCCAAGGGCTACGATCTCGCCGACGCATTCGTGTCCGAGGGCGAACGGCTCGCGTGCGGGCAACAAGCCGGCGGTCAGGAACAGGTCGATGTCGCAACGCGCGACCGCCAGGGGACGTACCAAGGCCTCCATGTCGCCCTGGATCCGCGGCTCGGGGACGTCGCGCCATTCGATCGTGTTGGGTGCGGTACAGGTGAGCTGTCGCATGGGTCGGAGTTCGCCAGAGCTCCGCTCCTGTCGCAAACGATTTCTCCGCACGCGCGATTGCGTGCGACGCAACCGCTCCGACTAGGCGAGCGCGTCGACCAACCAGTCGCGGAGAGCGGTGATTCGCGGGTCTTCGAGGCCCTCGGGTCGGCACACCAGGTGATACGTGGACGCCGACCGCACGCGGAGGTCGAAGGGCTCGCAGAGTCGTCCCGCCGCGAGCCGTGGCTCGCAGAGGAAGTGGCTCGACAAGGCGACGCCATGTCCGGCTTCCGCCGCGCTGAGCGCGATCGCGAGGTGGTCGTAGGTGACGGTGCGTTTCGGTTGCAGGCCCGCGAGCCCGGCGTGGCGCAGCCAATCACGCCACGCGTCGGGAGTTTGGCTGACGTGAATGATCGTCTGCGATTGCAGGCCGGCGGGCGCGCGGAGGGGTGAATCGCCCTTCAGAAGCGCGGGACTGCAGACGGGGAAGTACGTCAGATCGACGATGGGCTCGCTGTGAAGATCGGCCCACGGGCCGGTCCCGAAGCGAATCGCGACGTCCACCGGGTCGCGCGCGAAGTCCGCATACCGCAGCGTGGCTTCGACCTGGAGCTCGATACCCGGATGGGCGCGCTCGAAATCGGACAAGTGGGGAACGAGCCAGCTCTCGGTGAACGACGCGAGCGCGCTCACGCGCAGCGGGCCGGAGGCGGGAACGGCAAAACCCTCCTTCGCCTGGCGGAGCTCGACCAACACGCGCTTCACCGATTGCAGGTACCGCCGACCCTCGGCGGTGATCTCCAGGCCCGGGTTGAGTCGCCGAAACAGCGCCACCCCGAGGTGCGCTTCCAAGGATTGGATCTGTCGACTCACGGCCGACGGCGACAGGTTGAGCGCCGCCGCGGCCTCCTTGAAGCTCAGAGTCTCCGCCGCGTGGGAGAAGGCGCGGAGGAGTGAAATCGGCGGCAGCTCTTCGCGCATGAGCGACGGATCACGACCGGCGGCTAGCGCGACGACGGCGCGAAGAAGGCGAGCGTGCGGACCTCGATGCTCTCGCGCGGCGCCGCGTCGGGCGGCGCCGTCGGGTCGTCGAAGGCGCTGTGCGCCGTGAACCGGGCGCGGCCGCTCTCGGAGTCGAAGCACTTGAGCAGCATCGTTTCGTCGGCCCGCATGTTCGAGAAGTAGAACCACCGGTGTGACGGACTGAAGCGCAGGGAGTACACCTCGCCGGTCCGATCCCCGTAGCGCAAGTCGGTGGGCACCAGATCCGGCGGCTGGATGGTGCGGGCATCGCACACCGCGAGCGGCGCGCCTTGCACCGGGCCGCGGATCGGCTTCCATACGTTGATCACGGCGAACCTGTGCCGCAAAAGCGCGTCCGCGTCGGCGGCGGCGAGGAGATCCCGCACGCGCTGCGGGGCGGAGCGTTCCGTGTAGTCGTTGTGCGCGTAGCGTACGGGTCCTTGCACGCCGTCGGCGTTTCGTCCCGCGACCGTGGCGCTGCGCAGGTTGTGATCGAACGCCAGGACGCGGGTGGCGCCGGTGACGTCCTGCACGAGCGTTTCGACCTCGCGATAGTACCGGCCGCGCACGGCGCCGGCGTCCCGCAAGTCCGCCACGGTGGTCTCGAAGCGGACGAGGGCGAATCCTTGTTCGTCGAGCGACGGCGCGGACGCGAGATCACGGGCGTCGTGGATCGGCAGGCGGCGGCGGTCGCCTTTGGTGTTGCGCCACGGGGTGCCCGGCGGCGGTTCGACCAAGTAGTACGCCGGCCGTTCCGGCATGTCGGCGAGGTAGTTCAACGTCGCTTCGACCATGGGTTCCTCCTAGCGATCACCGAGACCGCCGCTGCCGTAGCGATCGGCGGGGCCGCCACCGCCGGGTCCGAGCCGGCCGCCGGCGTCGAAGTGACCCTTGCCCGGCACGTGGTTCACTTCCACCCGGATGCCGTCGGGGTCCTCGAAGAGGACGGAGTAGTACCCGGGGGCGAACTGCGAGCCGTCCTCGGGTGGATGGATGATGCGTGCGTCGAGCTCGTCGACGACGAAGCGATGAATGGCGTCGACGTCCGCACGACTGCGCGCCCGGAAGCAAAAGTGGTGCAGGCCGGCGCGATCTTGGTCGAACGCGAGCGCGCGCTGCGCGCGTGGCGCGGCGCGCACCAGGATGCCCGTGCGGCTCCCGATGCAGTACACGACCTCGGCGTTCTTGATGAGCGTCGCCATCTGGAGGAAGTGGCAGAGCTTCTCCCAGAACGGCAGGCAGCGCTCGGGATCGTTCACCGTGAGCTGGATGTGGGCGATGCCGTTGACCTCGACGCTCACGGAATGCTCACCGCATCTGACAGTCGAGAAACTTCGAATCGGCGATCGGTCCGATCAAGAGGCGCTTGCCGCGCACCGCGCCCACGCTCGCGCCGGAGAGTTGCTCGCCGAGGTCGAGGTACACTTCGTTCACCGCGGCGCGAGCGCCGCGCGGGGTGACGTGCAGGATTTGCGACGGCGCCCGCGGCGTGCCGCCGTTCATGTAGCGGACGAGGGTGAGCAACTGCGGATGGGAGCCGATCCACAGGGTGCCGTCGGCGTCGACTTCGATGTTGTCGCCGCCGCTGTCGAGCGGGATCTCGCTGCGCAAGGTCAGCCCGCCCGAGGTCGCGTCCCGGTCGTAGACGCGCACCGCCTGCCCGATGGTCGACATGACGTACATCGTCTTCCCGTCCGGGCTCTGATTGATGCCGTTCGCGACGCGAATGCCAGCCGCGACCTCGCGGAACGTATGGCCGTCCCACAGCACGACGTTCGCCCACGGGCGGCGAAAGTAGTCCTCGATCGTGTGCAGGACGCCGTCGGGGTAGTGATGGTCGTTGGTGACGTAGACTTGCGTCGGCGATACCGCGAGCACGTCGTTGGGGGAGACGAGCAGCGGGTCGGAGAGCGTCGTGCGATGGGTGAGCCTCGTGTCGCCGACGTCGTAGATCTCGATCGTGTTCCGGCCGCCGGCATGATTGACGACGAAAAGCATGCTGGTGCCGTCGGGGGCGACGTAGAGACTGATGCCGTGCGGACGAAAGTCCGGACCGACATCCGGGCTGATCTTGACCGGTCGCGCCGACGGCGTGTTGAGGTCGTAGGCGTAGATGGCCCCGTTGGCCGCTCCGCCCGCCGCAACCGCGCGACGATCGTACGCGGAGAGGTAGGCGACGCCGGTTCGTGGATGGATGGTGACGTCTTCCGCGCCGACGACGCCGGTCACCGCCGTGCACGTGCCGTCGAAATGCGGCGTGAGCGTTTTGAATTGACCGGCGGCGTTGCAGAGCCAAAGGTACCACCCGCCGACCACCACGACCACGATTGCCACTGCCAGGAGTAGGCGTCGCCACATGGCGGGGAATTTCCCACGATCGGAGGGGCGATGCCAGCTCGCCAAACACATGACACGGCAGGCGGGAGCCATGAGTGCGACACCCGTCGAAGCCCCACCAGCGGCCGCGTGCCGCTCCTTCATCCGGGTCCACGCGGGGGCGTCGGCGATCGGCGACGCGTGTCCTGGCCTCTGGCACGCCACGCGCTTAGAGTTTGGTAGATGGTCCAGCGTCACGGTCGCACGTTGCTCGTCGTTCTTGCCGTTCTCGGCGTCGTCACCGGCGCGCGCGTCGCCGGCGCCGGTCCGTCCCTCACCGTCGACGCCGCCACCGACCGGCACGCGATCAGCCCGTACATCTACGGGATGAACTTCGCGGACGAGGACCTCGCCGCCGAGCTGCGCCTGCCGGTACGCCGCTGGGGAGGCAACGCCACCACGCGCTACAACTGGCAGAACGACACCAGCAACCACGCCAGCGACTGGTTCTTCGAGAACATCCCGAACGACAACCCGAACCCGGGCGCGCTGCCGAACGGCTCGAGCTCCGACCGCTTCGTCGACCAGGATCGCCGTACCGGGACCGCGACCCTGCTCACGGCGCCGCTCATCGGCTGGGCGCCGAAAGCGCGCGCCGTCGCTTGCGGATTCAGCGTCACGAAGTACGGCGCGCAGCAGTCGACCGATCCGTGGAACGGCGACTGCGGCAACGGCGTCACGCCGGGCGGTGCGACCGTCACCGGCAACGACCCGCTCGACACGAGCGTCGCCATCACGCCGTCGTTCGTACAGGGATGGATCGATCACCTCGTCGGCAGGTACGGCACCGCGGCCAACGGCGGCGTGCGCTTCTACGATCTCGACAACGAGCCGATGCTGTGGCGCGACACGCATCGCGACGTGCACCCGACGCCGACCAGCTACGACGAGATGCGCACCCGCGCGTACGCGTATGCGGCGGCGATCAAGGCGTCCGATCCGTCGGCGCAGACGCTCGGGCCGGTGGTGTGGGGGTGGACGGCATACTTCTGGTCGGCGCTCGACTGGGCGCCCGGCGGCGCGTGGTGGAATAATCCACAAGATCGGCTGGCGCACGGCAACGTGCCGTTCGTCGAGTGGTACTTGCAGCAGATGCGCGACTACGAGCAGCAGCACGCCGTGCGCGTCCTCGACTACGTCGACGTGCACTACTATCCGCAGGCGTCGGGCGTGGCGCTGGCGCCGGCGGGAAGCGCGGCGACGCAGGCCCTGCGCCTGCGCTCGACGCGCTCGCTGTGGGATGCGTCGTACGTCGACGAGAGCTGGATCGGCGAGGCCGTGCGTCTCGTGCCGCGGATGCACGAGTGGGTGAGCGCCGACTATCCCGGCACCAAGCTCGCCGTCACCGAGTACAACTGGGGGGCGCTCGACAGCGTGAACGGTGCGCTCGCGCAGGCGGACGTGCTCGGGATCTTCGGTCGCGAGGGACTCGACCTGGCGACGCTGTGGTCCCCTCCGACTTCGGCGCAACCCGGCGCCTACGCGTTTCGGATGTATCTCGACTACGACGGCGCGGGCGGCGGCTTCGGCGACGTCGCGGTGCATGCGCAGAGCACGGATCAGGACCAGCTCGCGATCTACGGCGCCGAGCGCATCAGCGACGACGCCCTGACGTTGATGATCGTCAACAAGACGTCGATCGCGCTCGCGAGCACGATCACGTTCGCGGGCTTCGCGCCGGCCGCGACGGCGCGGATGTACCACTACGGCGCCGCCGCGCCGAATGCGATCGTACACGACCCTGACGTCGCGGTGAGCGCGGGCGCGATCGGCACGACGTTCCCGGCGAGCTCGATCACGCTAGTCGTCGTGCCGCCGGCCGGCGCTACGACTCCGCCGACGTCGACCCGGACGCCGACGCCGATCAGGACGCCGACTCGGACGCCGACGCCGACTGCGACCGCCATGCGCTCTGCGAGTGCGACGCCGCCCGCCGCCCCCACGCCGACGCCGCCCGCGGTCGGCACACCGACGCCGACGCCGGCCGGGACGCCGGTCGCGGTGAGCGGCAAGCAGCTCGTCGTCAAGGACCATCCGGGTGATCCGCGGCGGCGAGCGATCACGTTCGTCTCCAAGGACGCGGCGATCGACACCACGGCCACGACCGGCATCGATCCGGTCGCGGACGGGGCGGTGTTGCAGATCTACGACGCGAACGGCTCCGGCGAGTCGGTGTGTCTCCCGCTGCCGAGCGTCGCCGGCAGCTGGCGGGTCCGTGGCGTCGGCTCGCACACGAGCTACGGCTATCGCGATGCGCTGTTCGCGAACGGACCCTGCAAAGTGGCGACGGTCAAGAACGGCAAGCTCGTCAAGGTGGCCTGCGCCGCAAAAGCGAGCCCCATCGCATACTCGCTCGACGAGCCGTTGCAGGGAGCGATGGCCGTGCGCTTCACGAGCGGCGGCACGACCTGGTGCGCGCTGTTCGGCGGCCGGGTGCGGCGCGACTCCGGAACCGATCCGCCCGTCGCCGGTGGCCGCGGACAGTTCAGCGCCACGAACGCCCCGCCGCCACCCGCGTGCCCGCCGCCGCCCGTCGCGTGTCCGTGAGCGCCCCGGGGGGCCTTCTTCGGCAGACGAGATTCTCGTAGGTTCTCGAAGATGCCGGACGACGATTCGACGTGGAAGCGCTGTAGCACGTGCAAACGCCCGATCGGCTTTCGGGCCCCCTATTTCGCGTGCAACGTCTCGACCTGCAATCGCAAAGGGACCGACTTCGCCTTCTGCTCCGTCGCCTGTTGGGACGCGCACGTTCCCGTGCTGCGTCACCGCAACGCGTGGGCCGAGGAGAAGACGGCGCCGACGGCCGCGGAATGGGCACGCCCGCAGCAGCCCGAGTCGCCGCCCGCCGCCGGCGGCGATGCCGCCGGTGTCCCGCGTGACGTGCTGGTCGTCGTCTCGAAGCTCAAGCTCTACGTCCGACTGACGTCGGGCATGAGTACGTCGGACGACGTCATAGCGCCGCTTTCGGACCGGCTGCGACGCTTGTGCGACGACGCAGTCGAGCGGGCTCGCGCCGACGGTCGGAAGACGGTGATGGCGCGAGACTTCCAGCGGCAGCCCTGAAGTTGACGCGTGTCGGTCGATTGGGGCATCCCTGGACCATGCCGATCGCTCTCGCGGCCCACCACATGTCCTTTCCCGTGCGGGACGTGGAGCGGTCGCGCGTGTTCTACGGAACCGTCCTCGGGCTCGCGGAGAAGCCCCGACCGCCCCTGCTCGCCGCGATGTTCCCGGGCGCGTGGTATCAGGCCGGCGCGTGCGAGGTGCACCTGATCCAGTACCCCGACACCATGGACGTCGGTACGCCGCCTCCGACCTTGAATCCGATGGCGCGGCACGCCGCGTTCGCGATCGCCGACTACCAAGCGACGCTGGCGTACCTGCACGCGCGCGGCATCGCCGTCCTCGAAACCAATCCCGAGGTCGGCCAGATGTGGGTGCGCGATCCCGACGGTCACATCATCGAGCTCATCGTCGAGCGGCGGTAGCGTCACGCATGTTCGACCAGCCGGTGCAGTTCCAGGAGGTCGGCGACGCCGAGATGGCGTTCCGGCGCGTGGGCGCAGGGCCGACGCTGGTATTCGTCCATGGCTGGCCGCTGTCGTCGGCGACCTGGGTGAAGGTCGCGCCGCTCCTCGCGCCGTACTGCACCTGCGTGCTCATCGATCAGGCCGGTGCCGGCGCGACGCGCACCCGCGCGGGCACCGATTTCAACTTCCGTGGACAGGCGCGTCGGCTGAACGCCTTCTTGCAGGCGCAAGGCATCGAGCACGCCCACATCCTCGCCCAGGACACCGGAGCGACCGTCGCGCGCTGCGCCGCGCTCACCGGCGGCGAGCGGATCGCGAGCCTCGTGCTCATCAACACGGAGATCCCGGGGCATCGCCCGCCCTTCATCGAGCTCTTCCAGAAGATGATGCGCCTGCCGGGATCGGGCGTGCTGTTCCGTCTGTTGTTGCGATCGCCGACGTTCGTGGCGAGTTCGATGGGGTTCGGCGGCTGCTTCACCGATCGATCGCGGCTCGACGCCGACTTCTACGCGCGCACGATCCAGCCGCTCATCGACTCACCGCAGCGCATGGCGGGGATCGTGAGCTACTTGCTCGGCATCGACTGGGGTATCGTCGATGGTCTCGCCGAGGGGCACGGTCGGATCCAGGGTCCGGTGCTGCTGGTGTGGGGGGAGGACGATCCTACCTTCCCGATCGCGCGCGCCAGGGCGATGGTCGCGCAGTTCGCCGACTGTCGGGGTCTGCGGCCGGTGCCGAACGCGTCGCTGCTCGCGCACGAAGAGCAGCCGGCGCTCGTCGCCGAACACGTGCTGGCTTTCCTCCGGGAGATCGGCGCCCTCGGTGGATCCACCTGACCGATCCCGCGTATCTGGTACGCGTCGCCCTCGGTAATATGACGGTGCGTGCCGGAGTTCGATTCCACGTCGATTCTGCTCAGCATCCTCTTCAGCGGGATCGGCTTCGTCGCCTTTCGCTACGGGCGGAGGATGGAGCAGACGCCTCCCGTCGTGCTCGGCATGGCGCTCATGGTGTACCCGCTCTTGGTGTCGAAGCCCGTGTGGATGGCGTTCGTCGGCACCTCGCTGACGTGCGGCCTGTGGCTGTGGCGCGAGTGAGCTCACCTCTCCGGTAGCGTCACGACGATCGATCGCTCCGGCCCCTTGCCGACGCTCAGGTGGGCGATGACCTTCTTCGTCTTCGTGTCCACGACCGCTACCTCGCCGGCGTCGCGCGCCGAGAGGTAGCAGACCGTCCCGTCCGGGGTGAACGCCAACCAGTATGGACGGCTGCCGACCGGGACGGTGGCGACCTGCTTCGGCGTGTCGGCGGTGATGTCGTAGACGTGAACCTCGGAGTGCCCGACGTCGCATTCCCAGACTTCCTTCTGGTCGGGCCGGATGCCGAGCCCGTGGCTGCGGCTTGCGACCTGCTTCTCCGCGTCGGTCAGCGCCGCGGGGATGCGCCGGATCATCTTGCGGGCGGCGACGTCCGCGACCTCGATGCCCACCAGGCCGTCGACCTCGGCGTAGAGCCGCTTCTCGTCGTTGCTGAGGGCGATCGGCCGAATCACGTCGCTGAAGACGATCGCGCCGATCGGCGTGTGCGTGGCCACGTCGACGATGGTGACCTTTTTCGGCGAGCCCATCGGTGCCAGGTACATACGCGTACCGTCGGGAGAGCTCAGGGTGTTGTGCGGCCGGCCGCCGGTGAAGATGCGTGTGCGGACCTTCGCCGCCGCCACCTCGACGACGTCCCAGTAGCCGTCGCTGCACGGGAGATATGCGAACGTGCCGTCGGGCGTCACGGCCAGCTGGTTCGGCGTCGGGCCGACGGACATGCGCTTCGTCACCGTGTCGGTGAAGGGGTCGATCCAGACGAGCTCGCCTGGCTTGCTCCCGATGGTGACGAAGATCACGTCCTGGGAGGCGGGTACGGCGATGCCTTGCGGGTGCAGGCCGACCTCGATCCGGCCGAGGACTTTGTTCGTCGCGACGTCGATGACCGTGACGTCGTCGCCCGCGCTGTCGACGACGTAGAGCTTCTGACGGGCGGGCGCGGCGGGCGCCGGGGCGGCAAGCAACGCCGGACCGAGGAGGGCGATCACGACGGAGGGCAACATTCCCAAAACGGAAGCCATAGTTGTTCTCCGAGATCGGCTGTGGTTGTCTCGCGACGATCCATGTCGAGTCCAAGAACGATGCGTCCGGACACCTGGTCGGATCGGCTGCTCGGAATCGTCAGGGGTGAGGCGACGAGCGCGCAAATCGAGGGCTGGGTCGACGCGTCGTGGAGGGATGGTCGCTTCGTCGACGTGGTTCCCGCGGAGATCCTCTCCAAGCTGCCGACCACGGGCTATCCGGTGGCGCGGTACGGTGACCCGAACATCTTGCGCTCGGAAGTGTGTTTCCGGCATCCCCACGGGCCCGGAGGAGTCGTCGTCCACACGCCCCCGTTGGAGGTCTGGAGCCTCGTCGAGAGGCGCTACTGTGTCGCACCCCACGTCCATCGGCACGCGCATGTGACCGTGGTACTCCGGGGCGAGTCGCACTTCTTCATCGCGCGCTCCGCGGACGGACGGAACCGCGTCCTCCAGGTCGCGGTGCGTCCGGGGCACGTGCTTCCCTGTCCCGCCGGGAGCGCCCATACGTTCGGCAGCACGGGCGGCGCGTTCACGGTGCTCTCGATCCAGGCCCGCTTCGTCGATCCCGGCGCGCGCGGCTTCGCCTCCAATGTCGGCGTCTTCGACGGCTTCCCGATTGTCACACCAGACGTCGGACTTGCCCACTAGCCGTCCTCTCGGCGTGCCGAAAAATAGTCGGCCACGAAGCGATGCATCTCGATCTTCCCGCTGGCCCAACGCCAGAGACCCATTTCGTCGATGACGATGTCGCCGAAAGGATCGAAGGCGAAGCGCTCGAATCCCGTGTAGCGTTCTCGGTAGCGCCGCTCGCGCACGTGTCCATGCCAGAGATGGAACACGTCGCCCTCGACGAGCGCGATCCGTCCGCGAATCTCTTCCGCGAGCGGCTCCGACCACTGGAGATAGTGCTCCCGCTGCCGGGGGTTCTGCAGCCAACCCTGCCGCGCCATCCTCTGCTTCGCGAACGCGGCACACGCGTAGGCGCGATCGCCGGCGCCGAGGACACAGGCGTCGTAGAGTCCGTGACGCTCCAGCAGCTCGCGGCGGGCCGCCCATGCGAGACCGGAAAGCCGCTGGCGCCTGACGACCGTCCCGTTCTCGACCTCCGAGCCCCACAGCCGGTCGAAGAGCATCGCCTCCGAGCCGGGAGAGCGGCTGATTCGGACGAAGGACTCGGCGCTGTTGACCGCGTCGACGGGGTTGAACGCGCCGGGGGGCGCAGTGCTCCCGAGGTCGTGACAGAGGCTGAACAGCTGGACCAGGACGACGCGGTCGAGCAGGCGTAGGGCCTCGCGCCACCAGTCGGGGCGGCTGAAGACGATATCGCAGTCGAGCCAGGCGATGCGCTCGACGTGCCTGGGGACGCCGGCGACTGCCAGGTTGAGGAGCCGCTCCTTCTGCCACAGCAGATCCGGGGAACCGAGCTGGATCAGGATGTCCGCGTCGGACGGACCCAGCTCGAACACACCGTCGCAGGACCATTCGACCGCCACCAGCGGGACCGCGAGATGGCGGTGAAAGGTCTTGTAGTTCGCAAGTCGACGCCGATAGTGCCGAGGATTGAAGTAACTGGTGATCGCCCACAGCGCGTGATTCGAGACGTCGCGAGCGCCGTCGTGCACCGGCGCACGCTAGCGCAAGCGGCCCCGCAGGTCTTCCCCCCGGTATACAGTGGGGCTCCGTCGTCGGTAGGACGGTGGCTAAAGTTCGAGCACGAATCGACCGATCCACCTCCGTGGACCTGCGTTCAGAGGAAGATCGTCGCCGCGTCGTTCGGCGGAGCCGCCCAGCCGCGTAGGGTCATGCCGGTTCGCATCCCCCTACAGTTTGCGAAGCCGAGCATGCGGCTCGCCCGCCCGGTCTGCGATGCGGAGGGGAAGCTCGTCGCCGGCGGCGGCACCGCGCTCGCCGGTCCCGTCGTCCGCACGTTGCGCAAGATGGCCATTCAAACCGTATTGGTGGTGGACAGCCCGGACGTCGCCAGTTGGGAGCGAACGAGACCGCTCGACGAGGAGCTTCGCGACCTCGAGCGA
Organism: Binatia bacterium; assembly: GCA_041476145.1. GTDB lineage: Bacteria > Desulfobacterota > Binatia > UTPRO1 > UTPRO1 > DP-19. The sequence continues at coordinate 11,541 of JBGOSW010000050.1, forward strand.
CGGCTCGATCGCGAATCCTCGGAAGAACCGCTCGCCGCGCTCCGGGCGGCGATCACCCGTCGTCTCTGCAAGCGAGCGGCGAATCTCGAGCAGGAGTCGCCGACGCCGGGAGTCGAGACCTTGGGAGCGCCGCATCACGCGAACGGAGAGCTGGCGGCGCGGCGGGTCGCGTTCGCGGCCACGGTGAATCCGGAAGCACTCCGGGAACGGCTGCGCCGTCTTCGTAGTCTCCCGACGCTCCCCAAGCTGCTCGAGCGGGTGATCGCCGCGCTCGACGATCCGGAGGTGGACTTCGACAGCGTCGCGGAGCTGATCGAAATCGACCAGGCCCTCACCGCGCAGATCCTGCGTCTCGCCAACACCGCGTTCTACAGCGCCCAGGGGACCGTGAGTCACGTCACCCAGGCGCTGGTGATGCTCGGCATCGTCGTCAGTCGTAGCGTCGTGCTCTCGAGCGGTATCCTCGACATTCGTACCATCGGATTGCGTGGCTTCTGGGAGCACTCGCTCGGGTGCGCGGTCGCCGCCGGCGCCCTCGCCAAGGTCACCGGCGTCACGAGTCCCGAGGAGGTCACCGCCGCCGGACTGCTGCACGACCTCGGCAAGGTCGCCCTGTACAAAGAGCTTCCCGAGGTGTTCGAGCACGTCGTGGCCGGTGCCTGCGCCGAGGGTCGCGCGTTTCGCGACGTGGAGCAGGCGCTGCTCGGCATGGACCACTGTGACATCGCCGCCCCGCTCGTCGAGAAGTGGCACTTTCCCGCCTGCCTCGCCGAGCCGATCATGTTTCATCATCGGCCCGGGCGCGCGCGCGTCGCGCGCCGCGAGACCGCCATCGTCCACGTCGCCAACGTCCTGGTTCGCGCCATCGGATATGGCTCGGGTGGCGATATGCGCATCGGCTCGATCGATCCGGGCGCGTGGGCGCAGCTCGAGCTCACTCCGGCGCGCCTCGACGAGACGCTCGACCTCTTCGACTCCGACCTCGATCACGCGCTCAACTACGCCCTCTATGAGTGAACCCGCCCGTACGCCGTCGCAGTCACCCGACACCGCCCTTCTCGACAAGATCGAGCAGCTCTCGCTGCTCCGTTCCTTGAGCGATCGACTGGCACGCGCCCGGGACTTCGCGTCGGCGTGCCGTACCCTGGTTCAGGTGGTGTGGGAGGAGGCGCGCGTCGAAGCCGTCGCCTACCTGTCGGTCGATGGGCCGCGTCGCGTGTGCCACGTGCAAGCGGCGGCACCCGACGAAGCGGGCGCGGAGCTCACGAACGGCATCGCCCTCGCCACGGCCCCGCTTCCCGCTGTCCTCGCGTCCGATGATCCGGTGGTGCTGCACGACCTGTCGCGCCTGGACTGGCTCGATGCGCTTCCGGCGGCGGCGCGTCAGGTCGGAACGGCCCTCATCTGCGCGCCGATGCGCGTGCGCGGCGTCACGACCGGGCTGCTCCTCGTCTCGACGCGCGAAGGCGGCGCCGATCTGGAGGATCATCGGCGCGTGCTCGCGATCATCGCCACCTCGGCGGCACTCGCACTCGACGTCGCGCGGAACGACGAGCGTGAGGAGTTTCTGGCGACGCTTCGTCACGACATCAACAATCCCATCGACTCCGCGCTCGGGTATGCGGAAATGATCGTCGACGGCTTGAAGGCGGAGCGCGTCGAGAGCCTCGTGCCGCTTGCCACCTCGATGATCGAGTCGCTGAAGGCGGTGGCGGACCTGGTCTCGAACTACCTGCACATGGCGGCGATCGATCGCGGTACGCCCTCGCTACACCTCGAGGAGATCGACCTCGGCACCCTCAGCGCGGAAATCGTCGACCGCCTCCGCCCCTCGGCGGGCGGGCGCCAGATCACGCTCGTGTGCCCGGACCGATTGCCGCGTGTGCATGCCGACCGCCGGCAGCTGGGCCGGGTGATCGCCAATCTCGCCGGCAACGCGCTCAAGTACACGCCGCCCACGGGACGGATTTACGTGACCGTCGCCGACGACGGCAGCGGTGCCAGCGTGGCCGTCACCGACACCGGGTATGGACTCGGGCCCGAGGACGTGGCGCGACTCTTCACCAAGTACGGGCGCTTCCATCGCAGCCACGGAATCCCTGGTACCGGCCTCGGTCTCTACATCTGCAAGGCGATCGTCGAGGCGCATGGTGGAACGATCACGGTCGAGAGCGTCCTCGGCCGAGGATCCACCTTCACCGTGCACCTGCCGCGGTCTCCGGGCTGAAGCGCTCGGCGGCCGCGATACGGTTGCTTCCCGATCGACTATGGGAGGCGCGCGGCAAACGTCGTCGCGGAATTGCGGCGGCTCGCAGGGAAGACGGCCTGCCAGCAGTGAGCGGTGTCGTCGTCACGCCGGAGCTGCACGGTCGTCCCGGCGCTCGCTGTGAGCGGTAGCGCAGGAAGCGGCAGGCTCGCGCCCTTCGCCGTCAGCCCGACGCGCCCTTTGCCGGCGGTGCCGGGTTTGAGCCCGATCTGGACGACGCCGCGGTTGCGGCCGCTCGCGTCCTTGAACGTGAAGCCGACCCCGGCGGGCCGCCAACACGGCCTGCGGTTGCACAGCCGTCCGGAAGGCACACCGAGGTCGGCGAGGAGTGCCGCACCGCCGTCGTCGACCGTCCGCGTTCACCGAGTATGATAGAGACGAACCGGACCGTCGCCGCGGAGTTCGCCGTCGACAGGTGGGTGAGATGACCGTCGAGCTCTACGCATACACTTGCGGCTTCCTGACGATCCCGCAGGCGTTCCTGCTCGAGCACACCACGGGACGGATCACGGTGCCGATTCCCGCGTATCTCATCGTCCACCCCAAGGGTCGGGTGCTGTTCGACAGCGGGCTCAATCTGCGGACCCAGACCGATCCCGAAGCGTACATCGGTCGCGAAAGCCTGCGGTACACCACGTTCCACTTCCGTGCGGGAGAGGAGATCTCGGCCCGCCTGCAGGCGCTCGCGATCGCGCCGGAAGACGTGACCCACGTCGTCAACTCGCATTGGCACTACGATCACGCCGGTGGAAACGCGCAAGCTCCGAACGCCGAGATCGTCGTGCAGCAGCGCGAATGGGAGCATGCGATGGCGTTGCCCGACGATGACGTCGCCTATCGCAAGGCGGACTTCGATACCGGGCAGCGCGTGCGCCGCGTTTGCGGCGAGCACGATCTGTTCGGCGACGGGACGGTGACCTGTCTGCCGACGTACGGCCACACCCCCGGCCACCAGTCGCTGCGCGTGCGGACGGCTCGAGGCGAGTTCCTCCTCTGCGGTGATGCCTGCTATTTGCGGCGCTCACTCGCGACGCTGCATCTGCCGGGCGTGCGCGCCGACCGCGAGGCCACGCTGTCGGTGCTCGAGCGGTTTCGTGCGATGCAGGAGCGCGGCGCGCGGATCATGTTCGGCCACGACCCCGAGTTCTGGAAGACCGTACCGCAGGCTCCGCGCCGGCTCGGCTGACGGAGCACGTCGAACGAAGCAAGGAGGAAGGAGCGATGTCGGATACGCCACGCTACGTGCGGCCGCCGAGCGCCGAGTCCAGAGGTGAGGCACCGGGTCGAGGCCGCTTGTCCAATCGGAGGATCCTGGTCGTCGGCGGCGGTCAGCGCACGTTCGATGCCGCTACGGATCCCGTCGGCAACGGACGTGCGATGTCGATCCTGTTCGCGCGCGAAGGCGCGCGCGTCGCCGTCGCCGACAAGAATGCGGCGAGCGCGGCCGAAACCGTCGAGCTGATTCGGAATGCGGGTGGGCACGCGCTCGCGATCGCCGCCGACGTCGCGCGCGAGGCGGATATCGTCCGCATGGTCGCCGACGCGCACGTAGGGCTGCACGGGCTCGACGGTTTGGTGCTGAACGTCGGGATCGGGGTCGGGGAGCTCGGGCTCGCCAACGTCTCGCAGGCGGATTGGGACGCGACGCTCGCGGTCAACCTGCGCGCGCCGGTGTTGTGCTGCCGCGAGGCGCTCCCGAAGCTGGCCGACGGCTCGTCGATCGTATTCATCTCGTCGATCGCCGGCTTGCGCTCGGGCTCGCAGCTGCCGGCCTATGACGCCTCGAAGGCGGCTCTCGCCGGGCTCATGCGCCACGTCGCTCTCGAAGGCAGCCGCCGCGGCATCCGCGCCAACGTCGTCTGTCCCGGATTGGTGGATACTCCGCTCGGGCGAACGGCGAGCGCCGGACGACCGTCGCGTGCGAGGGCGCCGATTCCCTTCGGAAGACAGGCGACGGGTTGGGAGATCGCGTACGCCGTACTCTTCTTCACCTCGGACGAGAGCGTGTACGTGACCGGCCAGACGTTGGCGGTCGACAGCGGCCTCACGGGCCTCTGACGCCGCGACCTGTGCTATGGAGGGGACGATGCTGGTGGCGATGTGGATGACGCGGGATCCCGCGACCGTTCGGCCGACGGCCGCGATCGCCGACGTGGCGAGCGAGATGGCGCGCCGGCGCTTCCGGCATGTCCTCGTGACCGATGGGCCGCGGGCGACGCGACTCCTCGGCATCGTCTCGCTGCATGACCTCGCGCGCGCGTTCCCGGTGGACGTGAACCCGCTCTCGGCGTCGGGATACGGCCACGGCCCACGCCAGCCCGTCGCTGAAATCATGAGCCGAAATCCCCTGACCGTTACGCCCGAGACGCCGCTCGAGGATGCCGCGCGTCTGATGCTCGAGCACAAGTTCGGCGCGGTGCCGGTCGTTCGTGATGCCGCGCTTGCCGGCATCATCACGGACTCAGACGTGCTGCGGGCCTTTCTCGAGGTGGTGGGGGTGAGTGGAACCCGCGAGCCGGCCGCCTCCGCGGGCGTCCGCCTCACCTTCGACGTTTCGGAAAACGAGGACGCGGTCGGATTCGTGGTCGAGCTGGCGCGGACGCAGCGGATGCGCGTCGCGAGCGTGCTCACGATGCAGCACGAAGGGAAGCGGCTGGCGGTCGCGCGGCTCTTCGGCGGCGACATCGACGGCTTCGTCGATGCGATGTGGCTATCGGGGCACCGGGTGCTCAGCGTGCTGCGTACGTGAGCATCGCCGAATGCACTCGCGGTCGACCTCGACCCGCGTGATCAGGGGAGCGTCGCCGGCCCGAGCTTGAAGAGGTTCACGACGAAGAGATTGAAGCCCGTGTCGCCGTTGCGGAGCAGATCGGTGTCGGAGAGGAACGTAACGAAATAAATAGAGCTGTACGAAGGATTGCTGATCGTTCCGGGCGTGTTGGTGATCTGACTCAGCGCGCCCGTACGGATGTCGCTGCGGAACACCTGCGGACCGATGCTGCCGGTGCCGAGGAGATCGCCGGTCGAGAGAAAAATGATGGTGCGGCCGGCGGCGGAATCGAACGATGGCCGTGTGCTCTGTGCGCCGGGAGAGGACGTCAGTGGCTGCACCCTCCCGTGGTTCCGCCGATAGAGCATGATTTGCGTGCCGCCACTGGCGTCGTCGGATTCGAACGCGACCCCGCGCCCGTTGCGCGGTAGCGCGGGGTTGCGGCTCGGTCCGGCGCCGGAGCTCACGCGCGTGAGCGTGCCGGCCGTGGCGTCGAAGAGATAGACCTGGGTGCCGGTCGCTCCGGTGTTCAGGAGATCCGCGTCGGACTCGAAAGCGACGATGTTGCCGCCTTTGGACGCGACGGCGTTGCGGCTCGTGCCGACTTGGTTGGTCACGCGGATGAGGCCCGGATTGCCGTTCGAGCACGGGTAGGGACAGGATGAGTCGGCGATCCCGAGATCAGCGCGGTACACCTGCGTGCCCGAGAGGCCGCTTCCGAGCAGATCGGCGTCAGACTCGAAGACCACGAATCGGCCGCTGTAGTCCACCTTGGGGTTGAGGCTGTCGGCGTCGCCCTGGGTCACGGCGCGCGTCGTGCCGGTGTCGCGATCGACCGTGTAGATCTGGCGTGGACCCACGCCGCCTGGGCGGGTGTCGTAGACGATAGTTCGGCTGCGGGCCCCGGCGGTACCGCGCTGGCTGTCGCCGTCGCCGGTCGTCAATTGATGGATGGCCGGCCTGCCCGTACGGTCGCGTTCCTGGAGATCGTAGAGAAAGACCTGGCGACTCGTGTTGCCATTCCCGATCAGGTCGGCATCGCTATCGAAGATGACGTTGTAGCGAGGGCCTGACCAGCCCGGGTGCATGATGGCGCCGGCGCCGTGCGACGTAACTTGCACCACCAGCGGCGTCTTGCGATGCCACGCCGTCGCAGGGACCGGAACCAGCAGAGAGATCGCGAGCAGCAGAACAGCGGTACGGGTCATCGGGGACGGCACCTCGAGAAAACGCGAAGGTTAAATACTACGTCAAAGCCGTTGTTTGAGGCAACCCCTATCGAAGAAGGGTACTTTGCATCGAACGGGTATTCAGGGAAGCAGCGCAGGCCCGAGCTTGAAGAGGTTCACGAGAAAGAGGTTGACACCCGTGTTGCCGTTGCGGAGCAGATCGCTGTCGGCGAGGAACGTGACGAAATAGACGGAGCTGTAGGAAGGATCGCTGATCGTTCCGGGCGCGTTGGTGATCTGAGTCAACGTGCCCGCGCGGACGTCGTAGCGAAACACCTGGGTACCGATGCTGCCGGTGCCGAGGAGATCACCGGTCGAGAGAAAAACGATGGTGCGGCCGCCGGCGGCTTCGAAGGATGGCCGCGTGCTCTGCGCGCCGGGCGAGGACGTCAGTGGCTGTACCGTGCCGCGCGATCGCCAGTAGAGCATGACTTGCGTGTCGCCGCCGGCGTCGTCGGATTCGAACGCGACCAGGCGTCCGTTGCGCGGTAGCGAGGGATTGCGGCTTGGTCCGGGACCGGAGCTCACACGCGTGAGCATGCCGGCCGTGGCGTCGAAGAGATAAACCTGGGTGCCGGTCGCTCCGCTGTTCAGGAGATCCGCGTCGGACTCGAAAACGATCGTCTTGCCGCCTTTGCCCGCGACGCCGTTGCGGCTCGTCCCGACTTTGTTGGTCACGCGGATGAGGCCCAGGTTGCCGTTCGCCGAGCACGGGTAGGGACAGGATGGGTTGGCGATCCCGAGATCGGCGCGGTACACCTGCGTGCCCGAGAGGCCGCTTCCGAGCAGATCGGCGTCGGACTCGAAGACCACGAATCGGCCGCTGAAATCCGCCCTGGGGTTGAGGCTGTCGGCGTCGCCCTGGGTTACGGCGTGCGTCGTGCCGGTGACGCGATCGACCGCGTAGATCTGACGTGGGCCCACGCCACCGGGGCGGGTGTCGTAGACGATGGTCTGACCGTGGCCGCCGGCGGTGCCGCGCTGGCTGTCGCCGTCGCCGGTCGTCAATTGATAGATGGCCGGCGTGCCCATACGGTCGTGTTCCGGAAGATCGTAGAGAAAGATCTGGCGGGTCGCGTTGCCATTCCCGATCAGGTCGGCATCGCTGTCGAAGAAGACGATGGAACGAGCGCCTGACCAACCCGGGTGCATGATGGTGCCGGCGCCGTGCGATGTAACTTGCACCACCAGCGGCGTCTTGCGATGCCACGCCGTCGCGGGCACCGGAGCCAGCAAGACGATCGCGAGCAGAAGAGCCGGGATACGGATCATCGGGGACGGCACCTCGAGACAGCGCGCAAGTACTACGTCAAAGCCGCTGTCCGAGGCAACCCCTATCGATCAGGCATCAGGGAATGGTCGCTGGTTTTGGTGGCCTAGGTTCCATGGCGCAGTGTCCCAATCCCGGGCCCGCGGCGAGCTGCTCTACAGGCAGTAGAGCATCAGGTAGACGATGACGCCGGTGACCGAGACGTATAGCCAGAGGGGGAGCGTGATTTTTGCGATGCGTGCATGGCGGTGATAGCGGCCGCGCCACGCGTGGCTGAGCGTCCAGAGCGCGAGCGGGACGATCGCGGCCGCGAGCATCACGTGGGGAACGAGAATCGCGAGGTAGACGGTCCGCAGCCACCCGGAGTGCCCGAACGGCACCGAGCCGACGGCCGCGTGGTACCGCAGGTACGAGAGCAGGAAGAGCGTGCTGGCGACGAACGCCGCCAGCATGCAGCGTCGGTGCGCGTGGACATCGCGCCGGCGGATCGCCGCATAGCCGAAGACGAGGAGGACCGCGCTGGTGGTGTTGAGGAACGCGTTCAGCGACGGCAGGGCGCGGATCGGAATCACGTGCCGCTACCGCCGAGCAGCGCGACGTCACGCTCGAGGCGCACGACGTCGTCCGGATCGGTGCCGTGGTAGTAGCCGCGGATGCGAAGCTCGCGGTCGACGAGCGCGAAGCGATCGCTGTGCGTGATCGGCTCCGGGGAACGTTCGCGCTCCTCCGGCGGCAGTTCCGCGATGCTCAGGCGAAAGCCGTCGCGGACCAGTCGTTCGACGGCGTCCCGGTCGCCGGTGACGAACAGCCAGCGTGAGGGATCGGCACCAAAGCCGTCGGCGTAGCGGCGTAACGTCTCGGGATCGTCGCGCGTCGGGTCGACCGTGAACGTCACGGCGCGCAACTCCTGATCACCCGAAGTCTGGACGCGACGCAGGAGCGCGGCGAGCGTCGTCGTGAGGGCGGGGCACATTCCGCCGCAGCGGGTGAAGATGAAGCTCGCAATCCAAACGTGACCGGCGAGGTCGGTCGCGGTGAGCGGGTGTCCACTGCGCTCGACGAGCGCGAAAGCCGGGACGCGACCGTAGACGGGAAGCTCGGTGCCGCGACCGGATCCGAGGTGCAACCGCCAGGTGGTGGCGGCGACGATCACGACGAGCGTCGCGGCGAGCACCGCCCAGACGACGCGCTGCGCGCGTCCATCCGGGGTCGGAGCGGCGGCGCGCATCTCCCCGGCCGGAGGTCGAGTCCGCGCGGGCGCTCCACCCGTCACGCAGGCGTCGCGTTCAGTGCTCGCCGTGCGTGCCCTCGGCGGGCGCCGCGATCTTCGGCGAGTGATGCACGACCGCCCCGAGATCCGGGGCGAGCATGAACACGAGGAAGACGCAGAGCAGGAGAGGTACCAACGCGATGAGCCCGAGCGTCCGCTTCTCGAACTTGAGGTGCATGTAGAAGAGCGCGACCAGGGTCGCCTTGGTGAGCGCCGTGCCGATCAGCAACAGCACGATCACCATCTTCGCCATCGGCGCGTAGATCACCGCGATCTCGACGATGGTGAGCACCAGAAGCCACCAGAACACGCCCATGTAGTTGGGCTCTTCGTGATGTGCGACGTTCATCGTCACCCTCTCTTTAGACGAGATACACGAACGTGAAGACGAGGATCCAGACGAGATCGACGAAGTGCCAGTAGAGAGCCACGATCTCGACGGAGTTGTAGTTGGTGGCGGAGTAGCGGCCGCGCATCGCCTGGATGAGGACGCAGCTCAGATAGACGACGCCGCCGAACACGTGGCAGCCGTGGAAGCCCGTCAGGCAAAAGAAGGTGGTGGAGAAGAGCGAGGCGCCGAAGGGATTGCCGGAGATGCTCATGCCGCGCTCGATGAGGTGCGTCCACTCGTACGCTTGCATGCTGAGGAAGAGGACGCCGCCGAGGATCGTGAGCCCGAGGAAGCGACGGAGCCCGGCCTGGTCACCGTGTTGGATCGCGGCGAGCCCCTTCACCATCGTGACGCTGCTGCAGATCAACAGGAACGTCATGAACGCGGTGAGCTGAATCCCGAGGACCGTCGAGGGCTGCGGCCAGTCGCCGCTGCTGTAGCGGAGGGCGCCATAGCCGGCGAGCAGCGCGCCGAACGACATCGCGTCACCGGCGAGAAAGACCCACATGCCGAGCTTGCCCCAGCTCTCGGGGGTGAGAGGTGACTCGGCGGGCTCAACGCCGAGCGGGTGTTCGAGTACGGCGGCTTGGCTCACGATGGCGTCTCCTTCTTGGTGTTGCTCGTCATCAGAGTTCGTGCACGGTGTCGTCGTCGACGGCGTCGTCGTGATCGAGGTGGCGCTGGCGGCGCCGCGACGCGATGTAGATCCACGCGCCGACGGTTCCGACGACCGTGTACGGGGTCGCCATGAGGAAGAGCGAGCTCACGTTGAACGCCTCGGTGAGCGGATCCACGGGACCGTCGAGGGCTGTCTTGCACATGGCGCAGCCCTGGGCGAGCGCCGTCGATGGCAGGGTGACGACGCCCAGCATGGCGAAAATGGCGGCGAGGCCGAGACCGATGAACGCGAGAGGAGCGATGCGCACGGCGTGCCCTTTCACAGGAGGTAGACCAGTGGGAAGAGTGCCGCCCAGAGGCCGACGACGTAAAACCAGTACATGGCGCAGAGCTCGAGCGGGACGCGGACGGGCGCGGCGAAGCGGCTGCGTTGCGCGCGTACGAGCACGACGAGGAGCCACGCGACCGCCGCCAGCACGTGCAAGCCGTGGCAACCGATCAAGGTGTAGAACGTCGCGCCGTACATGCCCGTCGAGAGCGTGAGCCCGTGGCCGACGAGGCGCGCCCATTCCGAGCCCTGGACGGCGAGGAAGAGAGTGCCGAGCGCGGCGGTGGCGACGAGGGTGCGAGCGAGCTCGTCGCGACGGCCGGCGCGTTGCGCCGCGCGCGCGCGGCGCATGGTGTAGGCGCTGGCCGCGAGGACGGCGGTGTTCATCCAGGTCACGGCGAGCGGTAGCTGCGGGAGGTCGCGCGGCGGCCAGATCGCGGTGCGCAGACGGAACACCAGGTACGCCGCGATCAGTGCGGCGAAGAACATGGATTCGAAGGCGAGGAATATCACCATCGCGAGACGGGCGTTGCTGATCGGCGAAGCCGTACTGTGCGCGCCGGCGTCCGTGACGCGCAGCACGGATCCCGTGCGGGTCAGGCGGCGTGACGCGGCCATGGTCAATTGAGCACCACGATGCCGATCAGCGCGCCCATGAACAGCACCGAGAAGACGGCGAAAAGCGTGAGGCCGAGGCGGCGGTTCTCGATCACCATGGCGACACCGGCAGTTTGTCGGCCGCCATCACGATGAAGAGGAGCGGCAGGTAGACGAGAGTGGCGAGCAGCAGGCGCCGCGCGTCCACGGCCGAGGCCGAGCGGGCGAGCCGCGCCGAGGCGAGCACGAGCCCGAGACCGAGCGAGAGCGCCACGAAGAAATAGATGGGTCCCGCGAGGCCGATCATCGTCGGCATGAGCGCGACGAGGAGGAGCGCAAAAGAGTTGCTGAGGACGTGCCGTCCTGTGCTCGACCCGTCGGGCTCGATCACGGGCAGAAGGCGGATTCCGGCGCGCGCGTAGTCGTCGCGATAGAGGCACGCGATCGCGAGCGAGTGCGGAATCTGCCAGAGAAACATGATCGCGAAGAGGACGCCCGCTTCGATGCCGAGCGAGCCGCGCGCGGCCGCCCAGCCGGTGAGCGGCGGCAAGGCGCCGGGCACGGCGCCGACGATGCTGCAGAGGGAGGTGCGCGACTTGAGCGGCGTGTACGCGAAGAGGTACGCAACCGTCGTCACCGCAGTGACGAGCGCCGGAAGCGGATCGACGGCGAGCGTCAGGTAGAGCAGGCCGGCCGCGGTCAGGAGGGCGCCGAACACGAGGGCGTCGAGCGGCGCCACGCGTCCGTCGGGCAGCGGACGATCGCGCGTCCGATGCATCAGCGCGTCGCGATCGCGTTCGAGGTACTGATTGAGGGCGAGTGTGCCGCTGGCGGCGAGCCCGGTGCCGATGAGGGTCGAGAGCAGACGCACGTAGTCGAGCGGCGCGGCCGTCCCGCCGAGATAGTATCCGACCGCGGTGGTCACCAAGACCATCGCCGTCACGCGCGGCTTGCAGAGCGCGAGGAAGTCGGCGGCGCGGCGCCCGGCGTGCTCGGACACGATCGGCAGGGCGGGGCTGTCGAGCATCACGCGACGACCCGTCGGTTGGCGAGGAGCGGTGCACCGGCCGGGCGCGGCATCGGCACCAGGCGGCTCGTCCGCAGCGCCAAGAGGAACGTGGTGGCGAGCAACGCGGCGCCGACCGCGACGTGCGCCGTCGTCGGCAGGACGGCCTTCCGCGTCCAGATGGTCAGCGCTCCGAGCGTCACCTGCAACGCCACCAAACCCATGGCGAGTGAGGCGGGGCGGCGGAGGCGCGGCTCGCCCGGGTGACGCGTGCGGATGGCGATCGTCGTCCATGCGACCAGCGCCAGCACCGCGACGGCGCCCACGCGGTGCGCGAAGTGAATCGTCACGCCGGGACGGTCGAAGGGCGGCAGCAGCCGTCCGAAGGCGAGCGGAAAGTCCGCGATCGCCAGGCCGGCGCCGGTGTGGCGTACGACGGCGCCGAGGATCAGCTGCGCGTACACGGCGCACGCGGTCACGCGTGTCAGCAGCGCGAGCGGCGGCGCGGCGCGCTCAGGCAGGGGGCGGAGGTCTTCCCATCCCGGATTCGTGATGGCGGCGAGGGTGACCGTGAGGCAGAGGAACGCCTGGGCGAGGCAGGCATGCGCCACCGATACGGCGGGTGGCAAGAGGAGCAGGACGGTCAATCCACCGAGGAGGCCTTGCGCGATCACGGCGCCGATCGCGGCGAGCGCCACGAGGCGTACCGAGCGTCGCGGTTCGACGAGCCAGACGGCGATCGTGAGCGCCAGCGTCGCGAGCCCGACGGTCCCCGCGAGCAAGCGGTGCCCGTGCTCGTACAGCACCCCACCCACCATGCGCGGGAAGACCTGACCGAACGAGAGCGGCCAGTCGGGGACGGCGAGACCCGCCCCCGTGCTCGTCACCAGGCCGCCGACGAAGATCAAGACCAACGTCGCGCCGGCGACCGCGATCGCGAAGCGGTGCAAAGCGGGACGGGCGCGTGCGGCATCCACGGACCAGACTCCTCAGTGCGCGTGCGCCGGGCGATCCGAGAGGAGGCGGTCCTGCGGCAGGTAGTCTTCCTCGACCTCCGGTGAGCTGTACTCGTATGGGCCGCGGTAGACGGTCGGCAACGTCGGTCCGAAGTTGCCGTGCGGCGGCGGCGTCACCGCGACCCACTCGAGCGTGTTCGCGTGCCACGGATTCCGCTCCGCCTTCGGTCCGAAGAAGAGGCTGTAGAGGAAGTTGATTACGAAGGGGATCTGCGCGAGCCCGAGGCCGAGAGCGCTCACCGTCATGAAAACGTTCCAATGTTGGAGGGGATGGAGGAACTCGTACTGCATCGGGTTGTAGATGCGGCGCATGTGGCCGCCGACGCCGATGATGTGCATCGGGAAGAAGGTGCCGTTGTAGAAGATCAGGGTGCCCCAGAAATGCACGTACCCGAGGAAGTTGTTCATCATCCGGCCGAACATCTTCGGGAACCAGAAATAGATGGCGCCGAAGATCGCGAAGATCGAACCGCCGAAGAGCACGTAGTGGATGTGAGCGACGATGAAGTAGGTGTCGTGAATGAAGATGTCGACGGGCGTCGAGGCCATGAAGATGCCGGAAAGGCCGCCGATCACGAACATCGCGACGAAGCCGAGCGCGAACAGCATCGGGACGGTGAAGCGGATGTTGCCACCCCACAGGGTCCCGAGCCAATTGAACGTCTTGATGGCCGACGGCACGCCGATAGTCATGGTCAGCAGCGAGAACGCCAAGGCCGAATAGGGGCTCATGCCGCTGATGAACATATGGTGGCCCCAGACCATAAAGCCCATGAAGCCGATTCCCGACATGGCGGCGACCATCGCCCGATAACCAAAGACGGGCTTGCGCGCGAAGGTCGACAGGATGTGCGAGGCCACTCCCATGCCCGGCAAAATGGCGATATAGACTTCGGGGTGACCGAAGAACCAGAACAGATGCTGCCAGAGCAGCGGCGAACCGCCCTTGTGATTCG
>JBGOSW010000051.1:0-25036 GCA_041476145.1 Binatia bacterium
AAGGCTTGGCCGCTCATGCTTCAGGCGTTGGCCGGGATCGCGACCGAGTTCGTCGTGACCCGGCCGCGACAGGCCCGGAGCGCCGATCCGCACGAGGTCGCCGCCGCGGCGCGACGTCCGGTCCGCGTCGTCGCCGATCCGGTGCTCGCCTACGAGGATCTGTGCGCGCGCAGCGGCCCCGACGACGTCGTCCTCGTGACCGGATCGCTTTTCCTCGTCGGCGACCTCCTCGCCGCGATCGACCCCGCACGCACCGTCGACGCGGAGCGCGAGCGCGCCGCCGTGCGTCTCGCGGCGCGCGCATGACCCGCCGCCGCGCGCGTCTGTGGCGGACGGCGGTCGCCGCCGCCGCGCTCATCGTCGCCGGCCGGGCGCGCGCCGCCGACCAGAGCCTCAACCTCCTCGACATCGACAAGCTGCGCACGTCGACGGGTGAGGTGACCGTCGACGCCGCGACGATCACCTACGATCAGGCGTCGAACGTCATCACCGCCCATGGCGCCGTCAAGGTGACGCGCGGAGACATGGTGCTCACGGCGGACACCGTGCGCGTGCACCGCGCCACGCAGCTCGCCGAGGCCGAGGGCAACGTCGTCCTGAAGGATCCGCAGGGCACCGTCACCGCCGACGCGATGACGCTCAACCTCGTCGAGGAGACGGGAGCGCTCGACACCGGCTCGGTCTTCTTGAACAAGAATCACTACCAGCTCACCGGGTCGCATTTCGAGAAGCTTCCGGGCCAGAGCTACCGCATCGACTCCGGCCGCTTCACGACCTGTCTCTGCGCCGGCGGCGGGGCGCCGAGCTGGAGCGTGCGCGGCGAGCGGATCAACGTCGACCTCGAGGGCTACGGGCGGGTCGAGCACGGCGCTTTCGAGGTGAACGGGACGCCGATCCTGTACTTCCCCTACGGCCTCTTTCCGGTCCGCCGCGACCGGCAGAGCGGGCTCCTTTTCCCGCGCTTCGGCTACTCGAACCGCCGCGGGTTCCAATTCGAGCAGCCGCTCTACCTCGCGATCAACAAGAGCATGGATGCGACGCTCGCGCTCGACGTCGAGACGGCGGCGCGCATCGGTACCCTCGGCGAGTACCGCTACGCGCTCAGCGAGGACACCGCGGGTGAGATGAACGGGTCGTACTTCAACGAGAAGATCCGCGGCGCCTCCTCGAGCGACATCGTCAACCAGAACATCGCCAATCCGACCATCCCGATGAATCGCTGGAGCGCCGGCATGGTCCACGATCAGTGGCTTCCCGGTGGCGTGCACGGGTTCGCCGACGTATTTCGCGTCAGCGACGATCTCTTCCTGCGCGAGATCAACCTCTTCACGTTCAACCCCAGCGCCGACGTCGCACTGCGCACGCGGCGGTTCGAGCGCTCGCAGGTCGGCGTCGATCGCGTGTTCGATCGCGGCCTGATGATCTCGAGCAGCACCTGGTACCAGGACTTCATCAATCCCGACCGCTTCGTCTTCCAGGTGCCGCCGCGCGTCCAGGGCGTCGCCGTGCAGCGTTTCCTCGACGACCACCTCGCGCTGACGCTCGCCGGCGAGGGGGCGAACTTCGCGCGCGACCAGGGCTTCGAGGGACAGCGGCTCGACTTGCGTCCGGAGATCGAGGTCCCGTGGCACCTCTCGCGCTACGCGTACGGCTCGTGGCGGGGTGGATTGCGCGAGACCGCGTACACGCTCGCCGACACCAGCGTGCCCGAGCAGGTGAACGTCAACCCCGCCGATCCGGGCAGCAAGCCGCCGAGCATCCTGCCGGCGCTCGACAAGAACGCGACGCGCGAGCTCTTCACCCTGGGCGGCGAGGCGCACACCCAGGTCGCGCGCGTCTATCCGTTCCACTCCCTCGGGTTCGACGCCCTGAAGCACACGCTCGAGCCGTCGCTCAACTACCTCTTCGTGCCGCGCACCGACACGCGCCAGGCGGCGTTGCCGCTCTTCGACGACGTCGACCGCGTGAACCGGCGGAGCGTGTTCACCTACGGCCTGACGAGCCGGCTCCTCGGCCGCAGCGTGCCGACGACGCCGGCGAGTCGTGCGGCGGCGGAGGCGGCGAAGGCGCCGGCGGGGCCCGCCTACGATCCGGAGGGCGACGACACCCTCGAGGGCGCGACGCCGGACGTCCGGGCGCGAGCAGCGCTCCGCAAGCACGACGACGAGACCCCGGCCGAGGCCTCACGCGGCCCCATCCGCGAGCTCGGCCGGTTCTCGATTTTCCAGAGCTACGACGTCCTCAACAAGGGCGGCGACTTCATCGACGAGACCGATCCGAAGACCGGCGAGGTGATCCCGCGCGGTGCCACGCGCGTGTCGGACCTCGGGGTGTATCTCCGCCTCGCGCCCGCCTCGTTCGTGACCTTCGAGGGGCGAACGGACTACGACGTCAACGAGGGACGCGCCAAGGGCGCGAACATCTATCTGTCGCTCTCCGATCCCCGTACCTTCACCGACGACTTCTCGATCGAGTCGCTGCGCGGCCGCAGCCGTCTGAGCGTCGGCTATCGCTTCGTCGCCAACAGCGCCCTCCAAGAGGTCAACGGCGGCTTGTTGTTGCGCCTCACCAAGCGCTATTACGGCGCGTTCGAGACGCGCTATGACAACATCAGCAAGAAATTCCTCGAAGTCGGCGGCGGGATCCGCGTCATCTCGGACTGTGAGTGCTGGGTGATCGACATCGGCGTCTCCAACCGGGTGAACCCGAACGAGACCCAGGCGCGGGTGCTGGTGTCGCTCGTCGGGCTCGGGCAGGTGGGACGCGAGCCGTTCCGCCGGACCTTCGGAGCGGTCGCCGGCCCGGCGCGGAGCGCGCTCGGCCAATGAAGGGCGTGCTCCTCGCCGGCGGACTCGGCAGCCGCCTGCACCCGCTGACCCGCGTCACCAACAAGCACCTGCTGCCGGTGTTCGACCGCCCGATGATCTACTACCCGTTGCAGGCGCTGTTGAACGCCGGCGTCCGCGACATCATGCTGGTGACCGGCGGCAACAACGCCGGCGACTTCCTGCGTCTGCTCGGGAACGGCAAGGACTTCGGTCTGAAGCATCTCAACTACACGTACCAGGAAGGGGAGGGTGGCATCGCCGCCGCGCTGTCGCTCGCCGAGCACTTCGTCGACGGCGAGCGGGTGTGCGTCGTCCTCGGCGACAACATCATCGCGGGCAACTTCCGGGCATCGGCGGAGGCGTTCGCGCGCGGCCAAGAGGGTGCGCGCATCCTCCTCAAGCAGGTGCCCGATCCGGAACGTTTCGGGGTGCCGATCTTCCGCGGCCGGCGTATCGTCGGCATCGAGGAGAAGCCTCGACGGCCAAAGAGTCGATATGCAGTCACCGGAATCTACATGTATGATGCGCGTGTCTTCGACGTGATCCGTACGCTCAAGCCGTCCGGCCGGGGCGAGCTCGAGATCACGGACGTCAACAACTGGTACATCGAGCGCGGCGAGCTCGGCTTCGAGATCTTGCGCGGGTGGTGGACCGATGCCGGCACCTTCGAGGCGCTGCATCGGGCGGGAAACCTGGTGGCGCGCACCGGAGCCAACAAGATCGAGCGGCGCCCACGGGCGAGGAGAACCCCGAGGAGAACCCCGAGGAGAACCCGATGATCGATGGCGTGCGCGTGAAGCAACTGACCGTCCGCTCCGACGACCGCGGTCTGCTCATGGAGGTCTTGCGCGCCGACGACGCCTGTTACGTGCCCGTCAAGCAGACCACCTACACCGAGGCGTACCCGGGCGTGATCAAGGCGTTTCACTGGCACCGACGGCAGTGGGACCTCTGGTTCTTCGCCTCCGGGACGGCGCAGGTGGTCCTCTACGATCTGCGCCCGGAGTCGCCGACCCACCGCCAGACCGACGTCGTCATCATGGGCGAGCGCGCCCCACTGCTGATGGCGATCCCGATCGGCGTCGCGCACGGCTACCGCGTCCTCGGCACCCGTCCGGCCGGCCTCTTCTACCACACCAGCGAGGCCTACGATCCCGCCGACCCCGACGAGGAGCGCATTCCCCACGACGACCCGACGATCGGGTTCGACTGGACGACGCGTCCACGCTGACACGCGCATGCGGCTCCTCGTGACCGGCGGCGCCGGCTTCATCGGCGCGAACTTCGTGCAGCACGTCCTCGCGACGCACCCCGAGGACGAGGTGGTGACGTTCGACCTCCTCACCTACGCCGGCAACCTCGCCAACCTCGAGCCGGTGATGGGCGATCCGCGCCACCGCTTCGTGCGCGCCGACGTCACCGATGCGGACGCGGTGAATGCGGCGGTCGAGGGCGTCGACGCGATCGTCCACCTCGCCGCCGAGTCGCACGTCGACCGCAGCATCGCCGATGCCACGGCCTTCCTGCGCACCAACGTCGTCGGCACCCAGGTGCTGCTCGATGCCGCGCGGCGCGCGAAGGTCGGGCGCTTCCTCCAGGTGTCGACCGACGAGGTTTACGGCAGCCTCGGTCCGACGGGCGCGTTCGCGGAGGAGCATCCGCTCCAGCCGAACAGCCCGTACGCGGCGAGCAAAGCGGCGGCCGACCTCCTGGTGCGCGCCGCGCATCGGACGTACGGTCTCGATGCGCTGATCACGCGTTGTTCGAACAACTACGGCCCCTACCAGTTTCCCGAGAAGCTGATCCCGCTCTTCGTGACCAACGCCCTCGCGGACGAGCCGCTGCCGCTCTACGGCGACGGGTGTCAGGTGCGCGATTGGATCCACGTCGCCGATCACTGTCGCGCCCTCGACGTCGTCTTGCGGTGCGGACGCGCCGGCGAGATCTACAACGTCGGTGGCGGCAACGAGCACCGCAACATCGACGTCGCCAGGCGCATCCTCGAGACGCTCGGGAAACCGACGACGCTGCTGCGCCACGTCGCCGATCGCCCCGGCCACGACCGCCGCTATGCGATCGACGCGTCGAAGACGAGGCGCGAGCTTGGATGGGCGCCGCGGGAGCCGTTCGCGGCCGGCATCGCCGCGACGATCGCGTGGTATCGCGCGCACCGACCGTGGTGGGAGGCGATCAAGAGCGGCGCTTATCGCGACTATTATGAACGCACGTACGGTGCCCGGCTGCGGGCCGCGAGCGCGGAGGGCCGATCGTGAGCGTGACGACGACGAGGCACCGGCGCCGCGGACTGACGCGGGTCGAGAAGCCGTGGGGCTGGGAACTCTGGTGGGCGCACACCGAGCGCTACGTGGGCAAGATCCTGCACATCGACCGCGGGGCGGCGTTGAGCTACCAATTCCATCGCAAGAAGGACGAGACCATCTACGTGCTGCGTGGCGAGCTCGCACTCGAGTTCGCGCCGGGCGGAGGGCGCGTCCAGAGACGTCGCCTGCGAGCCGGGGACGCGCTCCGCATCCGTCCCGGCGATCACCATCGGATGACCGCCGTCACGGTTTGCGACGTGCTCGAGGCGTCGACGCCCGAGGTCGACGACGTGGTCCGCCTCGAGGATCGCTATGGCCGCGTCGCGGCGGCGCCCGCGACGGCACGCCCGATCCGCCGGCCGCAGCCGCGCGGCGCGCGGGCGGCACGGGCGCGCGGAGGACGCGCATGACCGTGCCACGCGCGCTCATCACCGGCATCACCGGTCAGGACGGCTCGTACCTCGCCGAGCTTCTGCTCGCCAAGGGTTACGAGGTCTACGGTATGGTGCGACGCGCCAGCACCGAGAACTTCGAGCGCATCGAGCCCATCCGCGATCGCCTGCATCTGGTGCAAGCCGATCTCCTCGATACGATGTCGTTGATCACGCTCCTCGAGCAGGTCCACCCGCGCGAGCTCTACAACCTCGCGGCGCAGTCGTTCGTACCGACCTCGTGGGCGCAACCGGTGCTGACGGCGGAGTTCGACGCCATCGGCGTCACGCGGCTCCTCGAGGCGATCCGTCTCGTCGATCGCTCGATCCGCTTCTACCAGGCGTCGTCGAGCGAGATGTTCGGCAAGGTACGCGAGGTGCCGCAGACCGAGCTGACGCCGTTCCACCCGCGCAGTCCGTACGGCGTCGCCAAGGTCTACGCGCACTACATCACGGTCAACTACCGCGAGAGCTACGGAATCTTCGCGTGCTCGGGCATCCTCTTCAACCACGAGTCGCCGCGGCGCGGGAAGGAGTTCGTGACCCGCAAGGTGACCGACGGGGTGGCGCGCATCGCCGCCGGGCTCTCCGACGAGTTGCGTCTCGGCAACCTCGCGGCGAAGCGCGACTGGGGGTTCGCCGGGGACTACGTCGACGCGATGTGGCGCATGCTCCAGCAGCCCGAGCCCGACGACTACGTCGTCGCGACCGGCGAGTCGCACACCGTCCGCGAGCTCGTCGACCTCGCCTTCCAGCGGATCGGCCGCGACTGGCGCGCGCACGTCCGCGAGGACCCGACGCTGAAACGGCCCGCGGAAGTCGACCTCCTGGTCGGGAACGCGTCCAAGGCGCAGTCCGTACTCGGTTGGCGTCCGAAGGTCACCTTCGCGCAGCTCGTCGCGATGATGGTCGACGCCGACCGCGCGCGTTACGCTCGCGGCTGAGCGACGGCAGTGCGCTGCTTCGTCACCGGGATCGGTGGCTTCGCCGGTCTTCACCTCGCCGCGGCGCTCCTCGCCGACGGACACGACGTCACCGGCACGGTGACCGGCCGAGCCGGCCGCGCGCCGCTGCGCGCGCTCGCCGCCCGCCATCCGGGATTCGCGCCCGAACGCCTGGCGGTCGTCGACGTCAGCGATCGCGCGGCCGTCGCGCGCGCGCTCGCGGCGGCGGCGCCTGAACGCATCTTCCACCTCGCCGCGGTCGCCTTCGCGCCGCACGCGGAGGCGGACCCGGCGCGGGCGTTCGCGGTGAACGTACTCGGCACCGTGTACGTCCTCGACGCCGCGCGTACCGTCGCCCCGGCGGCGCGCGTGCTGGTGGCGGGATCTGCGGAGGCGTACGGCGCCATCGGACGAGCCGACCTGCCGGTCGGGGAGACGACGCCGCTCAAGCCGGTGAACCTCTACGGCGTCTCGAAGGCCGCCGCCGACCTCGTTGCCTTCGAGCGCTGGTGGACGAGCGAGTGCCCGGTGATCCGCGTGCGCGCGTTCAACCACACCGGCCCGGGCCAGCGCCCCGACTTCGTGTGCTCCGACTTCGCGCGCCAGATCGCCCGCATCGAGGCGGGTCTCGCGCCGCCTGTCCTGCGCGTCGGGGATCTCAAGGCCGAGCGCGACTTCTCCGACGTGCGCGACATCGTGCGCGGCTACACGCTCCTCGCCGAGCGCGGGACACCAGGGGAGGCCTACAATCTTTGCGCCGGCGTCGCGACGAGTGTCGGGGCGATCGTCGAAATGCTGGCGGCCGAGAGCGGGGCGGCGATCCAGTGCCGCGAGGAGCGCGGGCGTCTGCGGGCCCACGAGGTGCCCACCGTCGTCGGCAGCGCCGCGCGCGCCGCCGCCCTCGGCTGGTCGGCGGCGATCCCGCTGCGTCAGACCCTGCGTGATCTGCTGCAGTCCTGGCGTCAACGGCTCGCGGACGACCCGCACGCCTGATTGCGGCCCCGACCCGCGTTGAAGGCGCCTTCGGCGCTGTGTTACACATCCCATATGGAGGTGCGCGCCTTGGAGCGTGGGGACACGACCGCCCCCGACTCGCCGACGGAGCAGAAGGACGTCCAGGCTCCGGAGCGGAAGAGCCTCGAAGACCTGCTGCTCGCACGCGGACGGGTCAGCGCCGAGGATATCCGTAAGGTCCGGCTGCTCCAGCAAGAGCGCGGCGAGCGCCTCGAGCGCCTCCTCCTCGACCTCGGGTTCATCTCCGAGGACGATCTGATCAGCCTGCTCTCGGAGCACCTCGGCATTCCACTCGTCGGGCGCAAGGAGTTTCCGGCCGTCGCGGTGACGCTGCCGAGCGTCAACGTCCAGTTCCTGCGTCACGCCAAGATCCTGCCGCTCGAGATCCAGGACGGCACGCTCACGGTGGCCATGGCCGATCCGAGCGATCTCGACAGCATGCACGGCCTCCAGGTCGCGACCGGATTGCACGTCCGCCCGTTTCTCGGCCGCGAGAAAGAGATCATCGCCGCGCTCGAGGGCTACGACGAGACGCCGGCGGCGTCGGTGGAGACCGAGGGCAATCTCGAGTACCTCGCCACCGACGAAGAGGACGTCAACCACCTGCGCGATCTCGCGAGCGAGGCGCCGGTCATTCGTCTCGTCAACCTGCTCATCAATCGCGCCGTCGAGCAGCGCGCCTCCGACGTCCACATCGAGCCGTTCGAGAACGAGCTCAAGGTGCGCTACCGCATCGACGGCGTCCTGCACGACATCGAGCAGCCGCCGCGTCGCCAGCAGGCCGCGATCGTCTCGCGCGTGAAGATCATGGCGAAGCTCAACATCGCCGAGCGCCGGCTGCCCCAGGACGGCCGCATCAAGCTGCGCACGATGGGCAAGGAGATCGATCTCCGCGTATCGACCCTGCCGACGCTCTACGGCGAGAGCGTCGTGCTCCGCATTCTCGACCGCTCGAGCATCGTCCTCGACCTCGAGCAGCTCGGCTTCCCGGCCGACACGCTCGGCGAGTTCGAAAAACTCATCGTGCGGCCCTACGGGATGATCCTCGTCACCGGTCCGACCGGGAGCGGCAAGACCACCACGCTCTACGGTGCGCTCGAGAAGATCAACTCGCCGGACAAGAAGATCATCACCATCGAGGATCCGGTCGAGTACCAGGTCTCCGGCGTCAACCAGATCCACGTGAAGCCGCAGATCGGCCTCACCTTCGCGAACGGCCTGCGCTCGATCGTCCGGCAAGACCCCGACGTCATCATGGTCGGTGAGATCCGCGACCCCGAGACCGCGGAGATCGCCGTGCAGGCGGCGCTGACCGGCCACCTCGTCTTCTCCACCTTGCACACCAACGACGCCGCCGGCGCCGTCAGCCGGCTCCTCGAGATGGGCGTCGAGGACTACCTGCTGGCGTCGTCGCTCCTCGGCGTCCTGGCACAGCGGCTGGTGCGCAAGGTGTGCATCCGTTGCCGCGAGGCGGTGGCCACCGACGAGGCGCTGCTCGGCGCCGGCGACGTGTCGAGCGCGACGGTGGCGCGTTTCGCCAGCGCCGCCGCGTACAGCGCCGTAACGAACGGCTCAGTCTATCGCGCCGCCGGGTGCGAGGAGTGCTCCGGCACCGGCTACCGCGGCCGCAGCGGCATCTACGAGTTGCTCCTCATGAACGAGGGCGTGCGCGAGCAGATCCTCAAGCACGCGTCCGCCGACGCCATCAAGGCGACCGCGACCGCGCGCGGCATGCGTACCCTGCGTGACGACGGCTGGCTCAAGGTTCGTGAGGGCACGACGACCGTGGCCGAGGTGCTGCGGGTGACGCAGGAGGAGTGAACGTCGTGCCGCCTGCGGGCGAGGCGCGGCGAGAGAGGGAGTGACGGGCATGGCGGGAGGCGCCGTCTCGCAACGACCGGAGCACGCGGGCGACGGGCGGGACGAGGACGCCCCCGAGCTCACCATCGTCGTTCCCGTCTACAACGAGCGCGCGACGCTCGCGGCCTTGGTCGACGAGTGCGCCGCCGCGCTCGCGCCGCTCAACCTCGTCTGGGAGCTGATCTTCGTCGACGACGGCTCGACCGACGGCTCGTTCGGCGCGATCACCGAGATGCACCGCCGCGATCGGCGGGTGCGCGGTGTCCGCCTGCGCACGAATCTCGGCAAGTCCGCGGCGCTGGCCGTCGGCTTTCGCGCCGCGCGCGGCAGCCGCCTGGTGACGATCGACGGCGACCTGCAAGACGATCCGCGTGAGATCCCGCGCCTTCTCGCCGCGCTCGACGAGGGCGCCGATTTGGTGAGCGGCTGGAAGACGGCGCGTCAGGATCCACCCGCGCGCGTGCTCGCGTCGCGCGTCTTCAACGGCCTCTCGCGCCTCGCCTCCGGCGTCGCGCTCCACGACGTGAACTGCGGGCTCAAGGCCTACCGCCGCGAAGTCGCCGCCGAGGTGCCGCTCTACGGCGAGCTGCACCGCTTCATCCCGCTGCTGGCGCATTGGCGCGGCTTCCGCGTCACCGAGATCGCGGTGACGCATCGCCCGCGCGCCGTCGGGCGCTCGCGCTACGGCTGGTCACGGGTGCTGCGCGGCATCATGGACCTGGTCACCGTCATCTGCCTGACGCGCTACAATCGACGGCCGGCGCACTTCTTCTCGCTGCCGGGCGCCGGCCTGGTCGCGATCGGCCTCGCGATCTGTGCCTACATCGCCTACCTGCGACTGCGTTACGGCCACATCCTGCAGCACCATCCGCTCTTGATCTTCGGCGTCCTGCTCGTCGTCGTCGGCGTGCAGCTCTTCACGACCGGGCTCCTCGGCGAGATGATGGTGGACGCCGGGCGGCGGATCGACGAGGACTACGAGGCTGCGCGCAAGCTGTAGCGGCCGGGCGCACCGGCGTGTCTCAGGGCGTGGCGTCCGCGGCGGGCGGTGTCACGACGTACGGCCACAGCCACCATTCCCCGGGGTCGTCGGCGATGAAGGTCCCGAGCTCGCGGAACGTCATGGCGAGGGTCGCGGCGTCGACGCCCGCGGGAATGTTCGTACCGTAGCGGAGCGCGAGCGCGTCGCCGCGCCGCACGGCGACGATCGGCTGCAACGACGCGCCCGTGAGGCGCGCGAGCGTCACCATGCCGGACGACACGAGAATGCGCTCGCCGAACGGTGCCACGACGGCGGCGCGACTCACGACGTCGCCGGGGACGTCGACGGCCGCGAAGAGCGAGCCGCCGCCGACGAGGTGGTCGCGCGCGCATGCGGTTCCGGCGCCGTCGGTCGCGAGCGGTGCGTCACCCGCGGCGGCCGCGACCCAGGCGAGTTTGCGCTCGGCGAAGGCGCGTTTCGCCGCCGGCATCGGGTTTGCGGCGGAGAGCGGGCGCACGATCACCCGCACGTCGAGGCCACGCCGGCACCGGAGGTAGAGGTAGGCGAGGATGGGACTCCCGAAGTGCAGGGTCACGTAGATCGTGGGGCCGTGCGCCGCCGGCTCGTCGCGCGGCGGCCGGAAGGTCTCCGCCCACGCGTGCGGGTGGCGCATACACCAGGCGCTGTCGGCTTCCTCCTGCGCCTCCGAGGTGAGGCTGGCGCGATAGAGACGATCGGCTTCGGAGGGCGGGCAGCCGAGCCAGCGGGTGATGCGCTCGCGCGCGCGCGCGCGCCGCGCCCGATCGCGCAGCAACTCGACCCGGCCGACGATCCGCGCGTAGCGACGAGCGGCGCGCCGGCTGCGCGCGCTCCAGGGCAGGAGCCAGCGATAGCGACACGCCGCCCATGCGGCGGCGGCCGCCGCCGATGGGCCTGATGGGCTCGTCCGGCCCGTCATCGCGCTCGACGGGCGCGTCGCGGGCACGCCGGGTCACGCCGCATCGCACAGCGATCCCGTGTGTTGCTGTCGCTGTCAAGCGCCGCTGCGCGCCGCCGTCGCCGCGCGATCGCGCGTCGTGAGCGGCCTTCGGATCGCGCTCGCGCTCGCGCTCGTCCAGGCGGTACTGCTCCTCGGCATCGCCCGCGACAAGTCCGATACCGTCGACGAGGGCAGCTACATGGCGAGCGCCGCCACCCTGTGGGCGCACCGCGATTTTCAGTATCTCTGCGGGGCACCGGTCCTGCCGATGTGGGGATTCGCGCTCGCGCTCAGGACCGTCGACCCCGCGCTCGCGGCGACGCCGCGCACGGCACCGCTCGACACGGTCGTGGGCGGCTCCCCGGCCGCCTTCCGTCGCCGCCTGCTCGCCGCACGCGGCGCGACCGTCGTCGTCGTCGTCGTCGCCGGCCTGGCGCTGTGGAGCGCCGCGCGCCGCTTCGGACCGCGCGCCGCGCTCGCGGCGCAGGCGCTGTGGTGCTTCTCGCCGACCGTTCTCGCGAACGGCGCGCTCGCCACGCTCGACGCGTGGAGCGCCGCGCTCGCGTGCGCGGTTCTGCTGGCGACGATCCGCCTGCTGGAGCGACCGACGGTGCTGCGCGCCGCCGCGCTCGGCGGCACGCTGGCGGGCGCCGCCGCCACCAAGATCACGACCCTGCCGATGATCCTCGTCCTGGGCGCCATCGCCGTCACCCGCGGCATGATGGCGTCGCCGGCCGGCACCCGCCCGGCCAGCGCGAGCAGCGCACCGCCCGTCGAATCGGATCGGCGTTCCCCGGCGCGCGTCCTCGCGGGAGCATGCACCGTGGCGTTCTTCGTCACGCTCTGGGTCATCTACGGGCTCACCGTCGGCGCGGTGCAACTCGGCGCGCCCTGCACGCCCGCTGCCGCGGGCGTGCCGGCGATCGGGCCGCTGCCGTTTCCCGCATGGATCGAGGGGGCGGCGTTCCAGATTCTGCACGGCCGCAAGGGGCACCTCGACTATCTCTTCGGCGCCGTGAGTCGCAGCGGCTGGTGGTGGTTCTACCTCGCCTGTCTCGCGCTCAAGCTCACGCTCGGCGCGCAGGCGATCGCGGTCCTGCGCGGCACCACGCTTCTCCGTGCCTCGCGACACGAGCTCGCGCTCGACGCCGCGTTGCTCGCGTATCCGGTCCTGCTCCTCGTCCTCTTGAGCGCGGGGCGCCATCAGGCGAACGTCGCGTTCCTGCTCCCCGCCTTTCCCTTCGTGATGGTGTGGGCGGCGCGCGCGCTCGGCGGCGCGCCGCCGCTTCTCGGTGCGCGCGGCCGCGCCGTCTTCGCCGCACTCCTGCTCTGCGCGATCGGCGAGTCGCTGCGCGTCTACCCGCACGAGCTCATGTTCTTCAACGTCTGGGCGGGCGGTCCCGAGGGCGGACCTCGCTACCTCGTGCACCGCGAGGACTGGGGGCAAGACAAGCGCCGCCTGGGGAAATGGCAGCGCCGCCACGGCGTCGACCGCCTCTTCTACGCCGGGTACGGCTCGAACGCGGAGCTGTGGGGCGTCGTCGGCGATCCGGTGCCGTGCACGCCGACGGTCGGGACGTACGCCCTGCATGCGATCGAAGTGCATCGACCGCAGTTCAGCCTCACACCCGGGTGCGTCGACTGGCTCACGGTCGAGCCGCCCGACGAGCGCCTCGGCTACTCGATCTACATGTACCGCGTCGACGCGGCACGCCTCGAGCGCCTGCGCCGCGAGCGCGCGACGG
The DNA here is from genome assembly GCA_041476145.1 of Binatia bacterium. GTDB lineage: Bacteria > Desulfobacterota > Binatia > UTPRO1 > UTPRO1 > DP-19. The sequence continues at coordinate 13,105 of JBGOSW010000051.1, forward strand.
CGCGGCCGTTCTGGCGGAGCGCGAGCGCTCCGCCCGCGCCGACGGGTACCGTCGAGTAGCGTTCCCCGGTCGCGTGACGTAGACCTCGGTCATGCGACGCGCGTGCTTCGCCGGTGTCGGCGCCGCCCTGCCGTCGCGGGTGGTGGTGAACGCCGAAATCGAGGATCGCCTGGGTGTCGAGCGCGGGTGGATCGAGCGCACCGGCATCCGCGAGCGCCGCGTCCTCGGCGCGGACGAATCCCTCGTCGACCTCGCGGAGCGCGCGGTGCGCGACGCACTCGCCGCCGCGAGCGTGTCGCCCTCGGCGATCGACGCGCTCGTCGTCGCGACGACGTCGTCGGCGTATCGCTTCCCGTCGCTCGCATGCTTGCTGCACGAACGGCTCGGGCTGCGCACCGCCCCCGCCTTCGACGTCGCGGCGGCTTGCGCCGGGTTTCCGTACGCGCTCACCGTCGCCGACCAAGGGGTACGCGCGGGGGACTACGGCGTCGTGGTCGTCGTCGGCGCGGATTGCCTGAGCGCGTTCGTCGATCCGTGCGATCGCGCGACGGCGCCGCTCTTCGGCGATGGTGCCGGCGCCGTCGTCCTGTGCGCCGCGGACGCGGCGCCCGCGGGCGCACGCGGCATCCTCGCCTGCCGTCTGCGCGCGCTCGGGGCGCAGTGGTCGATCTTGACGGCGCCGCTCGGCGCGCCGCAGTCGGCAGGCGTCGCCGACGCGCGCGCATGGATGCACATGGACGGCCCGGAGGTGTTCCGCGTCGCGGTCGAGCACCTCGTCGACCTGACACGCGAAGCGCTCGCGGTCGCGGGCGTCGCGCCGGCCGATGTCGCGCTCGTCGTCCCGCACCAGGCGAACGTGCGGATCATCCGCATGATGCTCCAGCTGCTGCGTATCGACGAGTCGCGTGCGGTCGTGAATTTGTCACGCTACGGGAACACGTCGGCGGCGTCGATCCCGATCGCCCTCACCGAGGCGGTGCGTGAGGGGCGGCTCGCCCGCGGCGACCTCGTCGTTCTGAACGCGGTCGGCGGCGGCATCACCGCCGGCGCCGTCGTGGCGCGGTGGTAGCGCCGCCCGCGACGTTGACAGCCGCGGAGTCGAGCGGTAGGAGACGCTGCCTTCCGGCCGGCCGAATCGTTTCTCGTCGATCGCTGCGTCGTCAACGAGCCGCAGTGAGCACCCGCGAGCGCGCGCAGGCCGTCGTCGCGTCCGTCCCGCGCGCGCCGCGCCGGTGAGGGCATGGAGACCAAGCGCTTCGAAGACTTCAAGGTGGGTGACGAGGCGGTGTACTCGAAGACGATCGAGGAGGCCGACGTCCTGCGCTTCGCGGAGCTCAGCGGCGACCACTACCCGGTGCACGTCGACGAGGAGTACGCGCGTCGCACGCGCTTCGGCCGGCGCGTCGCGCACGGCATGCTGACCGCGAGCTTGCTTTCCACCACCAACGGACTCTTGCTGCAGCTTCCCGGCGGCATCTCGGTCGAGCAAACGCTGCGATTTCTGCGGCCGGTCTTTCTCGGGGACACGATCACGGCGCGCAGCACGGTGATCGAGATCCTGCCGCAGACGCGCCGGCTGCGCTGCCGCACCACCTGCACGAACCAGCGCGGCGAGCTGGTGATCACCGGCGAGGCGATCGAGCAGAAGGACGACGTCTAGTGTCCCACTAGGCGCGCGCCGCGAGGAAGGATCGGATGGGTCTCTTCGACCGCTTCAGGAAGGCGAAGGCGAAGCCGCGAGTGGCGGTGATCGGGCTCGACGGCGTCGGCACGCCGCTCATCGAGGCGCTCACCGATCGCGGGGTGATGCCGCGCATGGCGGCGCTGCGGCGCGCGGGTACGCTCACCCGCATGACCTCCAGCATCCCGACGATCTCGAGCGTCTCGTGGTCGAGCTTCATGACCGGGACGAACCCGGGGCGCCACGGCATCTACGGCTTCACCGACGTGAAGCGCGACTCCTACGCCCTCTACTTCCCGAACTACCGCCACGTGCAGGGGGCGACGATCTGGGACGTCCTCGGGTCCGTCGGGCGACGCTCGATCGTCCTGAACATCCCCAACACGTATCCGGCGAAGGACATCAACGGCGTGCTCGTCTCCGGGTTCGTCGCCGTCAACATCGAGCGCGCCGTGACGCCGGCGAGCGTCCTGCCGCTCTTGAAGAGTCAGGGCTACAAGATCGACGTCGACTACGTGAACGCCAACGATCGCGTCGACGCGTTCTTTCGCGATCTCCACGACACGCTCGCGGCGCGCCGGCGGACGCTCGCCCATTTTCTCCGCGAGGAGAACTGGGACTGCTTCATCGGCGTCATCACCGAGACCGACCGCCTGCACCACTACTTCTGGAGCGCGTACGCGGATCCCGCGGCGCCGCTGCACCAACGGTTCCTCGACTTCTACGCCGCCGTCGACGCGGCGATCGGCGAGTTCGTCGACGCGCTCCCCGACCGCACGCCGCTCTTCGTGCTCGCCGATCACGGCCACACGCTGATCGAGACCGAGTTCTACCCGAACGTGTGGTTGCGCCGGGAAGGGCTGCTGACGTTCAAGACGCCGACGCCGAAGTCGATCGCCGACCTCGATCCGACGTCCAAGGCGTTCATTCTCGATCCCGGGCGCATCTACCTCAATCTCAAGGGGCGGTTCGCGAACGGCGTCGTCGAGCCGGGCGCCGAGGCCGAGGAGCTGCTGCGGCGGATCGCCGACGGCCTCGCGGCGATCGAGTACCCCGGACCGGCGGTGCATGGGGCGGGTCGGCCCGTGAAGCAGGTCTTCCGCCGCGACGAGATCTACCACGGTCCACAGCTCGCGCAGGCACCCGACGCGGTGCTCCACTTCCACGACGGTTTCGACATCAAGGGGGCGGTGGCACGCGACGAGCTCTTCGGCCGTAGCGCCTTGACCGGGATGCACACCTACGACGATTCGCTCCTCTACGTGAACCGTCGCGGCTTCCCGACGCGCGACCTCGCGATCACCGATCTCGCGCCGACGATCCTCGCCCTCCTCGACACCCGTCCGGCGGAGCCGATGGACGGGCGGGTGCTCGGCGCCTGATCCCGGCGCCCCGCCGCCGATGCGCCTGGCGTTGATCGGGCCGAGCGCGCCGCTTCGGGGAGGCATCGCGCAGTACCACGACCGCCTCGCCGCGGCCCTGGCGCGCCGCGGCCACGACGTACGCCGGATCTCGTATCGTCGTCTCTACCCGCGCCTCTTTTTCCCCGGCCGCACGCAGTACGAGACGGTCGATACCGCGGCGGCGGGCGGGCCGGCGACGCTCCCGCCCGCCGTGTCGCTGCTCGACTCGATCGGGCCGCGAAGCTGGGCGCGCGTCGCCGCCGCCGCGGCCGACGCCGACGCCGCCCTCTTCGAGTGGTGGCATCCCTTCTTCGCCCCCGCGTTCGCGGCGATCGCGACCCTGCTCGACCGCCGCGGCGTGCCGACGATCGTCGTCTGCCACAACCTCGAGCCGCACGAGCCCATCCCCGGCGGGAGCGTCGTGGCGCGCCTCGCGCTCGGTCGCGCCGACGCCTTCGTCGCCCAGTCGAGCGTCGACGCCGCGCGCCTGCGCGCGCGCTACCCGGCGCGTCCGGTCGCACTCGTCCTGCCGCCCGCCGAGGCGCCGCCGTCGTGTTCCCACGACGACTCCGCCGACACGCCGGCAGGGGCGCGGGCGCGCCGCGACGCCTGCGCCCGCGCGCTCGGACTACCGGCGGCGCCGCGCCGTCTCCTCTTCTTCGGATACGTGCGCGCGTACAAGGGACTGCCGACGTTGCTCGAGGCGCTGCCCGCGCTTCCCGCGGACGTGCAGCTCGTCGTCGCCGGCGAGATCTACCATCGCGACGCCGGCTACTATCGCGCCCTCGCGGAGCGGCTCGACGTCGCGGGGCGTGTCGTCCTTCTCGATCGGTTTCTCGCCGCTGCCGAGGTCGGCTGCTGCTTCGCTGCCGCCGACGTCGTCGTCCTGCCGTATTGGAGCGCGAGCCAAAGCGCGGTCGCGCCCCTGGCGATGGCGTGCGGGCGTGCGGTCGTGGCGAGCGCGGTCGGCGGACTGCCGGATCTCGTGCGCGAGGGCGAGACCGGCCTGCTCGTGCCGCCGCGAGACGCCGCGGCGCTCGCCACCGCGCTCGCGCGCGCGCTCGCCGCGGCGCCGCGCTTGGGAGCCGGCGCCGCGGCCGCGGCGCGCGCGCTCACGTGGGACGCGGCCGCAGCCGCGGTCGAGGAGCTCGCCGTGGCTGTATCGGCGCCGCGTCGGTCCTGGTAGTAGAGCGGCGGACGATGGCCCGCCTCTGGACCCTCACCCGACCCTATGCGCCGATGCTCGGCGGCGCGCTCGCCATGATGGCGCTGCGCGCCGTGCTCATCGCCGGCGTCGCCTATCTGGTGAAGCCGATCTTCGACGAGCACCTGCTCCGCCAGCACGTTGCGATCGTGCGCCTCGCGCCGTTCTTCGTATTGATCTTCTACGCGCTCAAGACGTCGCTCGAGTACGTGCAGACGTACTGGATCGGTGTCGCCGGCGACGGCATCTGCCGCGACATGCGCCGGGCGCTGCACGACCACGTCGTGGATCTTCCGCTGTCCGTCCTGGCGCGCACGCCGGCGGCGGCGATGGTCGCGCGTATCATCTCCGACGTGGGCATGATCCAGAGCGTGATCGCGACGAGCCTGCTCACGACGTTGAAAGATGCCTTCAGCGTCGTCGCCCTCGGCATCCTGCTGGTCTACCAAAACTGGCGCATGGCGCTGATGTCGCTCGTCGTGCTGCCGATCGCGGTCTATCCGCTCATATACTTCGGGCGCTCCCGCCGCCGCCGCGTGCGACTCGAGCAGGAGTGTCTCGCCGATCTGAGCGCGGTCGCTCACGAGGGGATCGCCGGCAACAAGATCGCCAAGGCGTTCGGCATGACGGCGTACGAAAAGGGGCGTTTCCAGGCGCGCAACCAACGCCTCTACGCGATGCGGCGCTCGGCGCGACATCTGATCGCGGCGAGCAGCCCGCTGAGTGAGATGGTCTTGGCGTTCGCGGCGGCTGCGATCGTCGCCTACGGCGGCCGCGAGGTGCTCGCCGAACGGATGACGCTCGGCGAGCTGGCGTCGTTCTTCGTCGCCCTCGGTCTTTCCTATGAGCCGGTGAAGCGCATCAGCCGCGGCAACCTCGACATTCAGGCGGCCCTCGGCGCCTTCGACCGCATGTCGCACGTCCTCGATGAGCCGACGGAGCCGCTGCGGGATGACTGCCCGCCGCTCGTCGTCGAGAACGGCACGGTCGAGTTTCGGCACGTGCACTTCGCCTACGAGGCGCGTCCCGTGCTCGTCGACGTGAGCTTCACCGCGCCGGCCGGCGCCACGCTCGCGCTCGTCGGTCTCTCGGGGGCGGGGAAGTCGACGTTGATGGACCTCCTCGCCGGATTTCTCGAGCCCACGGCCGGCAGCATCCTGATCGACGGCCAGGACTTGCAGGGGGTGCGCCGGGCGTCGCTGCGGGCGCACATCGCGATCGTCACCCAGGACGTGTTTCTCTTCAACGACGACGTCCGCGCCAACGTCGCCTACGGCTCGACCGACGCCGACGAGCCCGCGATCGTGCGCGCCGCGGAGATGGCCGAGATCCACGACGTCATCGAGCGGCTGCCGCAGGGCTACGACACCGTGATCGGCGAACGCGGCGCGCGCTTCTCGGGCGGCGAGCGCCAGCGCCTCGCGATCGCGCGCGCCTTCTTGAAGGACGCGCCGATCTTGATCCTCGACGAGGCGACGTCGGCGCTCGACGCCGTCACCGAGGCGCGCGTGCAGCGCTCGCTCGAACGGCTGATGGCGGGCCGGACCGTGTTCGTGATCGCCCACCGGCTGTCGACCGTGCAGCGCGCGGACCGCATCGTCGTCCTTTCGGAGGGGCGGATCGTCGAGGAGGGGACGCACGCCGCGCTAATGGCGCGCGGGGGTGAGTATCAGCGGCTCTACCAGGAGCAGTTCGCGGAGCCCGCCGAGTCCCCGTCGCCCCAGGGCGCCGCCGATCCGCCACCGCGGGCGGCGCGATCGTGAGGACGGCGGGGGGCCTCGGCAAGCAGCCCGGAACGGGATAGGTTTTTCTTCGATTGAGGGCGGCGAAAACGCTGCCGAATCGCAGCTCAGGACGCCATGGCACAGTACCAATATCGCGCGACCGACTACCAAGGGAAGATCGTCGAAGGCGCCATGGAGGCCGGCGAGGAGCGCTCGGTCGTGCTCCGCCTCCAGGAGCGCGGCCTCATCCCGCTGCGGATCGGCGCCGGTGGTGCCAGCGTGGCGCCGGCGCGGACGGCGATCCCGTTGCCGTCCTTCGGCGGCGGCAAGCGCGTCAAGAACAAGGACGTCCTCATCTTCACCCAGGAGCTCAGCACGCTCCTCGCCGCCGGCATGCCGCTCGATCGCAGTCTCACGACGCTTGCCGAGCTCGCGCCCGGCGACTTGAAGCGCGTGACCACCGAGGTGCTCAACTCGGTACGCGGCGGGACGTCCCTCGCCGAGGCGCTGGCGCAGCACCCGAAAGCCTTCCTGCCGCTCTACGTCAACATGGTGAAGGCGGGCGAGATCGGCGGCGTGCTCGACGAGGTCCTGAACCGGCTCGTGGACTACCTGCGCAACGTACAGGAGCTGCGCGACGAGGTGCGCTCGGCGATGACCTACCCGATTCTCCTCACCGGGGTCGGCGCGGTGTCGGTGACGGTGCTGCTGGTGTTCGTGCTGCCGAAGTTCGCGACCATGTTCGCCGACCTCGGACAGGCGCTGCCGATGTCGACGCGCATCATGCTCGGCATCAGCGACATGTTCACCAGCATCTGGATGCTTCCCGGCGTCGTCGCGGTCGTCGGCGGCGCGTACGGCCTCTATCGCTACGCCAGTACCGGCAAGCGGCGCTACGCTCTCGACGCCTTCAAGCTCCGCATGCCGATCCTCGGCTCCCTGCTGCGGCGCATGGAGGTCGCGCGCTTCAGCCGGACGCTCGGCACGCTCTTGCGGAGCGGCGTCCCGGTGCTCCAGGCGCTCGACATCGTGCGCGAGGTGGCCTCCAATCAGGTGATCGGCCGCGCCGTCGCCGAGGTGCAGGTCGGGGTCCGCGAGGGCGCGGGTATGGCGGGTCCGCTCGGACGGAGCGGCGCCTTTCCGCCGCTCGCATTGCAGATGATCGCCGTCGGTGAGGACACCGGCAAGCTCGACGAGATGCTGCTCTCGACCGCCGACTACTTCGATCGCGAGGTGCGCAACGAGGTGAAGCGGCTCACCAGCCTCCTCGAGCCGGTGATGATTCTCGTGATGGGTTTGGTCGTGGGATTCATGGTGATTTCGATGCTCATGGCGGTCTTCAGCATCAACGACATCAACGTATGACGCGCTCGGGAGGAACGCAGACATGCATGAGATGACGCACATCGGCCCCCGACGGCGCGAACGCGCGGCGCGCGAGGGCGGCTTCACGCTCGTCGAGCTCCTGGTGGTGATGGTGATCCTCGGACTCCTCGCCGCACTCGTGGTGCCGAGCTATCTCGGCCGTGAGCGCAAGGCGCGAGCGCAGGCGGCGAAGACGCAGATCGAGCTCTTCGGCACCGCGCTCGACACCTTTCGCCTCGACGTCGGGCGCTATCCGACGACGCAAGAAGGGCTGGCGGCGTTGCGCCTCGCGCCTTCGAGCCTGCCGCGGTGGGACGGTCCGTATCTCAAGAAGGACGTGCCGCTCGATCCCTGGGGCCGCGCGTACACCTACGAGAGCCCCGGCCAGCATGGGGAGTACGATCTCTATACCTACGGCGCAGACGGCGCCCCGGGAGGCGAAGGCGACGCCCGCGACATCGGGAGTTGGCAAGGCTGACCTTGAGCGTCCGAGCCACTGACCGCGCCGTGGCGCAATCGTCACCCGGCTTCTCCCTCTTCGAGCTGATCGTCGTCATGTTGATCGTGGCGATCGCCGGCGCCTTCGTCGTGCCGGGGATCACGAGCGGTTGGCGCTCACGCGAGATCCGCCAGGGCACCCGCAAGATCGCGGGGGTCATGCGCGCCTTGCGCGAGCGAGCGGTGCGTCGCGGCGTCGAGCAGGTGCTCGTCCTCGATCCCGACGGCGCGACCTTCCGCTGGACGGATGGGCAGCAGGCGATCCTGCCGGACGGCGTGGCGTTCATCGGCGTCAGGGGCGGGTGGCGCGACCCGGACGGTACCGCGCGCGTGATTTTCTACCCGAACGGCGGGTCGAACGGCTTCGGCGTGATCGTCGCCGACCGCTCCGGCGTCGGGCTACAGTTCGCCGTCGACGTCGAGCCGCTCCTCGGTTCGGTCACGATCCACGAGGTGCGTGGATGAGGACGCGCGCGCGCGGGTTCACCTTGCTCGAGGTCGCGATCGCGCTCGCGATCCTCGGTGTCGGGGTGGTGACCGTCCTCGAGCTCTTCTCAGCCGGTCTGCGCATGCAGAGCGGCGCGGGAATGCGAGAGCACGCCGTGGTGTACGCGCGCGGCCTCCTCGATCAGACGATCGCGCTTCCCGAGGTCCGGGCCGGCAGCGACCGCGGCCGCTTCGACGACACCTTCCACTGGGAGGTGATCGTGCGCGAGGCGCCGGAGTACACCGACCAGGCGCAAAAGCACGCGCTCGACGTCAAGAGCGATCTGCTCATGTACGAGATCGAAGTCTCGGTGTTGTGGCCGCAATCCGCCAGTCGCGAGGGCGTGTACACGATTCGCACGTTGCGGCTCTCGTCGCGGGTGACGTCGTGACCCGGCGGACCGATCGCGCCACGACGCGCGCACCCGGGTTCACGCTGCTCGAGGTCGTCCTCTCTTTGGTGATCTTCAGCCTGCTGACGCTGATGGTGTACAGCGCGTTCTTCATCGGGCACCGCGCCGTCCTCAAGGGAGAGCGTGCCGCCGAGCAGAACCAACGCATGCGCGTCGCCGAGGACATCATCGGCCGCGAGGTGCGCTCGACGGTCCCCTATTTCGCGCGCCACGACGACGATGCCGCCCCGTATTTCCTCGGACGCTCCGACGGCCTGTCGTTCGTGAGCGCGGCGCCACAAGCGCGTGGCGGCACCGGGCTCGCCGTCGTCACCTATCGGGTCGCGGACGGGCAACTCATTCTCGAGGAGCGGGTGGGCTTCACGCCCCAGGACCTCTACCGGCCGCCGTCCGCAGCCCACGTCGAACGTGCCGTATTGCTGAGCGGCTTCGACACGATCCGGTTCGAGTACCTGGCGCACGACGAGACGGAATCCGGCTGGCAACAGCAGTGGGACGCGCGCGAGGAAGACGGGTGGCCGGCGGCGGTGCGTATCACCGTCGACGGGTTGGCATTCTTCGACCACCCGTGGGTGCGGGAGATCCCGCTCATGACGGTCGCGTACGGGTGGGGCGGCGACGACATCCAAGAGCCGGAGGACGAGGAGGATGCCGGTGAGGCCGACAACGAGCCCGATTCCGAGGTCGAAGACGAATGACCGGCGTGACGATCCTCTTCCGGCCGTTACGTTCCGAGCGCGGTGTCGCGCTCATGATGGTCCTCTGGATCTTCATGGTACTGACGGTGCTCGTCGCCGAGTTCAGCCGCGGCATGCGCGACGAGGCCATCGCCACCCAGAACATGGCTGAAGAAGTGCAGGCTCGGGGCGTCGCGTTCGCCGGTATCGGACAGGGAATCTACCGCACCTTGCGGGCGCGCGAAGACAATAGCGACGACGAGGCCGACCTCGATGCCGACCAGTGGCCGCCCGACGGAAGCTGGCACGAGGGAAAGTATGGCGGCGGGACCTATTCGGTTCGGCTCATCGACGAGGGCGGCAAGATCTCGCTCAAGCGCGCCGACGAAGCGCTACTGCGGCGGGTGCTCACCAACGTCGGGGTCACCGGCGACGAGCAGGAGGAGATCACGGACGCGATCCTCGATTGGCGCGATTCCGACTCGCTGAAGCGCCTGCACGGTGCCGAGGCGGAGTTCTACCTGAGTCTGCCCGAGCCGTACACGCCGAAGAACGGACCCTTCGACGCCGTCGACGAGCTCCTCTTGGTGCGCGGCATCACGCGCGATCTCTTCTTCGGCACCGGCGCGCACGTGGCGGGGCCCAAGGGTGGTCTGGAGGTCGGCGGCGACCAGAAGCCGCCGATCGCCTTGCGCGACATCTTTTCCGTCTTCAACAACACGGGTAACATCAACGTCCGTAACGCTCCTGCCCCGGTGCTGCGCGCCGTGATGGGAGGGGAGGAGGAGGATGTGCAGGAGGTACTCGAGGCGCGGACGACCGATCCCGGAAGCGCCCTGACCTTGGTGCAAGCCAAGGTCGGCGACCAGACGGTGGCGCGCCGATTGGTGGACCGCCGCGCCGACACGGTCGCGATCGATGCGCGCGCGGTCATGCAGGGCGCCGACATCCAGGCGCGCATCGGCGCCGTCGTCGCCGTCAGCGAGGACGGCGAAGGCTTTCGCATCTTGCGGTGGATCGACCGCCTCCCGGTGCTCTGAGCTCGATGGACCTCGCGACTTTCGCGCAGCGCATTCGCCGGGCCGACTTTCTGGACGGTCTCGGCATCTACGTCGAGCCCGAGCAGGTCTCGCTGGCGCACGTGAGCAAGCGCCTCCTACACGTGGCGCTGCGGCACGAGCGCAGCTATCCCCTCGCGCCCGCGAGTCGGCGTCCCGAGCGCGCGCAGACGCTGACCCAGGCCGTCAGCGCCTTCATCCACGAGTTCAAGATCGCCCCCGGCGGTGTCCACCTCTGCCTCGCCCGCCAGGAGCTGCTCCTCAATCGGCTGGTGTTGCCGGCGGCGGCGCGCGAGAATCTGCGCCAGGTGCTCGAGTACGAGATCGAGCGCGTCATTCCGCTGTCGCGTGACGAGGTCTTCTGGGACTACCAAGTACGCGAGTCGGGCGGCGGCGAGGCCGGGAGGCTCGCGGTACTCATCGTGAGCGTGCCGCGGCGGGTGGTGACCGAGTACGTCGACGCGCTCGAAGCCGCCGGTGCGCGCCCGAAGGCGGTGGTGATCGCGGCGGCGGCGCTCGGCGACTACGCCGCGTTCTGCCGGGGCACGCTCGAAGCGCCGCTCGCGATGGTGGTGCAGAGCGGCGTCGATCTCGAGGTGGCGCTCTTCGCCGAGCGCCAGCTGGTCGCGAGCCACGCGCTCCGCGGCGGCGTGGTGCCGGCGCCGGGGGAGCTTCAGCAGATCGTGCGGCGCGACCTCGCGGAGGTGTTCCATCCGTCGCAAGTCGCGGTCGAGATGCTCTACGCCACCGCGACGAGGGTTGGCGGTGAGTATGGGGAGGGCTCCGGCGAGCTCATCGCGCTCGCGAACGGCCGCCTCGATGCGCCGCCGGAGTTCTTCAGCCGTCCCGAGCCCGGGCTGCTTCCCGCCGTCGGCGCGGCGCTCGGCGCGGTGCGCGAAGGCGTCGTCGACCTCAATCTCCTGCCCGAGGAACACCGTCCGGGGCTGCAGGAAGGGCTCTTCGTGCCGATCGTGCTGCTGGTCGCGGCGGTCGTCCTGGCGCTGGTGTACGGCGGCGCCGTCATCGTGCGGGACGAGATGACGCGGCGGACGCTGGCGCCCGAGGTCGAGATCCTCGAGCCGCAGGTCGCGGCGGTGAAGAAGCAGGAGGCCGAGGCACGCGCGCTCCAGGCGCGCATCGACACCCTCACCGCCGACCAGAGCCGACGCATGATCATGTTCTTGAAAGAGCTGACCGACCGGCTGCCGACCGACGCCTACTTGACCACTTTCCGCTATCGGAACGCTCGCCTCGAGATCGAGGGGTTCGCAAACCGCGCCTCCGAGTTGATCCAGGCGCTGGAGAGCTCGTCGATGTTCCGCAACGTGCAGTTCACCTCGCCGACGACGGCGGGTCAGGCAGGCGAGGAGCGTTTCTCGATCGTCATGGAGATCGAGGAATGAACTGGCGCGAGCGGTGGGAG